>JBBRGX010000126.1:0-7671 GCA_038223605.1 Actinomycetales bacterium | reverse complement strand
GCGGACCCTCGCGGCCCGCGGGCTGGTCGGTGAGATCGGCACGGAACCCTCCGGAGCCGTGCTGTACACGACCACCCCCTACTTCCTGGAACGGATGGGCATGACAAGTCTCGACGAGCTCCCCCCGCTGGCCCCCTACCTCCCCGATCTCGAGGGCTTCGACCTCGTCGACGGGAGCGGATCATGAGCGGCGAGACGCACGAGCCGCAGGGCGTCCGGCTGCAGAAGGTGCTCGCCGGGGCCGGTGTCGGCTCCCGTCGAGCCTGCGAGAACCTCATCGCCGAGGGTCGCGTGACCGTGGACGGCGAGATCGTGCGCGAGCAGGGTGTGCGCGTGGACCCGGAGACGGTCGTGCTGCACGTCGACGGCCGTCGGGTCCAGCTCGACGACACGATGGTGACGATGGCCCTGAACAAGCCGGCCGGCGTCGTCTCGACGATGCACGACCCGCAGGGGCGTCCCTCGCTGGAGGGACTCGTCTCCAACCGTGACCACCGGATGTTCCACGTCGGGCGGCTCGATGCGGAGACCGAGGGCCTGCTGCTGCTGACCAACGACGGCGAGCTGGCCCATCGGCTCGCGCACCCCTCGTTCGCGATCCCGAAGACCTACGTCGCCACGCTCACCGGTCGGGTCCGTCCGGCCATCGGGCAGCAGCTCCGCGAGGGCATCGAGCTGGAGGACGGCCCGGCGAAGGTCGACTCCTTCCGGGTCCTGGACACGACGCCGAGCACGACGATGGTCGAGGTGATCCTGCACGAGGGTCGCAACCGGATCGTCCGGCGCATGTTCGAGGAGGTCGGCTACCCGGTCATCCGCCTGGTGCGGACGCAGATCGGCCCGGTCCGGCTCGGTGACATGCGCCCCGGGCGCACGCGGGTCCTCGGCCGTACCGAGCTGGGGGCGCTGATGGCAGCGGTCGGGCTGTGACGCGGGTACGCTCCGGTGCCGTCGAGAACGGAGGACCGCGATGAGCGTGCGAGCCATCCGCGGAGCCACCCAGCTGGACCGTGACGAGCGGGACCACCTGTTCGAGCGGACCTCCGAGCTCGTCCGCGAGGTGATGTCAGCGAACGCTCTGGGCACTGACGCCCTCATCTCGATCCTCTTCACGTGCACGCCCGACCTGCATGCGGACTTCCCGGCCGCGGCGGCGCGGGAGATGGGCATGGGGGACGTCCCGCTGATGTGCGCGACGGAGGTGGACGTTCCTGGGGCTCTGCCGCGCGTCGTGCGGCTGATGGCCCACGCCGAGCTCGACGTGCCGCGCGCCGAGGTGCGTCACGTGTACCTGCACGGTGCGACGTCGTTGCGTCGCGACCTCGCGCAGTGAACGGACGCGCGGTACCCCGGCACGACGCCGCGACGCGCGGCCCGGTGCGCATCGTCGGGACCGGTCTGCTCGGAGCGAGCATCGGGATGGTGCTTCGCGCCGCCGGTGTCGACGTCGTCCTGGCGGACCCGTCACGTACCATTGTGCTGCTTGCCCGTGACCTCGGTGCGGGTCGGTTGCCGACCGAGGGCGACGAGAGCCCGCGGCTCGTCGTGGTCGCCGCGCCGCCGGACGTCACGGCCGAGGTCGTGCTGGCCGAGCTCGCCGCGCACCCCGCAGCCGTCGTCACGGATGTCGCCTCGGTCAAGAGCGGAGTGCTCGCTGCGGTCACCGCCGCCGGTGGCGACCTCTCGCGCTACGTCGGCTCACACCCGATGGCCGGCTCTGAGCGGTCCGGTCCCACTGCCGCACGGCCTGACCTCTTCACCGGTCGTCCGTGGGTGATCAGCCCCGGCCCGAGCGGTGCTCCGGCGTCAGTCGCTGCGGTACGCGCCCTTGCTCTCGATGCCGGGGCCACCCCGGTCGAGCTCGACGCCGAGCGGCACGACGCGGCCGTTGCCCTCATCTCCCACCTGCCGCAGGTGGTCGCCTCGCTGGTCGCCGCCCGGCTGGGTGGCGCGGACCCGGCGGCTCTCGACCTGGCCGGACAGGGGCTGCGCGACGTCACCCGGATCGCCGCGAGCGACCCGGCGATGTGGACGTCGATCCTCTCGGCGAACGCCGGTGCCGTCGCTCCGGTGCTTCGCCTGCTGCGCGCCGACCTGGACAGCGTGCTCGGCGCGCTGGACGACGTCGACGGGGGCGAGACCCCGGCCGGGGCGCTCGGCACCCTCGCCGGGGCGATCGCTGCCGGGAACACCGGCGTGGCGCGGATCCCCGGGAAGCACGGCGGCTCGCGGCGCGACGACGACGTGGTCGTCGTCATCGTCCCCGACCGGCCGGGCGAGCTCGCGCGGCTGCTGACCGACATGGGCGAGGTGGGGATCAACCTCGAAGACCTCGACCTGGAGCACGCTCCCCGCCAGGCCGTCGGCCTGGCCTCGCTGTCCGTGGCGCGCGGTACCGGCGCCCGACTCATCGCCGAGCTCACCGAGCGCGGTTGGAAGGTGGCCGGATGAGCCCGCTCGTCGTCGCGATCGACGGGCCATCGGGCTCGGGCAAGTCCAGCGTCAGCCGCCAGGTGGCAGCCCGGCTCGGGCTGGCCTACCTCGACACGGGGGCGATGTACCGGGCCGCGACGTGGTGGTGCCTGGAGCGGGGGATCGACCTCGACGATGCTCAGGCCGTCACCGCTGCCGTCCATGCGCTCGTCCTGGAGCTCGACCTCAACCCGCGGTTCCCGACGTTCGTCGTCGCAGGCACCGATGTGGGCGTGGCCATCCGCCGGAGCGTGATCTCCGAGGCCGTCTCCCGCGTGGCAGGGAATCTGGACGTCCGGGCCGACCTCGGCACCCGTCAGCGCCGGGTGATCGAGGTCGAAGTCGGCCCCGACGGGTTCAGCGAGGGTCGTGGCGTCGTCGTCGAGGGGCGCGACATCACCACGGTGATCGCGCCGGACGCCGATGTGCGGGTGCTCCTCACGGCGAGCGAGGAGGCCCGGCTGGCCCGGCGGGCCCGCGAGCTGCACGGCAGTGCCGACGCGGCCGCGGTCGCGGCGACCCGGGACGAGGTCATCGGTCGCGATGCCGCCGACTCGGCCGTCGTCGAGTTCCGCACCGCGGCGGACGGTGTGGTGACCGTCGACTCCTCCGAGCTCGACCTCGAGCAGACGGTCGAGGCCGTCCTCGCGGTCGTCGCCCGGGCGACGGCTCGATGAGCGTCGTCGAGCGTCCCGATCTGGGCCCCGTGGGCCCGCGGTGGATGCGTCGACTCTCGGGGGTGGTCGGTCGACTGCTCTGGGACATCGAGGTGGTCGGCGCCGACCGGGTCCCGGTCACCGGGCCCGTGGTGCTCGCGGCGAACCATGTGGGGGTCCTGGACGGGCCGCTGGTGCACGCGATGGCACCGCGGCCCTCGCACATCCTCGTGAAGTCGGAGATGTTCCACGGCTTCCTCGGCCTCGTGCTGCGGTCCGCCAGGCAGATCCCGGTCGATCGCGCGTCGAGCCGGTCCGGGTTGGAGGCTGCGCGAGCGGTTCTCCTGGCCGGCGGCGTCGTCGGGATCTTCCCTGAGGGCAACCGCGGGCGGGGGGATGGCGCGAGCGTTCGCGCGGGGGTCGCATGGCTCGCCGTGCAGGCCGGTGCGCCCGTGGTCCCGGTCGCGGTGCTCGGGACCCGGCTGACGGGGGAGTCGACCGGTCGCGTCCCGCGGTTCCGGCAGCGCATGGTCATCGAGTTCGGCGCACCCGTTCCCCCGCAGCGGGCTGCGGCCGCCCGGGACTCGGTGCGGCTGACGGCCGAGGCCGTGGGGCGAGCCCTCGCTGAGCATGTCGCCGATGCGGCCGATCGGCACGGGATGCTGCTGCCGCAGGACGGGCCCGACGTCGTCGTCTGACGGCGTGGTTCGTCCCAGGGCTCCGCTGCTGGGAGGATGGACCCATGGAAACCCCTACGCCCGACGAGCTCCTCCGCGAGCAGGCCCTGCGGGCAGGCCTCGCCGAGTACGAGCTCGAGGACGCCGACCTCGCTCTCCTCGACCCCGAGGGTGTCGAGAGCGAGGGCCGAGCCCCCGTCGGCCCCGTGCCCGTCCTTGCCGTCGTCGGCCGACCGAACGTCGGCAAGTCGACCCTCGTGAACCGGATCCTCGGCCGCCGCGAGGCCGTCGTCCTGGACACGCCGGGTGTGACGCGTGACCGGGTGAGCTACCCGGCGGAATGGGCGGGCCGCAACTTCACGCTCGTCGACACCGGTGGCTGGGAGACCGACGTCGCCGGTCTTGACGCGCGCGTCGCCGAGCAGTCAGAGGTCGCCATCTCCCTGGCCGACGTGGTGCTCTTCGTCGTCGACGCGACCGTCGGCGCGACGGCGACCGACGAGCAGGTCGTCAAGATGCTGCGCCGGTCCGGCAAGCCCGTCGTGCTCGCCGCGAACAAGGTCGACGGACCTCGCGCCGAGATCGATGCCGCAGAGCTCTGGAGCCTCGGTCTCGGCGAGCCGCAGCCCGTCTCGGCCCTGCACGGCCGTGGCACCGGTGACCTGCTCGATGCGATCGTCGCCGCGCTGCCGGAGGTCTCGAGCCAGGGCGGGCCGATGCCGGCCGACGGGCCGCGTCGGGTCGCCCTGGTCGGGCGGCCGAACGTCGGCAAGTCGAGCCTGCTGAACGTTCTCGCGGGCTCCGAGCGCGTCGTCGTCGACTCCGTGCCGGGCACCACGCGCGACCCGGTCGACGAGCTCATCGAGCTGCGTGAGCGCCAGTGGATGTTCGTCGACACCGCCGGTATCCGTCGCCGGGTCCACCAGACCGTCGGTGCGGACTTCTACGCCTCGTTGCGGACGCAGGCGGCGATCGAGAAGGCCGAGGTCGCCGTCGTCCTTGTCGACGCGAGCGTCCCGATGACCGAGCAGGACACCCGCGTGATCTCCCAGGTCGTCGAGGCCGGGCGCGCCCTGGTCATCGCGTACAACAAGTGGGACCTGATGGACGAGGACCGTCGCCCCTACCTGGAGCGCGAGATCGAGAAGGACCTCGTCCAGGTCCAGTGGGCGCCGCGCGTCAACATCTCGGCGCGCACCGGCTGGCACCGTGACCGCCTGGTCCCGGCACTGGACACGGCTCTGGCGTCCTGGGACTACCGCATCCCGACCGGCCGGCTCAACGCCTTCCTCGGCGAGCTCGCCTCCGCGCACCCGCACCCGCTGCGAGGTGGCAAGCAGCCGCGCATCCTCTTCGCTACGCAGGCGGACACACGCCCACCGCGGTTCGTCATCTTCGCCACCGGCTTCCTCGAGGCCGGCTACCGCCGGTTCATCGAGCGGCGCCTGCGTGAGGACTTCGGCTTCGAGGGCACCCCGATCGAGATCTCGGTGCGGGTGCGGGAGAAGCGTCGGCGGTGACCGGGCAGCCCGGCCGGCGTAGCCCGCTGCTGCGGCTCGGCCTGCCGCGTGACCCTGACGGGTCGACCTATCTCGCCGGCTTCCTGGTCGCTGCCGTGGTGACCGTGATGCTCACCCGGGCGCTGCTCGCCGCGACGGGGTACCCGCAGCTCGGCGGCAACGGCCTGCACGTGGCGCATGTGCTGTGGGGCGGCCTGCTGATGGCGGTGGCCTTCGTGCTGCTGCTCTCGTTCGCCGGCCCGTCGGTGCGGCCGATCGGCGCCCTGGTCGGGGGAGTGGGCTTCGGGCTCTTCGTCGACGAGATCGGCAAGTTCGTCACCTCGGACAACAACTACTTCTACGCTCCGACGGCCGCGCTCATCTACGCCGTGGTGGTCGTCCTGCTCCTCCTCGGGGAGGTGCTGAACGGTCGCCGTCCGCACGAGGGCGTCGAATACCTCGCCGGGGCGGCCGACCGCGCCGTCGCGGGACTGGCCGGGGGCTTCACGCCGCGGGCCAGGGCTCAGGCGGACGACCTGCTGGGCCGCGCCGGCCAGGTGCGCGGAGCTGCAGAGGTCGGGTTGCTGCTTGCGGTGGTGGAGGACGACTCGGTCGAGGTCCCCAACCCGATCGCTGCGGTCAGCGGCTGGGTGGTCGCCCTGACCAGGCGGCTCGTCTCCGCGCGATGGGTCCCGACGGCGACCGTGGTCGTCCTGCTGCTGAGCTCGGTGAGCACCGTCGCCCGGGGGCTCCTCGCCTGGGCGGGTGACGTCGAGGTCGGCTGGTGGGTGATCGTCTGCGTGCTCGGCGGCGCAGCCGTGTCGACGACCTTCGCCCTGGTTGGTCTCGTCGTGGTCCGGCGTGATCGGCACGACGGGTACGTGCTCTTCCGACGGGCGGTGGTGATCAGCCTGCTGATCACGCAGGTGTTCGTCTTCCGGCTCGAGCAGTGGGCGGCGGTCGCTGGGCTCTCGGTCGACCTCGTCGTTCTCGGTCTCGTCGCGGCCGAGCTCGATCAGCTCGCCTCGGTAGGGGACCGACGTCCCGTCGGCGCACGGCGGGCGTCGGGCGCGCCGGAGGCCGTCTGACGGGATGCGTCACAGGAGGGCACCTGGGGTGCGGTAAAGTGTTCGAGGCTCTTCGGAGCAGGCACGGGATGTGGCGCAGCTTGGTAGCGCACTTGACTGGGGGTCAAGGGGTCGCAGGTTCAAATCCTGTCATCCCGACGTGTATCACTGCAGGTCAGGGCCTTGTCGATCAACGTCGACGGGGTCCTTTCCGTTGCGGATGATCTTGTTGGACCCTAACTCCTGGACCCTAAGTCGCGCGGACGCTGGCGGACGCCAGCGGCTGGTGGCGGGGCGGCGCTTGGCGTGTGGCTGCGGGGCCGCTGGGCGAGGAGGGGCTCGAGTTCCCTCACGATCCGTCAAGGAGTCGCGCGCGTGACCGAACGGCACGAAGGGTCGCACTATCCCGGTCGAGTCAGTCGCCGCCGGCTCGTGTCCGGGAGTCTCTGGGAGCGGCAGGCCGCGTTCGGTACGCCAGGCGCAGGGGCGCTCGCGAATCATGCCCTCTGAGCAGCCCGGCGTTTTCCGGCTCTTCGGACTTCCGGTAGGGGTGGTGGCGCGCCGGTGAGCAGGTTGCGGGGTTGGGGGGTCGAGGTCCCCGAGGATCGGGAGCGACCAAGCAACCTGATCTGATCGAGGACCTCGACGTTGTCCAACGCTACGGGGTGCGTGCTCGCGCCCACCACTGACCCCTGCCCGCGCTGTGATCTCCTGCTCGGTCTGGAGGACGTCCACGTCGAGTGTGTCGAGCGTGGCCCGACGTGCTTGACCGTGACGGTCTCGACTCCGTCGCAGCTGATGGGCTGCCCGCGGTGCGGGGTCGTCGCGGTGGGCCGTGGCAGGCGCCTGCGCCGGTTGCGCGACGTGCCCGCGGCGGTCCCGGTCACCGTCTTGTGGCGCCAGCGGACCTGGCGGTGTCCCGACAGTGGTTGCCCGGTGGGGGTGTTCGTCGAGCAGCACCCCGCGCTTGTGCCTGCTCGCGGGTCGCTGACGTGCAGGGCGGTGACCTGGGCGATCGGTCAGCTGCGCCGCGAGCACGCCACGATCGCTGGCCTGGCCCGCCAGCTGGGGACCACGTGGAAGACCCTGTGGCGCGCGGTCGCCCCGCGGCTGGTCGAACTCGCCGATGACGAGTCGCGCCTGGGCGGTGTGGTCACGCTCGGGGTTGATGAGCACGTGTGGCACCACACCCCGCAC
This sequence comes from Actinomycetales bacterium, assembly GCA_038223605.1. Classification (GTDB taxonomy): domain Bacteria; phylum Actinomycetota; class Actinomycetes; order Actinomycetales; family Cellulomonadaceae; genus Actinotalea. Next base: position 103 of record JBBRGX010000126.1, on the reverse strand, counting down.
AAGGCCGCCACGAAGGGTCCGACGATGCTGACCGGGATGGTCGACCTGACCCGCGACGGCGACGGGAAGGTCCACGCCCGGCTGCTGGACCTGGTCCCGGGCC
>JBBRGX010000125.1:0-7774 GCA_038223605.1 Actinomycetales bacterium | reverse complement strand
CGGGCCACTCTTCGGGTTCACGGGCCGCGCCGCCGCGCTGCTGCGCGACCGGAGCCAGTACGTGCTGGCCGTGCTCCCCGACGGGGTGCGTGGTGACGGCCGGTCGGCGGAGGCCGTGCAGCCGGGCGGCGGGGCCGAGGGTGCCACGACGGAGCCGAGCGCGGGGCCGACGCCATGAGCCTGCACCCGCGCCGTCGCGGCGCCGTCGCCTTCCAGGTGGTCGCCGTCCTGTGGCTGACGCTCGTCTGGGTCGGCCTGTGGGGCACGCTCTCGCCGGCCAACGTGCTGGCGGGCCTGGCGATCGCGCTGCTCGTCGTGCGCGGACTGCCGATGCCGTCCATCGACTACCACGGCCACCCGCGTCTCGGCCGGCTGCTGCTCCTGGCCGGTCGCCTCGTCGTCGACCTCGTGGTGGCGAGCACGCAGGTCGCCCTGCTCGCCCTCGGGCGGCGCTCCCCGCAGTCGGCCGTGATCCGGGTCCGGCTGCGCAGCCAGTCCGACCTGTACCTGACGCTCACCGCTCAGCTCGTCTCGCTGGTGCCGGGCAGCGTGGTCGTCGAGGCGCACCGGATCAGCGGCACGCTCTACGTGCACGTGCTCGACGTCGCGCGGACCGGGATCGAGGCGGAGCGGCGGGCCGTCCTGGCGGTCGAGGAGCGCGTGCTGCTGGCGCTGGCCTCGCTCGACGAGCTCGACCGCGCCGGCCTGACGGGCCAGGGCTCCCGTGCGGTCCCGGCCGACCAGCACCTGCCGCCGAAGGAGGGACGATGACCGTCGTCCTCCTCGTCTGCGGGGTCCTCCTCACTCTCGCTGCCGCCCTGGTGCTGGTCCGGCTGGAGCGTGGGCCGACGATGCTCGACCGCGCGATCGCGCTCGACACCTTCACCGCGATCCTCATCGGCGCGTTCGTCCTGGTGGCGGTCGCGACGCGCCGGACGGACGTCGTGCCGACCCTCGCGGTGCTCGCGCTCGTCGGCTTCGTCGGCTCGGTGACGATCGCGAGGTTCGCAGCGGTCGAGCCCGAGGGCGAGGGCCGGATCCTCAGCCGCGAGGAGGTGGCCGAGCTGGAGCGCGACCGGCTTGCGATGGAGGACGCCGAGCTCGCGGCCTCCGACGAGGAGCACCATGGCGGGCCGGCTCAGGGGGAGGTGCTCGGATGAGCACCGTCCTCGACGTCCTCGCCGCTGCCTTCCTGGTGGCCGGCTCCGGGCTGGCCCTCGCCGCTGGGGTGGGCCTGCTTCGCTTCCGGGACCTGCTCGCGCGCAGTCACGCGGCGACGAAGCCGCAGGTGCTCGGGGTGCTGCTGATGCTCGTCGGGCTCGGGCTGTGGCTGCGCTCCGGGCCGGTGACCTGGGTCCTCGTGCTCGTCGGGCTGTTCCAGATGGTGACGGCGCCGGTCGCCGCGCACCTGGTCACCAGGGCCGGGTACCGCACGGGAAAGGTGGCGCCCGGCTCGCTCGTCGTGGACGAGCTCACCGAGGACCTCCGGGCGGCTGTGCACCGCGAGGACGACGAGCGCGCGGGCTGAGCCCGAGCGGCCGAGCGCGGTCAGGCGCTCGTGGAGAAGTACTTCGCGGCCCCACGGGTCGCCATGACGCGGACCAGGGCGACGATCGCCCCGGAGAGGGCCGTCGCGATCGCGATCTCGGCGAAGCGGGCGTCGCCCTCGTCCTCGGGCTTCGGCGGGGTGTGACCCGTCGTCGCCTTCCAGACGCTCGCCAGGAGCTTCTGCGCCAGCCACGCCGCGGCGAAGGCAGCGCCCACCCCCGCCACCTTGGCGATCATGGTCTTCTTGTCGTCAGCCACGCGAACCCTCCTGGTTGTCGTCCGGGGACCACGCTAGTGCGGTGCGGGGTCCCGTGCCGAGCGCAGGTTCCGGTCAGACGGGCCGCACCCACAGGTAGGCGCCCCGGCCGAGGTCCTCTGCGGCGGTCGCCACCCGGACGATCTCGTTCAGCGTCGCCAGCGGGTCGCCGTCCTGCGGGTCGCGCTCGGCGGAGGTCGCCCAGGCGGCCGCGACCTCACCGGGGAGCTCCGGGTCGTCCGTCCGGCCGACCTCGGCGAGCACCTCGACGAGGAACGGCGGCAGGCGGAAGAGCCACTCGTGGTTCAGGTCGATCTCGGCAGGCTCGAGGTCCCCGTGGCCGAAGCGGACGGCCGCGGCAGCGGCCTCGCCGAGCAGCTCGAGGTCGAGCGGGCTCAGGTCAGGCAGCTCGCAGGAGGTCGTCTCGGACTGCGGCGGATCACCGGCCTCCAGCGCGCCGGCCCTGGCCAGGGCGCCGGCGTGGGTCGCGACGAACAGCTGAGCGCGGCGTGTCATCGGTGCTCCCGGATCGGCGGGCCGCAGGTGCGGCTCCTGGGCCGAGCGTATCCGGGTCGGGGGCCGCAGTCCGGGATGCCGGAGCAGGTCGGGCGATCCACTACGCTCGTCCTGAACGACAGGGGAGCGTCGCCCGGCCAGCCGGGCGCAGGACGCTGAGAGTGCGGGCGACCGCAGACCCTCGAACCTGATCCGGGTGATACCGGCGTAGGGAGTCGGGCTTTCTCAGGTACCGCCCGTGGAGTTTCCGGGTGTTCCCGGCGGCCCGCGGACGGTGCCCCCCTCCTGGGACAACGAGGAGGAACTCATGAGCACCACCCTCAGCACGGCGCGCCGATGGCGCCTCGTCGGGCTCGTCGGGGCAGGTGGGCTGGCGCTCGCGGGCTGCTCGGTCGCCGCGAGCACCGGCAGCCCGTCCACCGCCCCCTCCGCATCGGCGAGCGACGCGCACCCCGTTGCCGGGGGGACGGTCGTCCTGGTCACCCACGACTCGTTCTCTCTGAGCGAGGACCTCATCGCGGCCTTCGAGAAGGACACCGGCCTGACTCTCGAGCAGGTCGCGCCGGGCGACGCGGGAACCCTGGTCAACCAGCTCATCCTCACCAAGGGCGCCCCGATCGGGGACGTGGTGTTCGGGATCGACAACAGCTTCGCCAGCCGCGCGATCGACGAGGGCGTGCTCGCCCCGTACACCCCTGCCGACCTGCCGGCCGATGCCGCGCAGTACGAGGCCGACGGCTCCGGCTCGCTCACGCCGATCGACACCGGTGACGTCTGCGTCAACGTCGACGACGCCTGGTTCGCCGAGCACAGGATCGCCGTGCCGACCACCCTCCAGGACCTGACGAAGCCCGAGTACAAGGACCTGCTCGTCGTGGAGAACCCCGCCACGAGCTCGCCGGGCCTCGCGTTCCTGCTGGGTACCGTCGGCGCCTTCGGGCCGGACGGCTGGGTGGACTACTGGACGGCCCTGAAGGCGAACGGCGTGACGGTCGCAGCCTCGTGGTCGGACGCGTACTACGTCGACTTCTCCGGTCCGTCGAGCACCGGCGAGCACCCGCTCGTCGTCTCGTACTCCTCCTCGCCGCCCTACGAGATCCCCGAGGGCGGGACCACGCCGCCCACCTCGGCGATGCTCGGCACCTGCTTCCGTCAGGTCGAGTACGCCGGGGTGCTCGCCGGTGCCAAGAACCCCGAGGGCGCGAAGAAGGTCGTCGACTGGTTGCTCAGCCCCGCGGTCCAGGCCGACATCCCGGAGTCGATGTACGTCTACCCGGTCGACTCCTCGGTCGCGCTGCCGGATGCCTGGGCGCAGTTCGCCCCGCAGGCGACGACGCCGTTCACGGTCGCCCCGGCGGAGATCGCGACGAACCGTGACGCCTGGATCACCACGTGGACCGACACGGTCGTCGGCTGAGGACGATGGGCCCGCGCACCCCGACCGGGGCTGCGCGGGCCCGCGGTGCTCAGCTCCCGCGGCGGGCGTCAGCACTCCGGGCCGGGGTGTGGACGCTCTCCGCTGCCGTGCCGCTGGGCTTCCTCACCGTGTTCTTCGCGCTGCCCGTCGTGGTGCTCGTCGCCCGGGGCTTCGTCACCGGCTCAGGCCTCGACCTGTCCGGGTTCGCCGAGGTCTTCTCCCGTCCGCGCACCTGGCGGCTGCTCGGCCTGACGCTGGGCCAGGCCGTGGTCGGGACCGTGATCGCCGTGCTGCTCGGCGTGCCGGGCGCCTACCTGCTGCACCGCTGCACCTTCCCCGGCCGCGGACTGGTGCGCGCCGTGGTCGCGGTGCCGTTCGTGCTGCCGACGGTCGTCGTCGGGGTCGCGTTCCGCTCGCTGCTGACCGGCCCGCTCGCCTGGCTGCACGGGGACGGGACCTTCGCCGGGGTCGTCGCCGCCCTGGTCTTCTTCAACTACTCCGTGGTGGTGCGCACCGTCGGGGCGTTCTGGGCCGGTCTCGACGAGCGTGCCGAGCAGGCTGCGTCGGCACTCGGCGCCACTCCTGCGCAGGTCTTCCGGCGCGTCACGCTCCCAGCGCTGGCGCCGGCGATCGCCTCGGCGGCCGCGATCGTCTTCCTGTTCTGCGCGACGGCCTTCGGCGTCGTCCTCGTGCTGGGTGGTGTCGGCTACGGGACGATCGAGACCGAGATCTGGGTGCAGACGACGCAGTTCCTCAACCTGCGTGCCGCCTCGGTGCTGTCGGTCGTCCAGCTGCTCGTGGTCGGGACGGCGCTGGTCGTCGCCGGTCGTGCACGGCGTCGTCGCGAGCGGGTGCGTCCGGTCGACGCGGAGCCCGCCGCGCGGCCCCTCGCCCTGCGCGGGCCGGGCCGACGTCGCGGTGATGTGGTGGCGCTCGTGGTCACGGCCCTCGTCGTGCTGCTGCTGCTCGGCGGGCCGCTGGTCTACCTGGTGATCCGCTCGCTGCACACCGCCGACGGCTGGGGGCTCGCCAACTACGCCGGCCTCGCCACCGTCCGCAAGGGCATCGGGGTGAGCGCATGGGAAGCAGCCGGCACCTCGCTGCGGACAGCGGTCGACGCGACGCTGCTCGCGGTGGTGGTCGGCGGGCTGGCGGCGGTGGTGGTCTCGCGTCGACCCCGGTCGCCGGCGCTCCGACGCGTCGTCGGCGGGCTCGACGCGGCGATCGCTCTCCCGCTCGGGGTCTCGGCGGTGACGGTGGGCTTCGGCATGCTGCTGACGATGTACCGGCCGTTCGGGCTGCCGCTGGACCTGCGCACCTCCCCGTTGCTGGTGCCCGTGGCGCAGGCCGTCGTCGCGGTGCCGCTCGTGGTGCGTACCGTGCTCCCCGTGCTGCGTTCCATCGACACCCGCCTGCACGAGGCCGCCGCCGTGCTCGGGGCCTCGCCCGGGACGGTGCTGCGCCGCGTCGACTGGCCCGTCGCCGCACGCTCGGCGGGCCTCGCCATCGGCCTCGCCTTCGCCGTCAGCCTCGGTGAGTTCGGGGCGACCAGCTTCCTGGCCCGGCCGGACAGCCCGACCCTTCCGGTGCTCATCTTCCGGCTGCTCGGCCGGCCCGGCGCTGACAACCTCGGCGTGGCGCTCGCGGCCTCGGTGGTGCTGGCGACGCTGACCGGGCTGGTCATGGCGCTTGCCGAGCGGCTGCGCGGACGTGCCGGGGGCGACCTGTGAGCGGGACGGGTGCCACCGGGTCGTCCGCAGGGCTCGGTGTGCGCGAGGTCGTCGTGCACTACCGGGACGACGACGGCACGGTGGCGACCGCGGTCGACGGCGTCAGCCTCGACGTCGGTGCCGGTGAGGTCGTGGCGCTGCTCGGGCCGTCGGGCAGCGGGAAGTCGACGCTGCTGCGCGCGATCGCCGGGCTGGAGCCGCTGTCCGCGGGGTCGATCTCCTGGGCCGGCGAGGACCTCGCCGGCCTCCCACCGCACCGGCGCGGCTTCGGGCTGATGTTCCAGGACGGGCAGCTCTTCGGGCACCTCGACGTGGCCCGCAACGTGGCCTTCGGCCTGGAGGTCCAGCACGTCGCGAAGGCGGCCCGGCGCGAGCGCGTCGAGCAGCTGCTCGAGCTCGTCGGGCTGGCGGGCTTCGGCCGGCGGGAGGTCGCGACGCTCTCCGGCGGCGAGCGGCAGCGGGTGGCCCTCGCCCGCTCCCTCGCGCCCCGGCCCAGGCTGCTGCTCCTCGACGAGCCGCTCTCCGCGCTGGATCGCGCGCTGCGTGAGCGGCTCGCCGACGAGGTCCGCGAGGTGCTGGCCGCCACCGGCACCCCCGCGCTGTTCGTCACGCACGACCATGACGAGGCGTTCGCGGTCGCGGACCGGATCGCCGTCATGCACGAGGCGCACCTGCTGCAGATCGACACCCCGCCGGTCCTCTGGCACTCCCCGGCGTCGCGGACGGTCGCGGAGTTCCTCGGCTACGAGGCGTTCGTCGAGGTCGGTGCCGCCGCCGCGACGGCTCTCGGCTCGGACGGGTCGTCCGTGCTGGCGCTCGGCCCCGGCTCGCTGCGGGTGACCGACGACGGGCCGCTGCACGGGAGGGTGCGATCGGCAGGGTTCCGGCGTGGCGTCGTCGAGCTCGACGTCGACGTGGCGGGCGTCGGGCGGCTCACCGTCGTCGAGCCGAGCCAGGGCCGCAGGGGTTCGGGGGTCGCCTCGGTCGGGAGCGTCGTGCGGCTGGCCCCGACGCCCGGCGGGGTCGCCCGGCTCGGGTGAGACGCCGGCCGACCGGCCGCCAGCGCCCGGATGAGGGGGATGTGTGGGGGATTGCGGCGGGAACGAGGCAAGCCCGTCCGCGCCGACGTGCAGGTCATAGCCTCGTCAGGTGTTCAGCCCTGCGAGCAGAGCGTTCGAGGCCGCTGCCCTCGCGGCCGGAGTCCTCTCCGTCCTCGCCGCCCTCGGACTCTGGGACCGGGTGCGCGGACGTTCGTGGCTGAGGTCCGCCCAGCGGGTGGGACTGGTCGCGCTCTGCCAGCTCCTGGCCGTCGCCGCGGCGTTCGCCGTCGTCAACCAGCAGAACTCCTTCTTCCTGACCTGGAGCGAGCTCGCCGGCGCCGCCGACCTGGGAGCTGTGACGATCCAGGACGGTCCACCGGCACCGTCGGCGGCCCCGACCCCGATCCGGAGCACACCGGCAGCGAGCGCCGGCGCGGATCCGGAGACCGTTCCCGCCCGACCGAGCCCCTTCGTCCCCGGCGCCGCGGGAACGGTCGAGGCGACCGTCACCGGTCCGCGATCGGGGGTCACGGGTCAGATCCTCGTCTGGACACCGCCGGGGTACTCCCTGTCGGGCCCGCGGTTGCCCGTCCTGCTCTCGCTCAACGGCTATCCCGGGAACCCGATCGACGCGATCAACGGTCTCGGGATGCCCACGGCCATCCCTCAGCTCATCGCCTCGGGCGCGCTCCCGCCGATGATCGTCGTGGCGGCCGCCACGAACATCAGCGGCAAGGACTGGGGCTGCGCCGACGCGCCGGGCGGCCCCCTGGTCGACACCTGGCTCACCCAGGACGTCCGCGAGGTCGTCCAGGCGAACTTCCGGGTGCTCACGCAGAGCCGCTGGAGCGTGCTGGGGCTGTCAGCGGGGGCGACGTGCGCCGTGCGGCTCGCGCTCCTGCATCCGGACGCCTTCGGGGCGGCCGCGAGCATCGCCGGGTCCAACGCGCCGGACTCTCCGACCCTCACCGTCGACCGAGCGACGAGCAGAGCCAACAACCTGCTCACCCTCGTGCAGGCCGGTGCCTCGCGCGATGTGTCCCTGCTGCTGGCGGTCAGTCGGCAGGACCCGGGCACGCTTCATGACGCCCAGGCGCTGCAGAAGGCTGTGGGTCCCCATGTCACGGCCGATATCGCGGAGATCCAGCAGGGCGGGCACAACTGGGCCGTCTGGGCGGCGATGACGCCGCCGGCGCTCACCTGGATCGGCCGGCACCTCGATCACTGATGCCGGCGCGGGGCGTCGTCGAGCCGCCGCACCCCGCGG
>JBBRGX010000124.1:0-7830 GCA_038223605.1 Actinomycetales bacterium | reverse complement strand
CCGAGGATCGCGCTCCCCAGGCTCATGCGCCGGAGGGCGGCTCCGTCTGCGCTCCGGTCCGGCGTGCGGCTTCGGTCCGTCGCGCCCACATCGTCGCGGCCGTCGCCTCGGCGAGGCCGATCACGACGAAGGCCCACTGGACCGGCGAGCCCCAGCCGATCAACGGGAGCTGGGCAGCGACCCAGGCGGTCAGGCCCGCGCCGACCCCGACCCCGGCAGCAGCGGCCCGAGGGTGTCGTCGTAGCGCGAGCACGAGGGCGCCCGTCTGCGGCACCGCGACGAGCAGGCCGAGGGCAGCAGCGGGCAGCATCGGACCGTCGACGATGCCCAGCCGCTCCTCGAGCTGCGCGACGAGCTCGTCGAAGGAACCGCTGAGGAATCCCTGCACGCCGGCGGCCGCGCCGATCGCGGTGACCACCTCGAGCCCGATGGCCCACCGTCGCGCTGCACCGCCTGGCAGCAGGGCGGGGCTGCTCGTCCGGGGTGCGATGCTCCTGCTCGGGGTCACGGCGACACGGTCTCAGCCCACCCGTGCCCCCGTGAAGGGACAAAGGTCCGGTCGCCCGGAGTCGCCGTGGGCACGCCCGGCGATCGGTCATCGCTGCCGGCCTCGGCCCGCTCCGGACGGCCGATGGCCCCGCACGGCAGTAGCGTGAGGACAGCCGCACCGATCGCCAGCGAAAGGCCGTACCGTGACGCCGACCGAACCGACTCTGGACCCCAGGAGCGTCACGCCGAGCAGCTCACCGCCCTCGCAGGTCGCGCCGCTGCCCGAGGTGGACGTGACCGCCGGAGCCGTGACGACGCCCGTCGTGCCGGCCGGTGCCACGGGCAAGGAGGTCGACGGCGGACCGCGGATGCCGGTGACGGGGGACCAGAAGACGCCGGTCGAGGAGGACTCGAGGGCGCTGTCGACCACGCGGGCTGCTGCGGCATGGCTCGCGACGGCTGTCTCTCTGGTGATCCTCGTGCTGCTCATCATCCTGATCCTGGAGAACCAGCAGACCGTGAGCGTGACGTACCTCGGGCTGAACGGCTCGCTCCCGTTGGGGACGGCGCTGCTCATCGCTGCGGTCGCCGGCGGAGCCATCGTCACCATCGTCGGGGTGATCCGGCTGACCCAGCTGCGGATGATGGCGCGTCGGGCCCGGCGTCGCGAGGCCACGCGCCTCAAGGCGACGAAGGGCTGAGGGCGCCGAGGTCAGTCCTCGTCCTCGACGAGCTCGCCCTCCCACGCCTCACGACCCTCACGGATCGCGAAGGCCGCGATGACGAAGGCGGCCACCGGGTCGAGCCAGGCGGCGCCGGTCAGGGTGTAGAGCCCGAGCCCGGTGAGCGTCGACAGGCTGAGCAGCAGGCAGATCCGCGTCTCGGCGGCGTCGGCGAGGATGAGCCGGTCGCCCAGACGATCCCCGACCCGGGTCTTGGCCGCGGCGAGGATCGGCATGATGACGACGGACGCGACAAGGACGGCGACACCGAGCGGCGAGCTGCTCGGACGCTCCCCGGTCGCCAGGTCATGGATGCCGGCGATCGTGACGTAGGCGGCCACCACGAAGAAGCTCACCGCGACGAGGCGGAGCACCCGTCGCTCCTTCGCCTCGTCCGGCTCGCCGTCGCGAAGCCGGGCCGCCAGGCGCAGCCCGACGAGCACCGCCGAGATCGACTCGATGCCAGAGTCGAGGCCGAAGCCGACGACGGAGACCAGCCCGGCCAGCAGCCCGGCCGTGATCGCGACGCCGCCCTCGACCACGTTGTAGGCGACGGTGAGCTGGGCAAGATGCAGCCCTCGTCTCGTCAGGGCCCGGGCCTCGCCGACGCTCGGAGGGGTTGACCCTGAGTGCTTCGTCACACCAGGACGCTACCTGGGCACCGGCGCGCCGCGGCGGGACCACGAGCATGATGACAACGTGCGACCGCCCCGTGTCCTCGCTCCGCTCGTCGAGGTGCCCTCGCCGGCCCTCTACCGGCGGCTGAGCCCGAGCCAGCGGGCCGGGATCGTCGCCGCCAGCGCGACCGTCCCGCTGAGCCTCGTGCCGCTGCTGCGGCCCCGATCGTGGCTGGACCAGGGTGTGGTCACGGGCCTCTCGGCCGCCGCCGGCTACGCCATGACCGCTGCGCTGCACGACGTGGTGCTGGGGGCATCGGACCGGCTGCTGCGCCTCGCCGGCCGGCCGGCCGGGGTGGCCAGGACGGCTCGCGCGACCCTCATGGTCGACCTGTGCGGGGCCGGCACGTCGCTGCTCCTGCGTGCTGCGCTCCCACGGCGGGAGAACGAGTCGCGGCAGCGCGCCATGGTGCGCACCGGCGCCCGGCTGGTCACCTCGGCATGCCTCGCGGGAGCGGTGCCTGGCCTCGTCGACGCCTTGCCGGGTCGCCTCGGCCCCGACCACCTACCGGGGATGGCCCTGCGGACCGTCCCGGCGGCCGCGGCGGTCGGCGCAGCGATCGGTGGCGGGACGCATCGGCTCCGCGAGCGGCGGGCCCTCGCTGCCGGGCTCGAGCTGTTCGCCGAGCGTCGAGCGCCGGTGGGCCCAGCCCTCGACGGGGGTGTGCTCGTGGTGCTCGGGGCCCTGGCGCCGATCTGGGTCGAGCGAGGGATCGCCCGGCTCGCGGCCGATGCCTGTCGTCGGCTCTCCCCGTCGCCGCCGGACGGCAGGCGTCGGCACCGCATCTCGGTGCTCGGTCACAGTGCAGAGGTGCTCGCGCTCGGCCTGGGCCTCTCCGGGTTCGGGGCCCTCGTCTACCGCCGGACGGAGGTCATGGCCGGCGTGCCGGACGCCGGGCTGGACGGACCGCCGACCTGCCCGGGAGTCAGCGGCGGCCCGGGAAGTGCTGTGGACTGGCGCCTGCTGACCCGTGAGCCCCGCCGGCACCTGGCGCATGTCCGGCCGGCCGCGACGATCTCCGCCGTGATGGGCGAGCCGGCGATCGACCCGATCCGGCTCTACGTCGGACTCACCAGTGCCGCGAGCCTCGCCGAGCGGGTCGACCTCGCGATGCGGGAGATCGCCGGCACCGGAGCGCTGGACCGCTCGGTCCTGGTGCTGTGCTCGCCGACCGGCACCGGCTACGTCAACCATGCCGCGAGCGCGACCTGGGAGTACCTGACCCGAGGTGACTGCGCGAGCCTGACGATGCAGTACTCCACGCGGCCGTCCCCGATGTCGCTCGACCGGGTCGACGACGGCCGCGAGCAGAACCGCGCCCTGTGGCGGGCGGTCGCGGCTCAGGTGCGAGGACGCGACCCCGCGCACCGACCACGGCTCGTGCTGTTCGGTGAGAGCCTCGGCGCGCACACCAGCCAGGACGCGTTCCTGCACACCGGGACGGACGGACTGCATCGGGCGATGGTCGATCGCGCGCTGTGGCTCGGAACCCCCTACGCCAGCGCCTGGTCGCGCGCGGCCGATGCCCTGGACGTGGGAGCCGTATCGCCCGGTGGGGTCATCAGGCTGACCAGCGCCGAGGAGATCGGCACCCTCGACCCGCGTAGTGCCGAGGCCGCGCGGTACGTCCTGCTCGCGCACGACGACGACGCCGTCGCCCTGTTCAGCCCCGAGCTGCTCATCCGCGAGCCCTCCTGGCTGGCCGAGCGCCGCCGTCCAGCCGTCCCTGGGCAGGCGCAGTGGTCGACGCCGGTGACGTTCCTGCAGTCGGCGGTCGACGTGAAGAACGCCAACCGGGCCGTCCGTGGGAGGTTCGGCTCCGCCGGGCACGACTACCGTGCCGACATGGCGCGTGCGGTGCGGTTCGCCTTCGGGCTCTCCTGCTCGCCGACCCAGCTCGCGGCCATCGAGGTGGCGCTGCGCGCGGAGGACCGCGACCGGGTGGCGCTCTGGGGCTGAGCATTGACAGGCACGGGGTACAAGTCAGAGGGTGGGTCTCGTTCGTCGTATTCGTCCGTGACGGACTGGGACCGGTCCCAGAAGCACCCTCTCGCTACAACGACGTAGGAGTGAACCGATGCCACGACCCCTGACCCGCGTGGCCGCCTCGTTCGCGGCCGCCAGCCTGCTTCTTCTCGGTGCCGCCGCCCCGGCCGGCGCCGACGACCGGACCCCACCGGCCCCGCCGTCGACCAGGCTCTACGTCCCGCCGCCACCCGACGGGTCCTTGAGGCAGATCGGCCAGCTGCTGCGGCAGCGCGACCTCGCCGGTGCCCGGGCGATCGCCTCGATGATCACGACCCCGCAGGCCGTCTGGCTCGAGAAGGGCACCCCGGCCGAGGTCCGGCGCAAGGTCAGCTCGACGATGGCCATGGCAGCGCTCCAGCGGGCGGTGCCCACCTTCGTCGTCTACAACCTGCCGTACCGCGACTGCGGTCAGTACTCGGCAGGGGGCGCGGCGGGGACGAGCGCCTACGAGAGGTGGATCGACGGGATCGTCACGGGGCTCGGCTCCCGGTCCGCCTCGATCATCCTCGAGCCGGACGGCCTCGGGCTCATCCCCAACTACGTCAGCGCGCTCGACGGCTCGTCGAACTGCTCGATGCCGGTGGACCCGTCCCTTCCCGCCGACGCGGCGCCGAGCCCCGAGAACCGGTTCGCCCAGCTGAACTACGCCGTCGACGCGTTCGCGACCCGGCCGAACGTCTCGGTGTACCTGGACGCCACGCACACCGCATGGCAGAACGTCGGTGAGTCGGCCGACCGGCTGATCAAGGCGGGCGCGCTGCGTGCCGCCGGCTTCTTCCTCAACGCCTCGAACTACCAGTACACCTCGAACCTGGTGCAGTACGGCAGCTGGGTCTCGGCGTGCATGGCCTACGCGACGACGGTCAAGCCCGGCGCCTTCACCGACTGCCCGAACCAGTACTGGAACGGCGGCCCGCCCGACTGGAACGGCACGGCGTTGAACAACTTCGGCGTCTGGAGCGACACCGCGTCCTCGCTCGACCTGAGCACCGCGGGGATCAACGCCCGGTACGCGGGCATGATGGCCGGGGTCCAGTCGACGGCGCACTTCGTCATCGACACGAGCCGCAACGGGCAAGGCCCCTGGAAGGCGACCGCGGCCTACTCCGACTCCCAGGACTGGTGCAACCCGCCAGGGCGTGGGCTCGGGCTGCGGCCGGCAGCGGCGCCGCTGGCCGACAACCCGCTCGTCGACGCGTACCTCTGGATCAAGACGCCGGGCCAGTCCGACGGCCAGTGCAGCCGTGGCACCGGTGGGACGACCGACCCGGAGTGGGGCGGGATCGTCGATCCCGCTGCCGGCGCGTGGTTCGCGCCCCAGGCGCTGGAGCTCGCCCGGCTGGCCGTCTCCTAGCAGCAGGCTCGCTCGCTGAGGCCAGCGGTGCGGGGTGCCCGGTCGGCGCGGACCGGGCACCCTTCGCCGTCTGCCCGGAGCGTCGCGGACCGGTCCGGAGGTCCCGTCGCGCAGGCGGAGGCTGTGCCAGGCTGCTGATCATCGGAGGTGGGTGCCATGACGAACGTCATCGAGATGACCGGGGTGCACAAGCACTTCGGGAAGCTGGCGGCCCTCGACGGCCTCGATCTCGCGGTGGCGCAGGGGGAGGTGCACGGCTTCCTCGGCCCGAACGGTGCAGGAAAGACGACGACGCTGCGCGTCCTGCTCGGCCTGCTGCGCACCGACGGTGGCACGAGCCGGGTGCTCGGCCAGGACCCGTGGACCTCCGTGTCGGTGCTGCACCGTCGGTTGGCCTACGTCCCCGGTGACGTGGCGCTGTGGCCGAACCTCACCGGCGGCGAGGTGATCGACCTGCTCGGCCGCCTGCAGGGCGGGCAGGACGCCGCCCGCCGCAGGTGGCTCCTGGAGATGTTCGACCTCGACCCGACCAAGAGGGCGCGCACCTACTCCAAGGGCAACCGGCAGAAGGTGGCTTTGGTGGCGGCGTTCGCCTCCGGCGCCGAGCTGCTCCTGCTGGACGAGCCCACCTCGGGCCTTGACCCGCTGATGGAGGCGGCCTTCCAGGACACCGTGACCGAGGCGATCGAGCAGGGCGCGACGGTCTTGCTCTCGAGCCACATCTTGGCCGAGGTGGAGGCGCTGTGTAAGAAGGTCACGATCATCCGTGCCGGGCGCAGCGTGCAAAGCGGCACATTGTCCGACCTTCGGCATCTCACGCGTACGAGCATCGTGGCCGAGACCGCGTCACGAGTGGTCGGACTGGACACCATGGAGGGCGTGAACAAGCCGGAGTACCAGGACAACCGCGTCACGTTCGACATCGACACAGACCACCTCGACCAGGCAATGGTGGCCCTGACCAAGGCTGGTCTGACGTCCCTTCAGGCACACCCACCGACGTTGGAGGAGCTCTTCCTGCGCCAGTACGGCGACGAGACCAGTGCCGAGACCGAGGTGTCGGATGGTGCGGGCTCGACCGAGGGTGCCGAGGCAAGGGTGCACGCGTGAACGCCTTTACCGGTACCGGACACCTGATCCGACTGATCCTGCGTCGAGACCGGCTCCGCCTGCCGATCTGGATCCTGGCGATCACCGCGTTGGTCTATGGCACCGCGAGCGCCGTCGCGGGACTGTACGAGACCCCGAAGGAGATAGCGGGATATGCCAAGGCGGCGGACTCCCCGGCCACCCGGCTGCTGAGCGGTCGCCCGGACGGTCTCGACAGCGTCGGCGCCGTCACGACGTACGAGATCTCGATGGTCGGCCTGATCGCGCTGTCCCTGATGGTGATCTTCTTGGTGATCCGGCACACGCGTAGCGAGGAGGAGACCGGTCGGGCCGAGCTTCTGCGCGCCACTGTCACCGGCCGGCACGCGGCGATGCTGGCGGCGGTCGTCGTGGCCTCGGCCGCCAGCGTGGTCGTCGGCGCCCTGGACGCCCTGGCGCTGATCGCCGGCGGTCTGGAGCCCTCCGGCTCCCTGCTGCACGGCAGCGTCCTCGCGGCCGTGGGAATCTGCTTCACCGCAGTGGCTGCGGCCGCCGCCCAGGTCAGCTCCACCGCCCGGGGATCCCTCGCGATTGCCGGCGCCGTGCTGGGGTTCGCGTTCCTTGTCCGCGGCATCGGCGACGTCGGGCAGAACTTCCTCAGCTGGCTCTCGCCGCTGGGCTGGGCCTGGCTGACGCAGCCGTACGGTGCTGCGCGCTGGGGGCTGCTCCTGCCGCTGGTGCTGCTGGGCGGGGTCCTCGTCGCGTTGACGGTCTGGCTCACCGCACACCGCGACGCGGGCGCAGGCATGCTGCACCCGCGTCCAGGTCCGGCCCGCGCCGACGCGTCGTTGGGCACCGCCGCCGGCCTGGCGTGGCGGTTGCAGCGCGGCACCGTCTACGGCTGGACGATCGGGCTGGTGGGTGCGGCCGTGATGTTCGGATCCATCGGTCCGGAGATGAAGACCATGCTCGAGGACAACCCCTCGCTCAAGGACTACCTGTCCGTGTCAGGTGGTGACCCGGTCACGTCGTTCCTGGTGACCGCATTCGGCCTGATCGCCGTGGCCGCGGGCGCATTCGCTGTCTCGTCCGCGCTGCGACTGCGCTCCGAGGAGACAGCCGGTCGTGCGGAGCCATTGCTCGCCACCGCGATGTCCCGGTCTCGCTGGGCGCTCGGCTCACTGACCGTGACCCTGCTGGGTGCGGTCGCGGTCATGGTGCTGATCGGGCTCGGTGTCGCCGTGAGCTTTGCGGCGACCACCGGCGACACCGGCTCCTTCGGCACGAACCTAGCGGCCGGGGTGGCCTTGGCACCGGCGGTCCTCTTCCTTGCCGCTGTGGCGGTACTGCTGGTCGGCTGGCTGCCCCGCTTCAGTGCGGCGGCCTGGGCGCTGGTCGCCTTCGCGTTCGTGCAGATCTACCTCGGCGGCTTGTTGCACTTTCCCGGTTGGGTCAACGGGCTCTCGCCCT
>JBBRGX010000123.1:0-7915 GCA_038223605.1 Actinomycetales bacterium | reverse complement strand
TCTCCTGCGCGAGCTCCTTGACCTCACCGGCCACCACCGCGAAGCCCTTGCCGGCCTCCCCGGCCCGTGCCGCCTCGATCGTCGCGTTCAGCGCGAGCAGGTTCGTCTGCTCCGCGATCGAGGTGATCACCTTGACCACGTTGCCGATCTCCTTGCTCGACTCACCGAGCCGCGCGACCGAGGCGTTGGTCGCCGCCGCGACAGAGGTCGCGTTCGACGCCACCTTCGCGGCCTCGGTGGCGTTCTGCGCGATCTCGCGGATCGAGGCGCCCATCTCCTCTGCGCCGGCGGCCACCATCTGCACGTTCCGGCTGACCTGCTCGGCTGCGGCGGCGACGACGCCGGCCTGGGCGCTCGTCTCCTGCGAACCGGACGAGATCTGGGCGCTCGATGCGGAGAGCTCCTCCGCCGCAGCGGCCACCAGGCCCGTCGTCTCGGCCACCCCGGCGACCAGGATGCGCAGGGAGTCCTGGGCGGTCACCAGCATGGTGGCCACCTGGCCGATCTCGTCCTGCGAGAACACCTGAGGGCGGACCGTCAGGTCGCCCTCCGCGAGAGCAGCGACGGAGGCGTGGACAGACGAGACGGAGCGACGAATGCGGTTCGCGATGAGCAGCCCGAGCGACAGGCCGATGGCGAGACCTGCCAGGACCATGACGAGCACGAGCACGATCGCCTGGTTCGCACTCGCCTCGGACTCGGCAGCGCTCGCAGCGCCCGCGGCCGTGACTTCGTCGCTGACCTGGGTGAGGCTGCCGACGAGAGTGGCTCCGAGCTCGGCCAGGCCGCTGGTCTTGCGGGCGGCGGCCCACGCGACGCCGTCGTCGGACAGGGCGTACGTCATGAAGTCGGCGTGGGTCAGCGGCTTGTACTTGGCGAAGGCGTCGGTGAACGCCGCCCAGCTCGGCGGCTGCTCGCCGTACGCCTGGGTGTACTCCCCCACGAACGCCGCGGATGCCACGTCGAAGTCGGTGAACGCCTTCTCCACGCTGTCGTACGCGGCCTTGTTGTCGTCACCGACGTAGGCAGCGACGAGGTTGAGACCGTCCCGCACCCGCCACAACGAGTCCTTGAGGTTCAGCAGCGAGGAGCTCACGGCCGCCTGGGTCGCCAGGTGGCCGGCGTCCTCGGTCTTGAGCCGCTGGATCTCCAGCGCCGCCACGCTCCCGAGCGCGACGGACACCGCGGCGAGGATCGCCACCATGCCCATGATCTTCCCGCGAACGGTGCGCGCGATGAGGGATCTGCTCCTGGCAGCGGGACGGGCGGTGGGCGCGGATGCAGTGGGCTTGGACACGGGGGGGCTCCTCGAGAGTCATGACCTGGCAGCCGAATCATCGGCGGCTGCGAGGCAGGCCTGAGGAACCCGCCGCCCCGTGACCCATCTCACAGCAACCGACGCGCCGCCGCCCACCGGGTCAGCTCGTGCCGGCTCGAGAGCTGGAGCTTGCGCAGCACCGCCGAGACGTGCGACTCGACCGTCTTGATCGAGATGAACAGCTCGCTCGCCACCTCGCGGTAGGTGAACCCCCGCGCGATCAGCCGCATGACCTCGCGCTCGCGAGCCGAGAGCCGGTCCAGCTCGTCGTCGCCCGTCGCGATGTCCCCCGCCGCCGCACCGAAGGCGTCAAGGACGAAACCCGCGAGCCGCGGGGAGAACACCGCGTCACCCCCGGCCACCCGGCGGACGGCATTCGACAGCTCGGGACCGCTGATGGCCTTCGTCACGTACCCGCGCGCACCCGCGCGGATGACCTGCACGACGTCCTCAGCCGAGTCGGACACCGACAGCGCGAGGAACTGCACCTCGTGCAGATCGGCGCAGGCGCGGAGCACCTCGGCCCCGCCTCCCCCGTCGCCGCCCGGCAGGTGGACGTCGAGCAGCACCACCGGCGGCTGCAGTCGTCGAACCGCCTCGATCGCCGACGGCACGTCGTCCGCCTCGCCGATCACCCGGACACCGTCGTCGAGGGCCGCACGGACGCCCGTCCGGAAGATGAGGTGGTCGTCGACCAGCACGACGTCGACCGGACCGTCGACCGGCTCCTTCGCCGGCCCGTTCGCCGGTCTCGCCACCGGTCCGTTCACACGATCGCTCACTGACGTGCCTCCTCGTTGCCGTCCACCGGAAGGCTCAGGTGGACCTCGGTGCCGCTCTCACGGCACCGGACGGTCGCCGACCCGCCGTGGCGGGTCATCCGGCCGACGATCGACTCGCGAACGCCCAAGCGGTCCTCGGGCACGGCCGCAGCGTCGAAGCCGTCCCCATGATCGCGCACGAACACCTCGACCACGTGGGCGCTGCACTCCAGGTAGACCGAGACCGGGGGGCGCCCGTGACGCACGGCGTTGAGCAGCGCCTCCCGTCCGGCACGCAGGATGACCTCGGTCTGCGCGTCCGGGACGCGGTCGCCGACGACGACGACCTCGACCGGGATCGCGTGCAGGTCCTCGACCTCGCCGACGAGCCGGGTGAGCTCGGCTGCGAGCGAGGTGCCGGGCGTCGTCCGGTCGTCGTAGAGCCAGGAGCGCAGCTCCCGCTCCTGGGCCCGCGCCAGCCGGGCGACGTCCTCCGGGTCGTCGGCCCTGGCCCGGATCAGCGCGAGCGTCTGCAGGACCGAGTCATGCAGGTGGGCAGCGATATCGGCCCGCTCGGCCTCGCGCTCCCTGGCCACGCGTTCGTCGCCGAGGGCACGGACGAGCCGGAGCCACCACGGAGCCAGCACCAGCCCGACACCTGCCAGGACGGCGAGCGCCGCGACCGCCGAGCCGAACAGGTCGGCGGTGGGCGTCTGGCGCCCGACGAAGAGGAACACCCCGAGGGCGGCGAGCACCGTGCCACCGATCAGCCGCAGGATGCTGGTGCGCTGACCGGACCGGAGCGGACCGGCCTCCCCGCCGCGCGAGACGGCATCGAGCTGGCTCCAGGCCAGCGCGGTCCCGCCGACGACGATCATGCTCGGGACGAGCCAGGAGCCACCCAGGGCGATCCCGCTCCGGTTGGCCACCAGCACGGCAGCGGCCAGCAGCAGGAGGAGCCCGAGCCCGACCTCTGCGGCAGGGAAGGTCCGCGCCCCGGGCCGGGGCCTCGGGGCCAGGCGGGTCTGGGCAGCCGGGAGCTGGGCGACGGCGGCCTCGACGGGATCACCCGCCGGGACGGTGACCCACAGGAACCCGTAGAGCACGATGCCGACCCCGCCGACCAGGCTCGTGCCGAGGAAGATCAGCCGGACGACCCCGACCCGCATGCCGAGGTGCGCGGCGAGCCCCGCGGCGACACCACCGAGCCGTCGGCCGGCGGTCGGCCGACGCAGCGGGAGGCGGGGCGCCGGCGGCGGCGGGGGGAGGCTCACCAGAGCATCGTCACATGTCCCGGCTCGCGCGGGCCGTCCCCGGGCTCCTGAGCGGGAAGGTTCAGGGGCAGCTCCGGGGGAACGCCCGTCAGGATCAGGGTCAGATCAGGGGTGCCCCCCGATGCCCGGCGGCCCCGGCCCGGCCAGCATGGAGCCATGAGCACTCCTGACCCCACCTCCCCAGCCCCTCCCGCCCCGAGCGCGACGGACGGCTTCTTCGACTCGATCCGCCGCACCGGCCTGGTCCGCGGCAACGACCGCTGGATCGCCGGTGTCGGCAGCGGCCTGAGCCGACGGCTCGGCATCGACCCGCTGGTCGTGCGCGGACTGCTGCTCGTCTCCACCCTTCTCGGCGGTCTCGGCATCGTGCTCTACGCCATCGCATGGATGCTCCTGCCCGAGGAGCGTGACGGCCGGATCCATCTGCAGAACCTCTTCCGCGGCCACGCGGACGTCGCCGTCCTCGGGGCAGCCGTGCTCCTGGTGACGGGGCTCACGATGACCCGTTCGCTCGTCCCCGGCTGGTACTTCGGTGGTGGCGGCGACTCCGGCTGGTGGCAGGGCCTGGTCTGGCTCGGTCTCGTGGTCACCGTCGTCGCGCTGCTCGCCTCGCGTCGCGGACGCAGCGGACCGCAGAGCGGCTACGGCCCGACGACGACGCTGCGACCCGGCGAGTTCCGTGCTCCGGGCGGCTGGCCGGGCGGTCCCGTTCCGCCCGCCCCTGGTCACCCCGGAACGGCGAGCCACCCCGCCTCCGCGACCCAGCCGGGCCCCACGTTCCCGGCCGGACCCCCTACCCCCATCGACGACCCCACCTCCGCGAGCCACGGCTCGCATCCGGAAGGACTCCTGATGTCGACCGCCCCGTTGCCACCCGCACCCGGCACGTCCCCCTACGCGAGCTACGGCTACCAGACGAGCGTGACCCAGCCCGTCGCGCCGTCCGGCTACGGCCCCGCCTGGCAGCCGCAGCGTGGTGCCCCGTCGACCGCGCTGCCCCCGCAGGGGCCCCGCGCTCCGCGGGGCGCCGGCCGAGGGACCTTCGGTGTGGTCCTCGCGCTGACTCTCCTGGTGCTCGCCGGACTGCTCTATGCCGACCGGCTCGGCCGGCTCGACGCATCCGTCGGACTCCTCACGGTTGCGTCCGGGGTGATCTTCCTCGGCGCCGCGATCGCCGTCGCCGGGATCCGCGGCCGCACGGCGGGCGGGCTCGGTGCGCTGGCTGTCGTGCTCATGCTCGTCGGCGGACCGATCGCCGCGGCGGATCGGTACGACCTGCCCAACCCGGCCCCGGCGTATGGCGCTGTCGTCGGCGAGGTCGACGCACGACCGACCACCCTCGCCCAGGCCGAGGACGGCTACAGCGTCGGGGCCGGCTCGATCCGGGTCGACCTCACGGCACTGCCGGCCTCCGCCGGCACCCTGACCATCCCGGTGCGGATCACGGCCGGAGAGCTCGTCGTCATCGTCCCGCAGGGCACCGAGGTCACGGCGGACGTGTCGATGAACGCCGGCGAGATCATCTGGTTCGGTGACCGCACCGAGCTCCAGCCGAGCGACGCGCGGCAGAGCACCTACACCCGTGCCGGGAGCGACGCGGTGGCCGGCCGGAGCATCACGCTCGACGTCTCGATCGGCGTCGGCTCGATGACCGTCCAGGAGGCCGGACGATGAGCACCCCCTCCGAGCTCCCCGCGCAGCCCGATCCGCGCGACGACTCCCTACTCGAACCCGAGGAGCACCCCATGAGCATCGACGACACCGTCCCGACCCTCACGACCGGCGACGCGACCGAGGAGACCGGCAGCTGGCGCCCGCAGCCGGCCCCCGTCGAGCAGCAGGCCGCCGCTGCCCCCGTCCACGGCCCGGTGGCCGCTCGCCGGGTGCGGGTCGGCACGACCGTGTGGGGCCTCGTCGTTCTCGCCGTCGGGATCGGCCTGCTCGCCATTGCCGCCGGCGCCGTCTTCGACGTGCAGCTCGCGTCGATCGGCCTCATCGCCGCAGCGGGCGTCGCCCTGCTCGTCGGCTCGCTGCTCACGGCCACCGGCCGTCGGCGGTGACAGGCAACCGGGCGGAGGGCCCGGTTGCGAAGCAACGACGGCGGCCACCCCCGAGGGGGTGGCCGCCGTCGTCGCTGCTGGTCTGCTCAGACGGTCACGGCGCGTGCGGGAGCGTCGACCTTCTTCGGCAGGATCACGGTGAAGGCGTAGCCCACGAGGATCAGCACGAGGCCGACGCCGATCGCGAAGGCGGCGACACCGAAGGCCACGACCGAGGTGAAGAGCGAGGCACGGAGGAACGAGGCGCTCTGAGCGGTGGCGCGCAGCGGGTCCTCGCGGTCGAGCTCGGCGTAGGTCTTGCCGCCGGTCGCGTCGAGCGCGTGGTGCTTGATGATGTCCGCCTCGGCGTACGCCTGGAGCGGCCCGGTCACGTCGCTTCCGGCGAAGTTGGGGGCGTCCTCGGCAACGGTGATCTTCTCCTGGGCGAGCGAGCTGCTCACCAGGCCCCACGTGGTCCCGCCGGCGATGACCATGAGGAGGCCGACGACCATGAGGACATAGCTGATGATCTTGACGGGCTTGGCGTTGACGGCGACGGTGCTCATCGGGTTCCCTTCCAGTGCGGCCGGGCTCCTTCCGAACCCAGGAGCCCTTTCGCACGGGCTCAGCCATGAATATGCACCCCCAGATCGACCATGCCTTGGGCCGTTGGTCCGGGGCGCGCACAGGACACTCACAGACGTGCCGGCAGCCGGCTGCCGGCGGTCCCGCGCGCCGCAGCTCGGCCTGCGGGCGCTCGGGCCCCACATCCGCCCGTCGGTCAGCCGGCCGGCCCGTCGACCGGCGGGCCGGTGAGCCCACGCAGCTCCCTGGCCCTCGCATAGAGCGAGGTCGCCGACTCGAGCGTGTGCGACCAGCCGAAGACGGGCCGCACCTCCCGCGCCCGCGACTGCAGCGCCGCGAGCAGCCCCGGCTCGTGCACCAGCCGCGCGAGGGCTCGCGCCATCCCCGCGTCGTCGTCGACCAGGAGGCCGTCGACCCCGTCCGCGACGAACTCCTCGATCCCCGTCCCGCGACGGGCGATGACGACGAGCCCTGCAGTCCTCGCCTCGAGGGCAGCGATGCCGAAGGCCTCGAGCGCTGCCGGCGCGAGGAAGACGTGCGCCCCCCGGTACAGCTCGGGGAGCCGATCGCTCTCCAGCCGCCCGCGCAGCCGCACCACGCCGGCCAGCCCGCGACGGCGCACGGCTCGTTCCATCGGGCCTCGCATCGGGCCGTCGCCCACGACGTCCACCTCCAGTGCGCCGTGCCCCACCTGCGCCACGGCATCCTCGACGACGGCGATCAGGGCTGGTCCCCGCTTGCGCGGCGCCAGTCTCATCGTCGCGACGGCCCGGACCGGCGACGCCGGGGCCGCCGGACCATCGGGCGCCCATCGGTCGAGATCAGCGCCGTTCGGCATGAGGTCGACCCGACCGCCGAAGACCTCCCGGACGCGCTCGGCCGCAGCGCCACTGACGGCGGAGAGGGCCACCGGGGCATCGGACCATCGCGAGTGCCGCACCGCGGCGCGCAGCGCGGGGACGAAGCCGTCGAGCATGCAGTGCCAGGTGATGGCGAGCGGGAGGTCCCGGCCCAGCGCGACGCGGGCTCCGTCGTACGCGAACGGCGAGAGCACCCCGGCGTGCACGTGCACGACGTCGGGCCGCAGCCGGTCGACGAGGGCTCCCATCGCTGCCGACGCCGCGGGGTTCACCGGGAGGTCGAACGGGAGGTGAGCGCCCATCCGGTGCACCTGGACCGACGGGTGTCCGATCTGGGCTGCATGAGCGGCACCGGCACCGTTCCCGTCCTCCAGGGGCGTCGCCGTCAGGACGTGCACCTCGTGCCCCGCCGCGACCTGGGTCGCCGCAAGGTCGCGCACCTGGGTCTCGATGCCCCCCATCCGGGGCGGGTAGCAGTCGGAGACGTGGACGATGCGCACTCCGCAAGGCTAACGCGGAGCTCGGCGCGGCCGATCGGCAGACAAGGACGGCAGACGGAGGCAGCGGTGACAGGCAGGACCTGGGCCCGACCGGGCTTCGTCCTGCTCGCCGTCGCCCTCGTCGCCCTCTGCGCAGACGGTGAGGTGGCGGGCCGGCTCGCGCTGACCCTGGCGAACGTCGTGACGGTCGCTGCCCTCGCCCGACAGCTGCACCGCGGCGGGTACTCCGACCGCAACGGCTGGGCCGTCATGCTCGCCGGGTTCGCCATCCTCGTGGTCCACAACACGGGAGCTCTCCTCAGCACCGCGAGCGGGCCGTCACCGGAGGCGAGCGCGTTCGGAGCGGTGAGCCTCGTGATCGGCTACGTCGTCCTGCTCGTCGGCGGGATGCTCGCCACCGTCCCGCACGCGCGCCGCGACGGAGGCGGGATGCTCGACGCCGCCGTCATCGGGTTCGCCGCCGCCAGTCTCGTGTGGGCCCTCGTGCTCCAGCCGGCTCATCACCGGCTCGGGTCGCCGCCAGGAGAGACCGCCTACGAGATGTCACTGATCCTGCTGATCAGTGCGATGTCGGGCGC
>JBBRGX010000122.1:0-7938 GCA_038223605.1 Actinomycetales bacterium | reverse complement strand
CTCGCCGCGCTGCTGCACGACTGCGGCAAGCCGGCGACGCGTCGCTTCGAGGCCGGCGGCGCAGTGAGCTTCCACCACCACGAGGTCGTCGGCGCGAAGCTCGTCGCCAGGCGTCTCAAGGCGCTCCGCTTCGACAAGGAGACCGTCCAGGCGGTCGCCCGGCTCACCGAGCTGCACCTGCGCTTCCACGGCTACGGCGAGGTCGTGTGGTCCGACTCCGCCGTGCGCCGCTACGTCACCGATGCCGGCCCCCTGCTCGAGCGCCTGCACCGACTGACGCGATCGGACTGCACGACGCGCAACCGCCGCAAGGCCGACCGCCTCTCTTTCGCCTACGACGACCTCGAGGCACGCATCGCCGAGCTGCGCGAGCACGAGGAGCTGGCGTCGATCCGCCCGGACCTGGACGGGACGCAGATCATGGCGATCCTCGGCATCGGCCCGGGCCGCGAGATCGGCGCGGCGTACGCGATGCTTCTGGAGCTGCGGATGGAGCACGGACCGCAGGAGCCGGAGGTCGCCGAGGCGGCGCTCCGGGTCTGGTGGGCGGCGCGAGGGTCGGACGCGCCCGACGCGTCCTGACGCCGCGGTTCAGCCCTCCTCGTCCAGCCGCTGGGCGAACTCCCAGACGTGCTCGGCCGGGTCGGCGAAGGTCACGGTGCGCATCCTCCACGGCCGGTCGATCGGCCCGTTGAGGATCGTGCCGCCGCGCCCGACGATCTCGGCAGCGACGGCGTCGACGTCCGGGACGAACACGGTCAGCTGCATCCGCGAACCGCTCCCGGGCCCTGCGACGCTCAGGGGTTCGATGAGCTCCGGAGCGGCGGAGACGTGCAGGACGTTCACGCAGAGCGATCCGAGCAGGTAGGCGGTCGACTCCTCGTCCTGGTAGATCTGCTCGAGGGCGAAGACCTCGGCGTAGAACGCGCGGGAGGCGACGAGGTCCTCGGTGAAGAGGGTGATGGCGCCAAGGCCGGGTGCATCCATGACAGGTCTCCGTCCGGGTCGGTCGTCGGGGGATCATCGGGGCAGGTCAGGTGCTCGGGCCGCACGAGGCTCGACGACGGCTCAGAGCCGGCGGACCACCAGCAGGCAGACATCGTCCTCCTGGCGCGGGCCGAGGAGCGCGCTGACGAGCTGGTCGCGCACCTGCGTGGCGGTCAGGCCGTCAGGGAGGGCGGCGACGACCTGCTCCAGCGCGGCCAGGCCCTCGCGCAGCGGCCGGTCGCGGCGTTCGACGAGCCCGTCGGAGAAGGCGATCAGGGTGGCGCCGCGCGGCAGCTCGGTCTCCGCCTCGACGAGGCCGCCCTGGAGCCCGGCGATCCCGACCGGGGTGCGAAGCGCGCCGTCGAGCACCCGCACGCTGCCGTCGGGCAGCCGGATCAGCGGGGACGGGTGGCCGGCGCGGCTGTACTGCAGGCGGTCGCCGCACAGGCGCAGGTAGACGCAGGTGGCGACCTGGGCCATCCCCAGCCCACGGACCAGCTCGTCCAGGCGCTCGATGACCCGGCCGGTCGACTCGCCCGACCAGGCGTAGGAGCGCAGCACCGAACGCAGCTGGCCCATGGCCGCGGCGGCGTGCATGTCGTGCCCGACCACGTCCCCGACCGCGAGACCCGTCGCGTCGTCCGGCAGGGCCAGGACGTCGTACCAGTCGCCGCCGACCTCGGCCGGCTGGGCCGACGGATGGTACCCGGCGGCGATGTCGAGGCCGTCGATCTGCGGGATGTCCGGAAGCATCTGGCGCTGCAGGGTGAGCGCGATGGAGCGTTCGCGCTCGTAGAGCCGGACGTTGTCCAGGCCGAGGCCGGCGCGCTCGGCGAGGTGCGAGGCGGTGACGATCGCCTGCTCGGAGAAGGGCTCGTCCTCGGCCCGGACCAGGACGAGGACGCCGATCACCCGGGACCGGGCCCGCAGGGCGAGCACCACGGACTCGCCGAGGCCAAGGCGGGAGAGCAGCTCGAGCTGAGCGGCCGTCGTGCGCGCGGCCAGGAGCTCCCGGTCCACCAGCTCGGGACGGGGCAGCTCGTCTGACGGGCTGCTCGGGTCGGCCGCCGCGGCGAGGGCAGCCGTGACCCGGGGACCGCGCATCAGCGCCGTCGGGACGACGCTGTGCAACGTCGCGGTGTCGTCGGCGTCGAGCGGCTCGCGCGTGGCGAGGTGGATGCCCTCGACCCGTCCTCGCTCGTCGAGCAGGGCGGCGAAGCCCCACGCCGCCAGGTGCGGAACGGTGAGGTCGGTCAGCGCCCGGAGCGCCCCCGCACGGTCGAGGTGCGTCGCGAGCTCGTTGCTCACGGCGGCGAGCAGCGCGAGCCGGGCGCCGTCGTCCCGAGCGGCGGCGAGCTGACGGTCCCGCGCCTGCTGGGCCTCGACCTGCGCGGTGACGTCGGCCTGGATGCCGACGAAGTGCGTCACCGCGCCGTCCGCGTCCAGGACGGGACTGATGACGAGCTGGTTCCAGAAGGGCGTGCCGTCCTTGCGGTAGTTGAGGACGGTGTCCGCGAAGGTCTCCCGGGCGAGCATCGCCGCGCGGATCCGGGGAACGAAGCCCGGATCGGTCCCCTGACCTTGCAGGAACCGGCAGTTGCGGCCGAGCACCTCGTCCGCGCTGTAGCCGCTGACCTGCTCGAATGCGCTGTTGACCCAGATGAGGGGGTTGTCAGGGAGGTTCGGGTCCGAGAGCGTGAAGGACATCTCGCTCGCGGCGGCGGCGCGCAGGTGCAGCTCGGCGCCGACGTCCGGCACCCGGACGGCGGGCGCCATCGGCCGTCTCTGCACGCTGGGCTCGGTCACGCGGCGATGGTAGGCGTGCGGCCGGGATCCGTCACGCGCCCCCCGCCCCGATCGCCCGCTCGGCGGCCTCGTGGCGGCTGGTCGCCCGGTGGAACACGACGGCGAGCTCGAGGTAGACGAGCGCGAGCCCCGCGAAGGTCGGGCGCGACCAGCCGGTGTCCGGCAGGGCGACGGCGGCGAGCGCTGCGGCCCCGACGAAGGCGGCGTTGTACAGCACGTCGTAGAACGCGAAGGCGCGCCCGCGGTAGTCGTCGGCCGTGTCGCGCTGGACGATCGTGTCGACGGCGATCTTGGCGCCCTGGGCGGTCAGCCCGAGCAGGGCGGAGCCGAGGAGCATCGCCGGTCGCGACACCGTCACGGCGAGCAGCGCCTGGCTGGCGGCGCCGACCAGGAGGCAGACGACGATCCACGCGGCCGGGCTGAGTCGTTCGTGCGCGAGCGGCGTGAGGACCACCGCCAGCCCGAAGCCGACGGCCGTCGCAGCGAAGACGGTGGCGAAGGTCGCCAGGCCCGCCGCCGCGTCGGTCGGGTCGGAGAGCAGGTTGCGGGAGATGAGGATGCTCGCGATGAAGACGGCGCCGTAGACGAAGCGGTGCACCGCCATCACCCCGAGCGCCCAGGCCGGGGTGCGCCGCCGGAGGAGGTAGCCGGCTCCCTCGCCGAGACCGCCGGCGACCTCGCGGAGGCGCGCATGCAGCTCGGCGCCGACGACCCGGTGCTCGGGCCCGAGCTGGTCCCGCCCGAGGCGAAGCGCGAGCGCCGATGCCGCGGCGAACAGCGCCGCAGCTCCCGCGAGCGCCACGGAGTCATGAGCGCCGCCGTCCGGGGCGAGGAGGCCGGCGAGCAGCCCGACTCCCGCTCCGGCCGCGGCCGCGACGGTGCCGAGCGTCGGGGTGATCGTGTTGGCCATCAGCAGCTGCGCACGAGGGACCACGTGCGGCAGCCCCGCCGAGAGCGCCGAGAGGAGGAAGCGGTTGATCGAGAGGGTGAGGAGGGTGAGCACGTAGACCGCCGGTCCGATGCCGACGGTGGCCAGCAGGACGGCGAGCGCGAGCGTGAGCACCACCCGCGCGGCGTTCCCGAGGAGCAGGACCTGCCGCCGTCGCCATCGGTCGAGCAGCACTCCGGCCCACGGCCCGATCAGCGTGAAGGGCAGCAGCAGGACGGCGAAGGCGGTCGCGACGTCGTGCGCGGTGGTCAGCCGCTCGGGTGCGAAGAAGAACAGCGTCGCGAGCCCGACCTGGAAGGCACCGTCGCCGGTCTGCGAGACGAGCCGCACCGCGAGGAGCGTGCGGTAGTCGTGGTGGACCGCGACGATCCGCAGGTCCCCCATGACGCTCACCGCATCACCGCCACGAGGACCTCACCCGGGAAGGCTAGCCGAGCAGGGGTGCTGATCAGGGCGCGGCCGGGCTCCCTGCTGCCGCGCGACGACGGGCGGCCCGGGCCCCGCCTCAGGCGGCGCGCGGGTCGAACAGCGGGCGGAGGGCGGCGATGACGTCGAGCCGGTCGACGTCCTTGATGCTCGCGACGAGGGCAATGCAGGCATGAGCGAGGGTCATCGCCCCGAAGGCGACGCCGTTGACCTCGTCTGCCGATCCGGCGACGATCTCGTGCAGCCGGGACAGGGCGATCGGCACGGCCTGCGCCGAGGCCTCGTGGTCCTCGGGGTCGAGAGCCGTGAGGGCGTCGAGCAGGACGGTCGCGACTCGCTGCTGCTCGGTCATGACCCGACGATACGGCGCAAACCGGGCAGTGCAGACGGTGGAGGGCGGGGTTCACCCGACCGTGCGACCCCTGGCGGACGGCACGACCGGCCCCCACCTCCGACGGCCATGGGGAGACCCGACCGGGCCCCAACCTTCCGGACTGCTGGCTACGTTGTTCAGGTAGGCGAAGGAGGGGGTTCTGTGGCGCACTGGGAGCCGCTGCTCGAGCGAGTGGCACGCGAGCGGTACCCACGACTGGTGGCGCAGGCGATGCTTCTCGTGATCTCGCGCGCCGACGCCGAGGACCTGGACCAGGAGTCGCTGATCTCGACGTTCTCTGGTCGGGCGCGGTTCGGATCCATCGAGCAGGCCGAGGCCTACGTGCGCCGGGCGATGGCCTCCCGGGCCGTGGATGCCGGGCGGCGTCGTTCGGCCGAGCGCCGAGCGGCGGACCGAGCGGCGTCGATCGCGACGGAGCCCGTGGTCGAGACGCCGATCCCGGGGTTGGCGCCGGTGGTCGAGGCGGCGCTCGCCGGGTTGAGCCCCCAGGTCCGGGCGTGCGTGGTGCTCCGACACATGGACGACCTCTCCGTGCGCCAGACGGCGCAGGTGCTGCGGGTCAGCGAGGGCGCGGTCAAGCGTTACGTGTCCGACGGGGTCGCGGCGTTGAACGCGGCGTTGGGCACCACGGGCCCGCACGGGGACTGGATTCGCGTCGCACAGCAGGGAGACGGTCGTGGCTGAGCTCGACGAGGTTCTCGATGCGGCCGTCGAGGCGCGTCGACGGACCGTTCGCGGGCTCTCTCCCGACGATCTGGCGGGCCTCGCCGCGCGCGTCCGCCGGCGTCGCCTCCGGCGCCATGTGCTCGAGGCGGCCGTTGCCGTCCCGGTTGTCGTGGTCCTGGGGTTCGGCGCGTGGTTCGGCCTCGGCCGGTCGGCGCCGCTGCCGGAGACGACCCGGCCGGCACCGACGTCCGGCCCGACGGCCACCCCGGACACGTCCGGGGCGGTCCTCCTGCCCGAGGAGGACGGTCTGCCGGTGCTGCACGTCCTGCCCGACGGCCTGCTCGAGAAGGTCGGTCCCGGTTGGGTGCTCGGGATCTACCAGCCGACCGGGTCGGCCGGTGCCGGGCCGGCCCCGACGGGCACCCCCGTCGCCCAGGTCGTCGTGCTGGCCGCACCGGACGGCACGGCCTACCTGGTCGAGCGCCTGGACGGCAGGGCAGACCTCGTCGCAGGCGCCACCTGGCGGAACCTCACGCTGATCGACTGGCGGCCCGGCAGCACGACAGCGCTGGTCCAGGCCGCCGTGCAGCCCGCGCCGGAGGTCGGCGGCGACGCGAGTGCCTACCTGCCGCTGTACGACCTCGACCTGCGCACCGGCGGGCTGACGCCCTCGTCCCTCGACCTCGGCCTCGGGCAGGGCGAGGCCGGGCCACAGCTCGTCTCCTTCGCTCAGGGCGAACCGGTCTGGGTCGAGGGCTCGCAGCCGCCCACGATGACCTACCGCGGCGCCCGGGTCACCCTCCCCGAGCTGCTGACCTGGCGGTTCACCACGAGCCCCGACGGGACGCTGCTCCTCGCGGGCGACACCGTGGTCGACCTCGAGACGGCGACGGTGGTCGGCACCTTGCCGCGCAGCGGCGCCGACGGCTACTGCACGGCCGTGTCGTGGTGGGCGGCCGACGCGCTGCTCGCGGTGTGCAGCGATATCGACCCCTCGCTCGGCCAGGGTGCCCCCCTCGGCGCGCACCCCCGGCTCGTGGCCTTCTCGACCGACGGCCTGAGGGGTGGTGCTGCGCCATCGGGCACGCTGGTCCGAGCGCTGGGCGAGGGCGATCCGATGCCCTTCGGCTGGGCTGACGCCTGGATGGCTGAGCACGAGGTCCTGATCGTCGGCCGGGCGCTCACCGCAGGCACCGACACGGGGAACGAGAGCTGCCCGGTGCCGGTCCTGCTGCGCGACGGGGACCTTCAACCGTTGCCTGCCGGCGACCCGCGGGCGGGCACGGTCGTCTTCCGCTCCGCCTCCGCCGAGGGACGGGTCCTCACCGAGACCCTGCCGTGCCGGGCGGCCGGGGCGAGCCTGCTCAGCTCCTCGGAGCGTGCGGGCGGCGCCTCGACCGAGCTCCTCGGCCTGCCGCTGGGCCGGGCGCCCGACGGTGGCGGCTGGTCGACAGGTCTGACGAGCTGGGTCCTCGGCCGATGATCCGTGCCGTCGGGATCACCCGGGAACGACGATGGGGAGGGTTCGCGTCGGATGTCGACGCGAACCCTCCCCACCGGTTCGTCCGGCTGTTCAGCCGCGCCCGGGGGCTCGGCCTGCGGTGCTCAGCTCAGCTCAGCGCTCGATGGTCCCGGCGATGAAGGCCTCGAGCTGGGCCCGGCCCTTCGTGTCCTCCATCTGGACCGGCGGCGACTTCATGAAGTAGGTCGCTGCCGAGATGATCGGGCCGCCGACGCCGCGGTCCTTGGCGATCTTCGCCGCGCGGAGCGCGTCGATGATCACACCGGCCGAGTTGGGCGAGTCCCAGACCTCGAGCTTGTACTCCAGGTTCAGGGGGACGTCACCGAAGGCGCGACCCTCGAGACGGACGTAGGCCCACTTGCGGTCGTCGAGCCACTCGATGTAGTCCGACGGGCCGATGTGCACGTTGCGCGGCTCGAGCTTGCCCTCCATGTTCGAGGTGACGGACTGCGTCTTGGAGATCTTCTTCGACTGCAGGCGGTCGCGCTCGAGCATGTTCTTGAAGTCCATGTTGCCGCCGACGTTGAGCTGGTACGTCCGGTCGAGGATGACACCGCGGTCCTCGAACAGGCGGGCCAGGACGCGGTGCGTGATGGTCGCGCCGACCTGGGACTTGATGTCGTCACCGACGATCGGGACGCCGGCGTCCTCGAACTTCTTCGCCCAGACGGGGTCGGAGGCGATGAAGACGGGGAGCGCGTTGACGAAGGCGACCTTCGCGTCGATCGCGCACTGGGCGTAGTACTTCGCGGCGACCTCCGACCCGACGGGCAGGTAGCAGATGAGGACGTCGGCCTTGGCGTCGAGCAGCGCCTTGACGATGTCGACCGGCTCGGCGTCCGACTCCTCGATGGTCTCGCGGTAGTACTTGCCGAGACCGTCGTTGGTGTGGCCGCGCTGGACGGTCACGCCGAGCGGCGGGACGTCGGCGAACTTGATGGTGTTGTTCTCGCTGGCGCCGATGGCCTCCGAGAGGTCGAAGCCGACCTTCTTGGCGTCCACGTCGAACGCGGCCACGAACTCGATGTCCGAGACGTGGTACGGACCGAACTGGACGTGCATGAGCCCCGGGACGGTGCTCTGCGGGTCGGCGTCCGCGTAGTAGTGGACGCCCTGCACCAATGACGCGGCGCAGTTGCCGACGCCCACGATTGCGACGCGGATCGAACTCATCGTCGTTCCTCGATT
>JBBRGX010000121.1:0-8028 GCA_038223605.1 Actinomycetales bacterium | reverse complement strand
GTTCCTCGTCCCGGCCGGCACGGCGGGCCTGGGCGTGGGGCGCCCGGAGCACAAGCTCGGCTGGCACGGCTCCGCGACCGGGTCGATCTCGTTCACGGGCTGCCGGATCCCGAAGGAGAACCTCCTCGGACCGCTCGGCGGCTGCCTCCCGGCGATGTTCGTCAGCGCGACGGCCGAGTTCCTCAGCTGCGGTCCGGTCAGCCTCGGCATGGCCGAGGGCGCGTACCGCATGGCCCTCGCCTACAGCATGGAGCGCACCCAGCAGGGGCAGTCGATGTTCGACCGCGTCCAGGTCACCCGGCACAAGCTGGCGCGGATGTACGGCGAGATCGAGTCCTTGCGCGCACTCGTGTACTCCACCTACGCCCAGCGCGACCGTGGCGAGCTGTGCCTGGCGCAGGGTCGGCTGCTCAAGATCAAGGGGGCCGAGGTCAGCGAGTACGTCGGCCGCGAGGCCATCCAGCTCTTCGGCGGCGTCGGCACCGTCCTGGACACCGGGGTCGAGCGCTTCTGGCGTGACGCCAAGGTCATGGCGATCGGCGGCGCCTCCGTCGAGGCCCTCACCGAGGTCGTCGCCGGCCTCATCAAGCGCGGCATGGTCTGAGCCGCTGCCCCCGCACGTCCCCGCACCACCGCTCAAGGAGGAATGTCATGCAGGACTATCACGGCAAGGTCGTCGCGATCACCGGCGCGGCCAACGGCATCGGCAAGGAGCTCGCGCGGCGCTTCGCCGAGGCGGGGGCAGCGTTGGCCCTCGCCGACATCGACGCCGACCACCTGGCCGGGGTCGCCAAGGAGCTGACGGACGCCGGCGCGACCGTGCGCACGTCGGTCTTCGACGTGCGTCACTTCGAGCAGATGGAGGCGTTCGCCCTGGACGCCTTCGCCGAGCTCGGCGGGGTCGACCTGTTCTTCGACAACGCCGGCGTCATCTCGGTCGGCACCATCTGGGAGCAGCCGCTCTCGGACTGGGACTGGCTGCTCGACGTCAACGTCAAGGGCGTCCTGCACGGTATCAAGGCCTTCGTCCCGCGGATGATCGCCCAGGCCAAGCCCTGCCGGATCGTGGTGACCTCCTCGATCGCCGGCCTGCTCACGGTCGAGAACTCGCCGGCGTACGTGGCGAGCAAGTTCGCCTCGCTTGCGCTGACCGAGGTGATGGACCTGCAGCTGCAGGCGGTCGACGCCCAGCTGACGGCGCACGTCGTGTGCCCCGCCGTCGTGCAGACGGACCTGGACCACTGCCTGCGGCACCGCGACCCCAGCACCTTCGACGCGAACGACCCGTACTACTCGACCGAGGACTTCCTCGATCGATCGGCCGTGGTCACGGGCTCGATGCCCTACGGGCTGCCGGTCACCGACGCGGTCGAGACGATCGTCGACCAGATGGAGAAGGGAACCTTCTACATCCTCACGCACCCGGCCTACAACCCCGCCATCACGGGTCGTACGCAGGGCGTCGTCGCCGGGGTCCGCCCCACCCTCGTCAAGCGCTGAGACAGAACAGGAGAGGACACCGATGTACCCCTACGAGAAGACGTACGACCACGTCGTCAGCTACGCCAAGGACGGCCACGTCGCGACCATCACCTTCGACTGCCCGGAGAACCTCAACCGGTTCTCCGAGCAGGTCATCGACGAGTACGGCGCAGCGCTCGACCAGGCGCACTGGGACGAGGAGGTCCGCGTCGTCCTGCTGCGGGGCACCGGCCCGGTGTCCTTCGGCCCCGGCGACCTGAGCATCATCAAGACCAAGCTCGCCAAGGACCTCACGGCTGCGCGGACCGTGATGTACGAGATCTCGGCGTTGATCAAGAAGATGTACACGATCCCCGAGCCGATCATCGGTGTTGCCGAGGGTGGCTGCCTGGGGGGTGGGTGCAACCTGCTGCTGTCCAGCGACATCGTCATCGCCTCGCCGACCGCGTACTTCCACGAGCTGTTCGTCGACTACGCGCTGACCCCGGACACGGGTGGGCTCTGGGCGCTCCAGCGCCTCGTCGGGCCGATGCGGGCCAAGGCGATCTGCATGCTCGGTGAGCCGGTCTCCGCTGCCGACGCCCTCGGGTTCGGGATGGTCTACCAGGTCGCAGCCGAGGGAGCCGCGATGGACGTCGCCAGAGCCTTGGCCGACAAGATCGCGGCCAAGTCGCCGGTCGGCGTCAACCACATCAAGCAGATCTCCAACCGGCTGCCCGACTACACGATGGACACCTACTTCCAGATCGAGGGCGACTACCTCGCCCTCGGTGCGCTGAGCGCTGACTTCCGCGAGCTCAACGTCGCGGTCGCTGAGCAGCGGGCGCCGGTGTTCACCGGGCACTGACCCGGCCGCGCCGACCGGCCGCCGTCGCCGCAGGGCTGATCACCGCTCCGCGCCGACGGCGGCCGGACCGTTGCCCACCCTCGCCGGCCGGCCCGCGTTACGAGACCCCGACGCCCCCAGGACACGCGTTGACGTACCGTGTCCGCATGATCCGCTCCCTGCTCGTGACGGTGCCGGTGCACTGCACGGTCGGCCGTGCGCGCTGTTGTCGGTCTGTGCTCTGATCCGGCCCGCGGCACCGCCGCCCTGCCGGTCGAACAGACCCCATCCCCTCCCCTGAGGTGACCTGACCTCCGCCGCGCCCGCGCGTCGAGGTCGGCCGACCCGCGCCGCATGCCTGGCGCACCAGGGGACAGCCACCTGGAGCACCCATGCGCTACGCCCACCACATCAGCGACCTCGTCGGCAGCACCCCGCTCGTCCGCCTCGGAGCACTGGCCGACGGCCTGTCGGCGACCGTCCTGGTCAAGGTCGAGTACCTCAACCCCGGCGGGTCGGTGAAGGACCGCATCGCCGAGCGGATCATCGCCGCGGCGGAGGCCGACGGTCTGCTGCGTCCCGGCGGGACGATCGTCGAGCCGACCTCGGGGAACACCGGTGTCGGCCTGGCGCTTGTCGCCCAGCGCAAGGGCTACCGCTGCGTCTTCGTCTGCCCTGACAAGGTCAGCCAGGACAAGAGGGACGTGCTCACGGCCTACGGGGCCGAGGTCGTCGTGACCCCGACAGCGGTCGCACCGCAGGACCCGGACTCCTACTACTCGGTCTCGGACCGGATCGTCGCCGAGACCCCGGGGGCCTGGAAGCCGAACCAGTACGCCAACCCGAACGGGCCCGCGAGCCACTACGCGAGCACCGGCCCCGAGATCTGGGCGGACACCGAGGGCCGGGTCACGCACCTGGTGGCGGGGATCGGCACCGGGGGCACCATCACGGGCACCGGCCGCTACCTGCGGGAGGTCTCGGCCGGCCGCCCGGGCGGCGAGGTGCAGGTCATCGGGGTCGACCCCGCCGGCTCGGTCTACTCCGGCGGCGCCGGTCGTCCGTACCTGGTCGAGGGGGTCGGCGAGGACTTCTGGCCCGCCGCCTACGACCCCGCCGTCCCGCACCGGGTCGTCCCGGTGAGCGACGCCGAGGCCTTCGCCACGGCGCGCCTGCTCGCCCGGCGTGAGGCGCTGCTGCTGGGCGGCTCCAGCGGGATGGCCGTGCACGCGGCCCTGCGCCTGGCCCGCGAGCTCGAGGACGAGGAGCCGGAGCGGGCGGCGGAGGCCGTCATCGTCGTGATCGCCCCGGACGGCGGTCGCGGGTACCTCTCGAAGGTCTTCTCCGACGGGTGGATGCGCTCCTACGGATTCTTGGACGCCGAGGAGGGCGCCACCGTCGGCGACGTGCTGCGCGGCAAGGACGGCGCTCTGCCGGACCTCGTGCACACCCACCCCACCGAGACGGTGCGGGATGCCATCGCGACCCTTCGCGAGTTCGGGGTCTCGCAGATGCCGGTCGTCAGCGCCGAGCCGCCGGTCGCGGCGGGGGAGGTCGTGGGCTCCGTCAGCGACCGCGAGCTCCTCGAGCGCGTGATCAGCGGCTCCGCCTCGCCAGGGGACCGGGTCGCCGACCACATGAGCGCTCCGCTCCCGCTGATCGGTGCGGGGGAGTCGCTCCTCGCCGGCCGGGAGGCGTTGCGCGGGCACGACGCGCTGCTCGTCGTCCGCGACGGCAGCCCCGTCGGCGTCCTCACCCGGCACGACCTGCTCGGCCACCTCGCGCGCTGAGCGTCTGCGCACCCCCGACCACCTCGACCGTCTCGACCTTGGAGCCCTCCATGACCGGATTCGCCACCCATGCCATCCACGCCGGGCAGGAGCCCGACCCGCTGACCGGCGCCGTCGTCCCGCCGCTCTACCAGGTGTCCACCTACCGCCAGGAGTCCGTCGGCCGTCCCACCGGCGGCTGGGAGTACTCCCGGTCCGGCAACCCGACCCGCTCGGCCCTGCAGGACGCCCTGGCAGCGGTGGAGGGCGGTGAGCACGGCTTCGCGGCGGCCTCAGGGCTCGCCGCCGTCGACGTCCTGCTGCGCGCCGTGCTGCGGCCG
Organism: Actinomycetales bacterium; assembly: GCA_038223605.1. Taxonomy (GTDB): domain Bacteria; phylum Actinomycetota; class Actinomycetes; order Actinomycetales; family Cellulomonadaceae; genus Actinotalea. Next base: position 3,610 of record JBBRGX010000121.1, on the reverse strand, counting down.
GGCGACCACCTCGTCGTACCGGACGACGCCTATGGCGGCACCTACCGGCTGATCGCCCGGGTGTTCGGCGCCTGGGGCGTCGAGCACACAGCGGTCCCGGCCGATGACCCGGCCGCCATCGCGGCAGCGATCATCCCGGGGCGCACGGCGGCCGTCTGGCTGGAGACCCCGACCAACCCCCTGCTGACCATCGCCGACATCCGCGCGGCCGCCGGGCTCGCGCACGGCGCCGGAGCCCTGCTCGTGGTCGACAGCACCTTCGCCACCCCGTACCTGCAGCAGCCGCTCGCGCTCGGCGCCGACGTCGTCGTGCACTCCACGACGAAGTACATCGGCGGGCACTCCGACGTCGTCGGGGGAGTGGTCGTCGCCGGCCATGGTGCCCGCCTCCCGCTCGGCAGGTCGGGCCCGGACGGGACCGACGGGCTCGCGGCGGCCGTGGGCTTCCACCTCAACGCGGCGGGGGCTGTGGCCGGCCCCTTCGACGCCTGGCTGACGCTGCGCGGGCTGCGGACCCTCGCCGTGCGGATGGACCGTCACAACGCCAACGCGCTCGCCGTCGCCCAGCACCTGCAGGTGCACCCGGCGATCGCCCAGGTGCTGTACCCGGGACTCGAGTCGCATCCGGGGCACGCCCTCGCGGCCCGGCAGATGAGCGGCTTCGGCGGCATCGTGTCCGTGCGCCTCGCCGACGAGGCCGCTGCGTTGAGGTTCGTCGAGTCCACCAGCCTGTTCACCCTGGCGGAGTCGCTCGGTGGGGTCGAGTCGCTGATCGAGCACCCGGCGCGGATGACGCACGCCTCGGTGGCCGGGACGACCCTCGCCGTTCCCGACGACCTCGTGCGCCTCTCGGTCGGCATCGAGGACGTCGCCGACCTCCTCGCCGACCTCGACACCGCGCTGGGCTGAGCCCTCGCACACCGATCGGCTACCGTCGTGGCGACCGGCCTTGTCCTGCCGACCTGTCGCGCACCACCGGAGGTTCGTCGATGTCGCCCAGCCCGAGGCCACGGACGGGGCTGCTGGGGGACGCTCTCGCAGGTGTCCGCGGACGGTACCCGTGGGGCTCCAGCCGGGCGCGCCTCGTGCTTGCCGTGATCGGTGTCGGGGCTGTCGGCGTGGTGTCCGGCGTTGTCCTGGTGGGTTCATGGAGCGGCGAGGACCTCGTCGCGGTGAGCTCTCCGAGGGCGACCGAGAGCCCCGACACCGCCCGGAGCGCCGGTGCACCGGGGCGCGGCGCCTCGGACGTGCCGACCCCGACTGGCTCGGACGAGGCCCGCACCTCGTCGGCCGCACCGGGCACGCCCGTCCCGAGCCCCACCCCGGTCGCGCCTTCCGCCCCAGCGACGCAGGCCCCGCCTCCTGCCCCTCCTCCTGCTCCTGCCCCTGCTCCTGCTCCTGCTCCTGCCCCTGCTCCTGCTCCTGCTCCTGCTCCTGCTCCTGCCCCCGCCTCCGGCGAGGAGGCCCAGGTCCTGGCACTCGTCAACGCCGAGCGGGCGGCCGCCGGTTGCGGGCCCGTGGTCGCGGACGCGGCCCTGGCCCAGGTGGCTCGTGCCCACAGCGCCGATATGCGCGACCGTGCCTTCTTCGACCACACCAACCCGTCCGGGCAGTCGCCATGGGACCGCGCGGCGGCGGCTGGGATCACGTATGCGCGCGCCGAGAACATCGCGCGCGGCCAGCCGGACGCCGCCGCCGTGATGGCCGCCTGGATGGGGAGCGCCGGGCATCGGGCGAACATCCTCAGCTGCGAGCTCGGCCGCCTCGGCACGGGCGTCGCCCAGGGCGCCGGCGGCCCGTGGTGGACGCAGCTGTTCGGCTCATGACGTCGGCGCCATCACCCAGGACGCCCATGCGCCGGAGCGCGCGCACCGGGTCCTACACTGACCGCGTGATCGCCGCGTGCACCCCCCAGCCCGCCCGAGCCACACCGTGACGGGTTCCGAGGCGCTCCTGCGGCTGGCAGACGGCACGGTGAAGCAGGTCTCGCCGCTCACCGGCACCGTCGTGTGGACGATCCCCGGCCGCGGCGGCCGTCCGTTCGCCCAGCCGACCGACGACCGGCGCGCGGTCGACCCCGAGACGGTGCACCGCTTGTGCTCCTTCTGCCAGGAGCGCTACCTCGAGACCCCGCCGGAGAAGGAGCGCCTCGTCCTCGGTCCGGACGGCCCGCGGCTGCTGCGCGCCCTGCCCGCCTCGCAGGTGAACGAGACGGTCGCCGAGCTCCGGCGCGTCCCGAACCTCTTCGAGATCCTGTCGGTGGACTACTGGCGGGCCAACCACGGCTTCGTCCCCTCGGGCGGCCTCCTGGCGCGGGCCTCGGCCTACGTGAGCGAGCCGGAGGGGCGCGAGCAGGTCCTTCGTCTGCTCGGCCGTCGCGCGGGGGCGACCGGCCTGGGTGCCGTCTGGGCGACCGAGCAGGCCTCGGAGCGGCTCGCCCAGGCCATCGACCTCTTTGCCGGCTCGCACGACGTGGTCGTGCCGCGGCGGCACCTCGTCGACGGTGCGCGGTACGAGGACGAGCTGGCCGGCTCGGGGACGCTCACCCCGGCAGAGCACGGGCAGTACCTCGCCTTCACGATCGACGCGCTTCGCTCGCTCTACACGGCGCAGCCCCATGCGAGGTACGTCGCCGTCTTCCAGAACTGGCTGCGCCCGGCGGGGGCGTCCTTCGACCACCTGCACAAGCAGCTCGTGGCGATCGACGAGTTCGGCCCGCAGGCCGTCAGGGAGCTCGCTCGCCTCGCCGTCGAGCCCGACGTGTACACGACGGCTGTGCTCGACCACGCGGCAGCGCACCGGCTGGTGATCGCCCAGAACGAGCACGCGATCGCGGTGGCGGGTGTCGGGCACCGCTATCCGGCGGTCGAGGTCTACTCGACGAGCGCGCACCAGCTGCCGTGGGAGCACACCGAGGAGGAGATCCGTGGCTTCTCCGACGTGCTGCACGCCGTGCACGCCGCCACGGGTGCCCACGTGCCGACGAACGAGGAGTGGCACCACCGTCCCCCCTCGGCCGACCGGCCGATGCCGTGGCACGTCGTGCTCAAGCTGCGGGTCTCGACCCTCGCGGGATTCGAGGGCGGGACGAAGATCAACGTCAACACCATCGACCCGTTCACCCTCCGTGATCGCACGGTCGCCGCGATCACCCGGCTGCGCGGTCGCGGGCAGACGGCGATGATGGAGGTGGGGGACGAGTGCTCCCACCGCCTCGGGGTGCTGCACTACACGGACTGACGGGCTCGGGCGGGCGCCCGGGGTGGGCGAGGGTCGAGCAGGTGGGGGAGATGACCATGCGGTTCCGGCTCAGTGGCACGGTGCTCGATGCGAGGGACCCGCAAGCCCTTGCGGGCTTCTACCAGGCGCTCCTCGGCTGGGAGGTCGCCTCGCAGGACCCGACCTGGGTGGCGCTGCGGGCTCCCCACGGCGGGGCGGGACTCTCGTTCCAGCTCGACCCGGAGCACGAGGGACCGACCTGGCCCTCGCAGGCGGGACGTGGTCAGATGCAGCTCCACCTCGACATCGGCGTCGACGACCTGTCGGCCGGAGTCGCCCACGCGGTGTCCCTCGGGGCACGCCGTGCCGAGGTCCAGCCCCAGACCGGCGT
>JBBRGX010000120.1:0-8029 GCA_038223605.1 Actinomycetales bacterium | reverse complement strand
TCGCAAGCGCATGGCGAAGAAGAAGCACCGCAAGCTGCTTCGCAAGACGCGCCACCAGCGTCGCAACAAGAAGTGATCCTGCGCGTCGTCTGAACCTGCGCAAGCCTCAGGCCCGGCCTCGTGCCGGGCCTTCGGCGTCTCTGCTCGCGGGCCGGGGTCCCAAAGGACGAGTCGCGCGCTGCATCGATGTAACGTCGGACTGCGGACGAGGAGAGGTGGCGACGATGGCGGCGACGATGCATGACGTCGCGCGGGTCGCCGGGGTCTCGATCAAGACGGTGTCCAACGTCGTCAACGGGTACCCGCACATCCGCGACACGACCCGGACCCGGGTCCTTGCCGCCATCGAACAGCTCGACTACCAGGTGAACGTCGCGGCGCGGAACCTGCGCACCGGCCGGACCGGGATCATCGCGCTCGCCGTCCCTGAGCTGCGCATCCCCTACTTCGCCGAGCTTGCCGACGCGGTCATCGCCGCCGCACGCGCGAACGGGCTGACGGTGCTGATCGAGCAGCACGGTGGCGACCGCGCGCGGGAGATCGAGGTCATCTCCGGCGCCCGGAGGCACCTGACGGACGGTCTGATCTTCAGCCCGCTCGCGCTCGGGGCCGGCGACGAGTCCCTGCTCGAGGTCGACTTCCCGATCGTCCTGCTCGGAGAGCGGATCTTCAGTGACGGTGTCGACCACGTCACGATGCACAACGTCGAGGCCGCTCGGGCCGCGACGGAGTACCTCATCGGGCTGGGCCGGCGCCGGATCGGCGTCGTCGGGGTGCACCCTGGTGAGGTCGTCGGTTCGGCCGGGCTCCGGCTGCAGGGCCACCGGCGCGCCCTTGCCGACGCCGACCTGCCCTTCGACGAGGGCCTGCTGAGCGAGGCGGGTCCCTGGAGCAGGGCCGCCGGCGCGAGGGCCATGGCTGCGCTCCTCGACAGCGGAGCGCAGCTGGATGCGGTCTTCGGGTTCAACGACGCGCTCGCACTCGGCGCGATGCACGAGCTGCAGGTCAGGGGCGTGCGGATACCGGCCGATATCGCCGTGATCGGCTTCGACAACGTCGACGAGAGCCAGTACGCCTTTCCCGCACTGACCACGGTCGACCCGGGAACGGAGCAGATCGCCCGTACCGCGGTGGGGATGCTGGTCGATCAGGTCATGCACAAGGGGTCGGACCGGCCGTCCACCCGGGTCTACGCGGACTTCCGCGTGGTGGTGCGCGGATCGACGGAGCCGGACGGTGTCAGCGTGACTCGCGACGTCGTCGCTGCCGCAGCTCCGACCGTCTGAGCCTGCGCGAGCACCCGACATCTACCGGCTCGCCACAGGGCAGCGACGAGGGACTCGACGCAGCCGTGACCCAACCGTGACGCGCAACGTCTTGACGTTCTGCCGACTTTCCTACATCGTTGTATACAACGATGTAGATCGCGCCGCACCGACCGCCTCCACCCGGGGGCGGGCCTCAACGGCAGCCGGCTCGTCGTGAGTGCGTGTCCCGAGGGCGGGGTGCCCCGGGATCGGATCAAGGAGGATTCGTATGCGAGGTATCCGGAGCGCGGCACGTAGCCGCTGGCTCGCTGTGACGGTAGGTGCCGCTGTCGCCCTGACTGGCCTCACCGCGTGCTCAGGTGGTGTCAGCGCTCCCGCGACCACCGGGGCAGGCGGGACGACGGCCTCCGCCGCCGGCGGCAGCGGCGGGTGCACCAACGAGATCAAGAAGCCCAACGCGGCGCAGGTCACCGTCTGGGCCTGGTACCCGGCCTTCGCCGGCGTGGTCGACCTGTTCAACGAGTCCCACGACGACGTGCAGGTGTGCTGGACGAATGCCGGCCAGGGCAACGACGAGTACACCAAGTTCTCCACGGCGATCGAGGCGGGCTCCGGTGCACCAGACCTGATCATGCTCGAGTCGGAGGTCCTCTCGAGCTTCACGATCCGCAACGCCCTCGTCGACCTGGCGCCCTACGGCGCCGCCGACGTCAAGAAGGACTACACCGACGGAGCGTGGAGCGACGTCTCCAGCGGCGACGCGGTCTACGCCATCCCCGTCGACGGCGGCCCGATGGGGATGCTCTACCGCCAGGACATCTTCGACAAGTACAAGGTGCCCGTGCCCACGACCTGGGAGGAGTTCGCCACCGCGGCCCAGGCGCTCAAGGACGCCGGGTTCCCGGGTGTCATCACCGACTTCCCGACGAACGGGCGGGCCTACAACGCCGCGCTCTTCGCCCAGAAGGGCTGGACGCCTTTCACCTACGACACCGCCAAGCCGACCGATATCGGCATGAACGTCGGGAGCCAGGGCGCCAAGGAGGTCCTGACCTACTGGGACGACCTGGTCACCAAGGGTCTCGTCGGCACGGAGGACGCCTTCACGCCGGACTACAACACGAAGCTCGTCGACGGCTCCTACGCCGTCTACATCGCCGCAGCGTGGGGTCCCGGCTACCTCAAGGGACTGTCGGACGCCGACCCGACCGCCGTGTGGCGCGCGGCACCGGTGCCGCAGTGGGCGGGTGCTGCGACGACCGCCATCAACTGGGGTGGCTCGACCTTCGCCGTGACGACTCAGGCCAAGGACCCTGCGGCGGCCGCGACGGTCGCGAAGGAGATCTTCGGGACCGAGGCCGCGTGGAAGATCGGCATCGAGGAGGGTGCGCTCTTCCCGCTCTGGAAGCCGATTCTCGACTCGGACTACTTCGCCAACCTCGAGTACCCGTTCTTCGGTGGCCAGCAGATCAACAAGGACGTCTTCCTCGACGCTGCAGCCGGCTACCAGGGCTTCGCCTTCAGCCCGTTCCAGAACTACGCCTACGACCAGCAGACCGCGATGATCTACTCGATGGTCCAAGGTGAGCGGACCCCCGACAAGGTCATGGACGACCTGAGCGCCTCACTCCTGACGTACGCCAAGGACCAGGGCTTCACCGTCACGAAGTGACGGAAGCGGGCGGCCGCCCGGCCAGACCGGGCGGCCGCCCGACACGCCCCTCCCGAGAGCCGGAGATGTCATGTCCACCAGCACCCTCGCGCCGACGTCGCGGCGCCTGACGTCGCGCCGACCCGCGGCCGTCAGCCAGATCGACTCCCACCGGCAGCGGTGGGGATGGTTCTACGTCGGCCCCTTCGCCGTCGTCTTCCTCACCTTCCTCGTCGCCCCGCTCGGCTACGCGTTCTGGTTGAGCCTGCACAAGAAGACCCTCGCCGCCGGCGAGACCTTCAGCGGGCTGTCGAACTACCAGAAGGCCTTCACCGACCCGCTCTTCCTCGGGGGGCTCGGCAGGGTCGCGGCGTACGTGGCAGTGATGGTGCCCATCCAGCTGCTCGTCGCCCTCGCAGCAGCACTGGTGCTCGACACGCTGGCCACCCGGCTGTCCCAGTTCTCGCGCTTGATGATCTTCATCCCCTACGCGATCCCCGGCGTGATCGGCGCCCTGATGTGGGGCTTCCTCTACAGCCCCCGCTTCGGGCCGGCAAGTGACGTCTTCGGCATCTTCGGCCTGGCGGCACCCGACTTCCTGTCCCAGGGCTCCATCTTCGGCAGCCTTGTCAACATCGTCACCTGGCAGTGGTCGGGCTACTACATGATCATCATCTTCGCTGCGCTGCGCGGGATCGACCCCTCCATCTACGAGGCGGCAAGGCTCGACGGCGCCAGCGGACTGCAGACGGCGTTCCGGATCAAGGTCCCGATGATCTCCTCGTCGATGGTGATGGTGATGATCTTCTCGATGATCGGCACCCTGCAGTTCTTCACCGAGCCGCAGGTGCTCCGTGCCGTCGCCCAGGGCGCGATCCCCGTCTCGTACACGCCGAACATGTACGCCTACTCGCTCGCCTTCGCGTACAGCCAGTTCGACTACGCCTCCACGATCGCGTTCTCGCTCGGGATCGTGGTCTTCATCGGCTCGTACCTCTTCCTCTTCCTCACCCGCAAGCAGAGCGGACTGTCCTGATGACCACCCTCACCGAGACCTCGGCGTCGGCCGCACCCGCCGCACGCCGCGCCGCCGCTGCTCGGGGGCCCCGCAGCAAGCGAGTGTGGTCCCACGTCTTCCTGCTCATCCTCGCGATCTACTTCCTCGTCCCGTTGTGGTGGCTCCTCGTCGGCAGCACGAAGTCGAACTCCGGACTCTTCATCGGCTCCGGCGGACCGCTGTGGTTCAACGGCGAGTTCAGCCTGATCGACAACCTCCGCGGGCTCGGGACCCACCAGGCCGGGATCTACTGGCGCTGGTTCGCGAACTCCTTCCTCTACGCGCTGAGCGGCGGGGTGGGCGCGACGACGCTCTCGGTGCTCGCGGGCTACGGGTTCGCCAAGTACCGGTTCCGTGGTCGCACCCTCGCCTTCTCCGTGCTGCTGGGTGCCGTCATGGTGCCGATGACGGCACTCGTCATCCCGACCTTCGTCCTGCTGTCGAAGATGGGCCTCATCAACACGGTGTGGGCCGTCATCCTCCCGTCGTTGCTGAGTCCGCTCGGGGTCTACCTGATCCGGGTCTACACCCAGGACGTCGTGCCGGACGAGCTGCTCGATGCCGCTCGGGTCGACGGTGCCGGGGAGATCCGGGTCTTCGTCCAGATCGCGCTACCGCTGCTGCGGCCGGCCATCGTCACGGTGCTGCTGCTCTCCGTCGTCGCGACCTGGAACAACTTCTTCCTGCCCCTCGCGGTCCTCCAGGACCCGCGCCTGCTTCCCGTGACGGTCGGTCTGAACAACTGGCAGGCCCTGTCGAACGCCGGTGCCGGCGGCGAGCAGGTCTGGAACCTCATCGTGACCGGTGCGGCCGTCTCGATCCTTCCGCTGATCCTGTCCTTCCTCTCGCTGCAGAAGTACTGGCAGGGCGGGCTCTCGCTCGGGAGCCTCAAGTGACCGGGACCTGAACGAGCCCTACCTCACCTCCACCCGACGGCGCCTGCCGAGCAGCCGCCCAGCCCTTCTCTGCCCAAGGAGTCCTCATGCTGACCGCCTCACTGACGATCGACCCGGCTTTCCGTGTCGGCCCGGTCCGGCGCCGCACGTTCGGTTCGTTCATCGAGCATCTCGGACGGTGCGTCTACACCGGCATCCATGACCCGGATCACCCGACTGCCGATGCCGACGGCTTCCGCGGAGACGTCCTCGAGCTCACGCGCGAGCTCGGCGTCTCGACCATCCGCTACCCGGGAGGCAACTTCGTCTCCGGCTACCGGTGGGAGGACGGCATCGGACCGCGGGACCAGCGCCCAGCCCGGCTCGACCTCGCGTGGCACTCCACCGACCCGAACACCGTCGGCGTCGACGAGTTCATGCGGTGGTCGAGAGCTGCAGGAACCGAGCCGATGATGGCGGTGAACCTCGGGACTCGTGGCGTCCAGGAGGCGCTGGACCTGCTGGAGTACTGCAACGTCGCCCGGGGCACGCACCTGTCCGACCTCCGGCGTGCGAACGGCGCGGACGAGCCCTACGCCGTCAAGATGTGGTGCCTGGGCAACGAGATGGACGGCCCCTGGCAGATCGGGCACAAGACCGCGGCGGAGTACGGCCGGCTCGCTGCCGAGACCGCCCGGGCGATGCGGATGATCGACCCCGGGCTCGAGCTCGTCGCCTGCGGCTCGTCGGGCTCGGCGATGCCGACCTTCGGTGAGTGGGAGCGGGTCGTCCTCACCGAGGCCTATGAGCATGTCGACTACGTGTCCGCGCACGCCTACTACTTCGAGGAGGACGGGGACCTCGGATCGTTCCTTGCCTCGGCGGTGGACATGGACCACTTCGTGGAGTCCGTCACCGCGACGGCCGATGCGGTCGGGGCGCAGAAGAAGCTGGCGAAGCGGATCCATATCTCCTTCGACGAGTGGAACGTCTGGTACCTGCACCGTGCGGAGTCCCGTCCGCCGACCGGCGACGACTGGCCGGTGGCCCCCGTGCTGCTCGAGGACCGCTACAACGTGGCCGACGCCGTCGTGGTGGGCAGCCTGCTCATCTCCCTGCTGCGGCACACCGACCGCGTCCACTCCGCCAGCCTTGCCCAGCTGGTGAACGTCATCGCGCCGATCATGACGGAGCCGGCAGGCGAAGGGGGCCGAATCTGGCGACAGACGACCTTCCACCCCTTCGCGTTGACCTCGGCGCACGCCGTGGGTGAGGTGCTGCAGGTCGCGGTGGACGCCCCGACGTACGTCACGGAGAAGTTCGGTGAGGTGCCGGTCGTGGACGCGGTCGCCACGCACGACGTGGAGACGGGCGCCCTGAGCGTCTTCGTCGTCAACCGCTCGACCTCGGAGCAGCTCGACCTCGCGGTCGACCTGTCCTCCCTGCCCGGCCTGCGCGTCGTCGAGGCGGTCACGCTCTCGAACCCTGACCACACGTGGGCGGCGACCGCCGACGACGCGACATCGGTCGTGCCGCTGCCGAACGACTCGGCGACGATCCAGGACGGCCGGCTGACCGTCGCGCTCCCGCCGGTCTCCTGGTCGTTGGTCCGGCTCGGGCGATGAGGCGTCGCGTCGCCGGCGCGCTGGCCGTCGCTGCCGTGGTGCTCGGGGGCGGCGGGATGCTCGTGGCACGCGTCGGCTCGGCCACGCCGACGGTGGCCCTCGACATCGCGCTGACCGGTGACGTCCGCACGCACGACCCTGCTCTCGTCCTCGAGCCGCGCGGACCCTGGTGGGTCTTCTCCACCGGGGACACGGCCCAGGGCGGCGGAGCGATCCAGGTGCGCTCGTCGGAGGACGGCAACGCCTGGACGTACCGCGGAGAGGTGATGCCGGACGCGAGGCCGGCGTGGATCGCCGAGCTGGTCCCCGGCGCGACGAACCTGTGGGCACCGGAGGTCCACGAGCACGACGGGACCTGGTACCTGTACTACGCCGCGTCCAGCTTCGGGTCGAACCGGTCGGCGATCGGCCTCATGACGTCGGAGTCGCTCGATGCGGGAAGCGGCTGGGTGGACCGTGGTCCGGTGATCGTCTCGGAACCGGGCCGCGACGAGTGGAACGCGATCGATCCGGCGGTCGTGGAGGACGCCGCGGGGGATCCGTGGCTCGCCTTCGGCTCGTTCTGGGGCGGGATCCAGCTGATCCGGCTGTCGTGGCCGAGCGGGATGCCCGTCGAGGGTGCGACGCCGACGACCATCGCGTCCAGGGGCGGGCCGCCGAACGCGATCGAGGCGGCCTCGTTCGTCCAGCATGACGGCTGGACGTACCTGATGGTCTCCAAGGACCTGTGCTGTCGGGCCCTGGCGAGCACCTATCACGTCGTGGTCGGGCGCTCCCGTGCTGTGGCCGGCCCGTACCTTGACGCTGACGGCCGGTCGATGCTCGACGACGGCGGCACGCCACTGCTCTCGGCGGTCGGGGAGATGGCGGGCCCCGGCGGTCAGTCTGCCTCGGCCGGCTATCTCGGCTTCCACTTCTATGACGTGCGGCTCTCGGGGGACTTCCGCCTCGGCGTTCGACGTCTTGGGTGGGTGGACGGCTGGCCGGTGGCGGACACCGGGGAGGCACCTGCGCACTTCGTGCCGACCGGCTGAACGGCCGGAGCTGCCCGCCGGATCGACGAGAGCGCTGGTGCCCGGGTCGGCACCGACTCGATCAGCCCGGAAGTCCTCGCTGACGCAGCGCCCGGCGGGCGGCCCGGACGACCAGGCTCGCGGCCCAGGCCCCACCGGCCCAGCTGGCGGCGCGCACGCTGCCCCGTGCCGCAGCGCGGCGCCGGCCCCTGAACTCGCGGACCGGCCAGCCCTTCTCGCGCGCGGCGCGCCGCAGGCGAGGATCGGGGTTGATCGCCACGGGGTGGCCGACGGCCGAGAGGATCGCCATGTCGTGCGCGGAGTCGCCGTAGGCGTAGCACAGGGACAGGTCAAGGCCCCGTCGTTCGGCGAGGGTGCGGACGGCCTCGCCCTTCGCGCGGCCGTGCAGCATGTCCCCGACCAGTCGCCCGGTGTAGAAGCCGTCCTTCTGCTCGGCGACGGTGCCCAGCGCCCCGGTGACCCCCATGCGTCGCCCGATCAGCTCGCCGACCTCGACGGGGCTGGCGGTGATGATCCACA
>JBBRGX010000119.1:0-8117 GCA_038223605.1 Actinomycetales bacterium | reverse complement strand
GGCAGTCAACCGCCGTCTCGACCCCACCATCCGAATCCATCGGAACTCGCGAGCCGCTGACCAGCACGAACACTCGTCCACCGTCCCACCTGCACCCCTTCGAACGACGTGGAGAGCGCGTTGGGGTAGCACTCTCGGAGGTTCGAGTCCCCCATCCTCGGCGCTCGAGGGGCCCGTGACCTGCGAGAGCGCAGGTGGCACGCCCTTCGTGGCCGGTCGGGGTCGAAGAACCTGCCCCACGCGACGAGTTCCCCCACGCCGCCCCGGCGCCCCGGCGCCCCGACGGTCCCCGCCCTGCACCCGCCGACACTCCTCGTCCGTGACCTTCTCGAGCCAGGTGATGTCCGAGCCGTCGGCAACCCCCTCGAGCATGGCGAGGTGCTCCGTGAAGTCCTCGGGCGTCGCGCCGTGCCAGTGCTCCTCGCCGGGCGGCGTGTAGACGGTCTGGCCCGACGTGACCTCGATGATCGGGCCACCGCGGGACTGCATGAGCGCGACGGCTCGGGCTTCCGAGCTGCGATCTCGTCGGTGTACGCGTCGCCGGTGAACCGGTCGGCCGGGCCCCTCAAGGCGGGCTGCTTCAGCTCGATGTCCATGTTTCTCCTTGGTATCGGAGGACGCCGCCACACCTCGGCCGCACGGGCGGCGACTCGGTCCGCGATCGACACCAGCCGCCGAGGGTTCGCCCGCCTCGATGCGGTCCTGGCCCGTCTCTCGGTGGCTTCCGCGCCTCCGGACGGCCATACACCTCGACGGCAGGACGTCTCGGCAGCCTGCGGGCCGGAATGAGGCCCGAGTCATCGTCGTGAAGCTCGGTGATCGCCGTGTCCTTGGCGAGGACGCGGAGGCGCGACACCGGGTGGGATGGACGGCCCGTGGCCATCCGCTCCGAGCCGCGTGCCAGGAGGGGCGACCCGCCGAGCGCTCGGTGCTCCGCGCCCGCGTGTCGGCGGGTCGGGCTACCGTGCCGATCATGAGCGTGCGCGTGCAGGAAGTCGTCATCGACTGTGCCGATCCCGCCGGCCTGGCGGCCTTCTGGGCGACGGTGCTCGAGGCCCGCTGGGGGGTGGTCGACGAAGGCTGGGCTGTCGTGGACGCCGACCCGGTGCTGATCGCGTTCCAGAAGGTCCCCGAGCCGAAGCAGTCCCCGAAGAACCGGTTGCACCTCGACGTGCAGGTGTCCGGGGCCTCGGCGGCGGTCGCACGGGCCGAGGCGCTGGGCGCCCGACGGACCGGGCGAGCCGAGCTCGGCGACAACGGCGACGGCTACGTCGTGCTCCAGGACCCGGAGGGCAACGAGTTCTGCTTCGTGGTGGACGAGAGCGGCGAGTGGGCGTCGACGCTGCGCGCCGCCCTGACCCGGGCGCCGTGAGCAGGCGCACGCATCGACGAGCTCGCGCCAGGCGCGCGGTCCCGTTCGGGGTCGAGCGCGCCGGGCCGGCCCGCTCAGCGGGACCTCGTCGCCTCAGAGGGTCCCGTCGCGCGGCTCGATCACGACCACGGGTGCCTCGGTCGATCTCTGGCCGGCGTACTCGTCCAGGTGCGGGTCGACGGCGAGCCAGAGCCCCCAGAGCCGATCACGCTCCTGCCCCACCGCCTCGTGCACGCGCACCGGGCGCGGCGTCCGGCCGGCCAACCGGACGACGGCGTCCGGTTGCGCCACGAGGTTGAGCCACCACGACGGGTGGCCCTCCTGCCAGCCGTTCATCGCGACCGTCACGAGGTTCGCGCCGTCCTCGAGGTAACCGAGGATCACGCTGCGCTCCTGCCCCGATGTGCGGCCGATGGTCGTCAGCCGCAGCGTGCCCCAGCCGCGCCTGTTCGACGTGTCCCACATGAACCGGCCGCCGCTGAGCCGGTAGAGCGCCCGGTGGACACGCCAGGCCACGTGCACGACCCACGACGGCGGGATCCTCGGTGCTCTGGTCTGCGCTGAGCTCATGGCTCACTCCCTGCAGGGATGGGCGTCTCCGTCCGGGACGCCTCAGACCACGCTAGCCATGGGCCTCTCGGCGTGCCAGCCTCGAGTGACGCCGGCCCCGCAGACGCTCCCGGACGACGCCCGACCCCGTGGCCCCTCCTCAGGACGTGCGGCCCCCGTCGCCGATCTGCAGACCGGAGTCGAGCAGGTCCATGCACTGCTCGAGGACGTCGCGGAGCGGCTCGCGGAAGCCGGTGCCGTGCCAGTGGTGCAGCCCGCCGAGCATCGCTCCCACGATCACGTGCGCGAGCACCTGGACCTCGAGGTCGTCCGATGACCGGCCGAGTCGTGCGGCGAAGATGTCCCCGAGGGTCTCCGACGCCGCGTAGACCTGGCGCGCCAGGGCTGCTTCGAGCGTGGGGTCGGACATCACGTGCCGCATCTGTCGGCGGATCCGCCGTTCGCCTCCCCCGACGAGGTGGCCCATCACCTCCCGCATCACGCTCCGGGTGATGTCGAGGGGCGAGCCCACGGCTCCGCCGTCGAGCTCGGCGCCCGTGACGTCGACCTCGAACTCGCCGAGGAGCACGATCTGCTCCTTGGTCCCGAAGTAGCGGTAGACGCTGCTCGGCGAGACCTCCGACGCCTCCGCGATCTGCTCGACGGTGACCGACTGATACCCGCGCTCGTCGAACAGGTCGAGCGCGACGGCCTGGATCCGCTCCATGGCCGCGGCGCGCTTGCGGTGGCGCAGACCGTTGGCAGCCCCGATCTCTGTCATCGGACCAGGATACCGCGCTGACTTCCACTACCAATTGACAGTGACTTTCTCAGAGAGATACGCTCATTTGACAGTGACTCTCACACTGCTTCTGGCGACTCGATGACGGAGGTCGGAGATGGACGACGTCGTCTGCACGCGCGGGCTGGTCAAGGCCTTCGGGCGGACCCGAGCTCTCGACGGCGTGGACCTCACGGTCAAGCGAGGCGAGGTCCACGGCTTCCTCGGTCCTAACGGAGCCGGCAAGTCGACCACCATCCGCATCCTCCTCGGGCTGCTGCGCAAGGACGCCGGGGAGGTGACCCTCCTCGGCGGCGACCCCTGGCGGGACGCGGTCACCCTGCACCGCCGCCTCGCCTACGTTCCCGGTGACGTGCACCTGTGGCCCAACCTGACCGGCGGTGAGGCGATCGACCTGCTCTGCGAGCTGCGGGGCAGCGCCGACCGGCGCCGCCGCGACGAGCTCGTCGAGCGGTTCCAGCTCGACCCCACGAAGAGGTGCAGCACCTACTCCAAGGGCAACCGGCAGAAGGTCGCCATCGTCGCCGGCCTCGCGGCAGACGTCGAGCTGTACCTGCTGGACGAACCGACCAGCGGCCTGGACCCCCTGATGGAGACGGTCTTCCAGGACGTGGTGCTCCACCTCCGTGAGGCCGGAGCGACCGTCCTGCTCTCGAGCCACATCCTCGCCGAGGCCGAGGCGCTGTGCGACACCGTCTCGATCATCCGGGAGGGGCGGGTGGTCGAGTCCGGAACGCTCGCCGAGCTTCGGCACCTCACGCGGACGTCGATCCAGGTCACGGCCGAGCGCCCGATGGCTGACCTCGCACTCCTGCCGGGTGTGCATGTCGTCACGGCCGGTGACGACGGCCGCTCCGCAGGGCTCGAGGTCGACGCCGCTCGGCTCGGCGCCGTGATCGAGCACCTGGGTGCGCACGGCGTCCTCACCCTGACCTGCTCGCCACCCACCCTCGAAGAGCTCTTCCTTCGTCACTACAGCGACGAGCTCGCCACCTTGCAGGACCACGACGCGCTCGTCACGCTGCACAGCCGGGGAGGTGCGCAGGAGTCATGAGCACCCTCACCGGGACCGTCAGGCTGATCCGGCTCGGGCTGCGCCGCGACCGCATCCTGCTGCCCGCGTGGATCGTCGCGATCTGCGGGCTGGCGTGGGCGACGGTGGCGAGCTACGCGGCGACCATGAGCGACGAGGCACAACGCCTCGCGACCGCCACCTTCGCTGCCGGGAACCCGATGGCCCGCATGTTCGACGGCCCGGCCTCGGGCACCGAGCTCGGCGCGATGTCCATGGTCGAGGCGTTCAAGGTCCTGGCGATCCTCGCCGCGCTGATGAGCGCCCAGGCCGTCGTGCGCCACACCCGCCAGGACGAGGAGGCGGGTCGCGCGGAGCTTCTCGGCTCCGCGGTCGTCGGGCGGCACGCGCGGCTGATGGCGGCGTCGGTGATCACCCTGGGTGCGAACCTCGTGCTGGGCCTCGCCGTGGCCGGCGCCCTGGTCGCGAGCGACCTGGGAACGACAGGTGCACTGGCGGCAGGGTTGTCTGTCGCCGGGATCGGCTGGGTGTTCGCGGGCGTCGCGGCCGTCGCCTCGCAGGTCTTCGCCACGGCTCGCGGTGCGAGCGCCGCCGCCGGCGCTGCGCTGGGCCTTGCCTTCCTGCTCCGCGCGGTCGGCGACCTCTTCGGCCACATCGCGGACAGCGGGGTCCAGGTGATCAGCGCCTGGCCGTCCTGGCTCTCGCCGATCGGCTGGGGCCAGCAGGTGCGCCCGTTCCAGGAGAACAACTGGTGGATAGCCGGGCTCTTCGCCGGCCTGACCCTCGCCCTGGTGTGGGTGGCGTTCGTGCTGGCCGACCACCGTGACGTCGGCTCCGGCATGGTGCAGGCCCGCACCGGCCCGGCCCACGCGGCGCCGGGACTGCGCTCCGGGCTCGGCCTGGCCTGGCGGCTGCAGCGCACCACGCTGCTCACCTGGCTCGGCGGGCTCGTGCTCATGGGCGCCGCCTTCGGCTCCGTCGGGCAGAGCACGGAGGACCTCGTCGGCGAGAACGACCAGCTCCGGGCGATCCTCGCCCGGGTGGCCCCCGCCGGCACCGTCGTCGACCTGTACTTCGCCCTGATGATGGCCATCCTCGGCATCGCTGCCGCCGGGTACACCGTTCAGGTGCTGCTCCGGATGCGCGCGGAGGAGACCACCGGACGGCTCGAGCCGGTGCTGGCCACCGCCGTCGACCGGCAGTCGTGGATGGCTTCGCACATCGCGATCGCCTTCGTCGGGACCGCCGTGATGCTCGTGCTCGCCGGACTCGCCGGCGGCGCTGTCCACGGTGCGATGACCGGGCGCTGGTCGGAGGGGATCGGGGGGCTCGTCGCGGCGGGCCTTGCGCAGTCCTGCGCCGCGATGGCCCTCGGTGGGCTCGTGGTGGCTGCTTTCGGCCTGGTGCCGCGGTGGGCAGGCACTCTCGCCTGGGGCGCGCTGGCCGCGAGCCTCGTGATGGGGCAGCTCGGTGGGCTGCTCGAGCTTCCGCAAGCCGTCCTCAACCTCTCCCCGTTCACGCACGTCCCGGCAGTCCCCGCCGCGGCCCTCACGGCCACGCCGATCCTGGGGCTGCTCGCTGCGGCTGCCGTGCTGACCGTCGTCGGGCTGCTCGCCTTCCGGCACCGGGACGCCGGCGTCGTGGCCTGAGCCCTCTCCGGCCGCCACGGGTAAGGACTCCACAGATGGACCTCGAGCGTCGTCCCTCGAGGGTCACCGCCGACCCGACCAGGGTGCTGTCGACGCCAGGCGGGACTCACGCTCCGGCGACGGCCGGCCGCCGGTCCCCCGCGCGGACGTCGGGAGCCCAGGGTGCGCGAACGTGAGACTGGGGCATGCTCTGTCCATGATCCTCGAGCACGCGCTGCTGCACCACGTCGACGACCCCGTGCCGAGCGTGCGGCTCGTCGACCTGCCTCAGAGCGCATGACCCCGGCGCACGGCCCCGCGCTCGGCGCCGGCCGCACGGTCGGCCGCATCCTGCTCGGCGCCTTCCTCGCCTTCGCCGGCACCGCCCACCTGACGTTCAGCCGGCAGGAGTTCCGGGCGCAGGTCCCGCCGTGGCTGCCGCTGGACCCCGACCTCGTCGTGGTCGGGTCCGGGATCGTCGAGATCGGCCTCGGCGCGGCGCTGCTCCTCGCCCGGCGTCGCCCCGGGCCGGTCGGCTGGGTGGTGGCGGCGTTCTTCGTCGCGGTGTTCCCGGGCAACATCTCGCAGTACCTGACCGGCGCCGACGGGTTCGGCCTCGACACGGACACCGCCCGCGCCGCGCGCCTCGCCTTCCAGCCGCTGCTGGTCGCCTGGGCGCTGTGGTCGACGGGGGCGTGGCGCGCGGTGCGCACGGGGCGGGCAGGTCACGCGAGCGACCGCAGCTCCGGCTGACACCGCGACGCAGACCGCCAACGGCGGACCGGAGGGGCGCCCGGCGCTCCCCCGTGGTGGCGCCGTCCCCGCGGCGCGGGTTCCGTCAGCGGGAAGGTGCGACCGAAATCGTCGACCTCCCCCCGGTCGAGCCGGCGCACGGCGCCCGGCCGGAACCCGAACAGCGGATAGTGGTCGGGTTGGCCGTGCACCACCACGGCCCGATTCCCGAGGCGCGGCCCCGGCGAGCGTGCGCCGCCTCACTGGTCAACGGACGACGGGTCGGCCGCGAGCGTCCCCTCACGCTCGCTCCCCTGCCGATCACACGCCGCCACGACCGGTGGATCGGGGAGTCCGCCCGCGCCGCCGTCGAGCTGCTGGACCGGCTCGACCTCAGCTGAGACGGGCGTCGAGCCAGGCGAGCGCACCCTGCGCAGCGACCACACCGGTGCTGAACGCGGCCTGCAGCAGGTAGCCGCCGGTGGGAGCCTCCCAGTCGAGCATCTCGCCGGCGACGAACGTGCCGGGGAGCCGGTGCAGCATGAGGGCCTCGTCGACCTCCGACCAGGCGATGCCGCCGGCGGTGGAGATCGCGCGCGCGATGGGCATCGTCCCGGTCACGAGCACCGGCGCGGCCTTGACCAACGCTGCCACCTCGGGAGCAGCGGACGGGAGCCCGCCGCCCCTCGACTCGCGGAGCAGGCCGATCGCCGCCGGGTCCAGGCCGATCGACCGACGCAGCCAGGACGAGGCGGAGTCCTTCGGCCGGCGGTGGCGCAACCGCTCGGTCAGCTGGTCGACCGTGTGGTCGGGGCGCAGGTCGACCTCCAGGACGCAGCGCCCCTCGGCGTCGAGGGCCTCCCGGATCGCGGCGCCGATCGCGTAGACGGGGCCACCCTCGATGCCCGTCCTGGTCAGCATCGCGTCACCGCGCGCCGTCTGCGGCGCAGCGCCCCGCACGCTCAGCCGCACATGCTTGAGCGGGGTGCCGGCGAGGCGCTCGACGAAGCCATCGGTCCACGCGACGCACATCCCGACGTTGGCGGCCCGCAACGCCGTGACGGCCACACCCCGTGCGGCGAACGGCTCGACCCAGCTTCCGTCGGCCCCGAGCCGCGGCCACGACGCGCCACCGAGGGCGAAGACGATCACGTCGGCGGACACCTCGCTCTGCGCCCCCGAGTCGTCGACGACGCGCAGGGCCGCACCGTCCTCGGCCCATCCCGTCCACCTGTGTCGCCGCTCGATCCGCACGCCGAGCTCGTCCAGGCGCGCCAACCAGGCGCGGAACAGCGGCGTGGCCCGGAACGCCAGGGGGAAGACCCGCCCGCTCGAGCCGACGAACGTCGGCTCCCCCAGCCCCGCGGCCCAGTCGCGCAGCTCCTGCGGGCCGAAGACGTCGAGCATCGCGGCGAGACGATCGGCCGAGCTGCCGTAGCGCGTGAGGAAGCGCTCGCGCTCCTCCGAGTGCGTGAGGTTCAGCCCGCCGTGGCCCGCCAGCAGGAACTTGCGGCCGGGCGAGGGCATCCGCTCGTGGACGGTGACGGCCAGCCCGGCCCGCGCGAGGGTCTCGGCGGCGATGAGCCCGGCCGGGCCACCGCCGATGATGATCGCAGTGCTCATCGGCCGGCTCGGGGCAGGACGACAGCGGAGCGGGGCACGAGGCGACGGTAGTCCACCTCGTGCCCCTGCGGCCCTGGGGTCAGGACGCCTCGGGACGACAGCTCTCGATCTTGCGCAGGAGGGCTCGCTCCGCGTCGAGGACGGGTCCCCTGTCGGCCGGCTCCGGCACCTCGCGCTCGGTGGCGCTCGCCACCAGCCGGGCCTGGTCGCCGATCTCGCGCAGCCGCTGCCCGTCGTTCCGGGCGACGTCGGCCGTGATGTCCAGCAGGCGGAGCAGAGCGACGCCGACGGTCGGCTCATGTGCACCGGACCGCCGGATGAGCCCGCACATCGTGGCGAGGTACTCCCCGAAGTGCCGGCTCGGCACCACCACGACCG
>JBBRGX010000118.1:0-8145 GCA_038223605.1 Actinomycetales bacterium | reverse complement strand
GAGAAGGAGTCGGCGAGGTCGCCACCGCCGGCGAGCACCGGCGCGAGGTAGGCAGCGTTGTAGGCGGTGTCGTGGATCGGGTTGTCCGGGCGGTAGGAGGTGTTGAACTCCGTGATGTGCACCGGGAGCCCGGCCAGCCCGGTGCCGACCAGGAGCTCGCGCGGGCCACCGAGCTGCGCGAGCAGGTCCTGCGGCGTCTTGAGCTCCTGGTAGGTCCCGAAGGGGATGACCTGTGCCTCACGTGTCGCGTAGGCGTGCGTGCTCACGAAGTCGATCGGCACGTCGTGGCCGGCCACGTACGCGGCGAACGGGGCCCACCAGGACTCCGCTCCCGGCGAGGTCGCCGGCCCGCCGACCTGGAGCAGCGGGTCGACCTCCTTGACCGCCCTGGCCGTGGCCTCGTAGAGCCGGAAGTACGCCTCCTGGTCCGCGTCCTTCCAGAAGAATGACAGGTTGGGCTCGTTCCAGACCTCGACCGGCCAGCGCCGCACCTCCTCGATCCCGTAGCGCTCGATGAGGTGCCGCAGCACGGCCTGCACGAGGTCCACCCACGCCGCCATGTCCGCCGGCGGGGTGATGTTCCCCTCCCACCAGAAGATCGTCTCCGGGCCGGAGGCCAGCTGGGGCGGCATGAAGCCCAGCTCGAGGAAGGGGCGGATCCCGAGTGCCGGCAGGCGGTCGAAGACCTGGTCCAGGTAGGTGAAGGAGTACCGGAGGTGCGTGTGCCCGTCGACCTCAGCGGTGCGGTGGACGCCCAGGTGCTTGGAGAAGAGACCGTGCCCGCGCAGGTAGCGGAAGCCGATCTCCCGCTGCACCCTGGCCAGCGAGTCGAGGTAGTCGACGCGCAGACCGAGGTCGAGCCGCCCGGTCCCGAAGCACTCGCGCCAGGCGGTGCTCATCGGGCCCTGGGGGGTCGCGGGGACGACGACGGGTCCTGCACTCATGACTGTCCTCCATCGGCGTGCTCTGGCTGGCCACCGTCACGAAGCACGAGGCTCACGACGGCGAAGGAGTGTGGTGGCAGGGTGAGCCGGACGCCGGTCGCGGTGCGCTCCAGCTCGTCCATCTCCCGCGGACTGACCGCTCCCGGCTGCAGCACGCTGTTGAACGACTGCACGGTCTCGGACGCGAGGAGCCGGGCACCGACCTCGGCCACCTGCCCGCCGCGCAGGTCGAGGTCCACCACGACCTCGTGCTCGAGGTCGAGGTTCGACACCGAGACGTGGCACCGCCCGTCGGCGACGCTCGCCGAGGCCGAGAGGGTCGGCACCGCCGGCCCCTGCGCGTCCCGGACCAGGCCCGGAGCCAGCACGTGGACCGGGACGGCGACGGCGTCGTGGTGGACCGTGCTCATCTCGAAGACGTGGAAGGTCGGGGTCCGCACCAGCGCGCCCGACTCCTCGTCGGTGAGCAGCATCGCCTGGAGCACGTTGACCGTCTGGGCGATGGTCGCCATCCTCAGGCGCCCCGCGAGCCGGTGGAAGACGTCGAAGTGCAGCGAGGCGACGAGGGCGTCGCGCATGGTGTTCTGCTGGAACAGGAAGCCCGGGTTGGTGCCCGGCTCGACGTCCCACCAGGTACCCCACTCGTCAAGGACGAGGCCGACCTTGCCCTCGGGGTCGTAGCGGTCCATCACGGCGATGTGGGTCCGCAGGATCGGCTCGATCCCCTGCGCCGCGACGATCGTCCGCCAGTACTCGTCCGCGCCGAAGCGGGTGGCGCTGCCCTTGTCCGTCCAGGAGCCGCCGATCGTGTAGCAGTGCACCGAGACGCCCTGGAAGGGCAGGACGGGGAACTGGCCGCCGGCGAGGTCGGCGACAGCCTTCATCAAGGCCTCCGTCCAGCCGTAGTCGGTATCGGAGGCGCCGGCCGCGATGCGGTACAGCAGGTTCCCGTCGTGATCACGGCAGTAGGTGGCGTACTGGCGCGCGAGGTCGGCGTAGGCCTCGGCGCGCATCCGGCCGCCGCAGCCCCAGGTCTCGTTCCCGACGCCCCAGAAGGGCACGCGCCACGGCTCCTCGCGGCCGTTCGCACGCCGCGCCTCGACCATCGGGGAGGTCCCCGAGCGCGTGAGGTACTCGACCCAGTCGCTCATCTCCTGCACGGTCCCCGAGCCGACGTTGCCCGCGACATAGGGTTCGGCACCGAGCAGCTCGCACAGGGCCATGAACTCGTGCGTTCCGAAGTGGTTGTTCTCCTCGACATCGCCCCAGTGCGTGTTGATCATGCGAGGGCGTTCCGCCCGCGGGCCGATGCCGTCGCGCCAGTGGTACTCGTCGGCGAAGCAGCCGCCCGGCCAGCGAAGGGTCGGGATGCGCAGCTCACGCAGCGCCTCGACGACGTCGCGCCGGATCCCGCCGATGTTCGGGATCGGGGAGTCCTCCCCCACCCAGAAGCCGCCGTAGATGCACCTCCCGAGGTGCTCGGCGAAGTGCCCGTACAGGTGCCGGCTGATCACCGGTCCCGGCAGGTCGACGTTGACGACGACCGTCGCGCGAGAACTAGGTGACACAGCTGGACTTCCTTCCGGTCGCCGGACGGGCCGAGGCAGAACAGGCGGACCCGACCTGCACAGGGGTCACGGGACGAGCGAGACGACCTCGGTCGTCACCATGCGCTCGTCCTGGTTGGTCACGCGGTGCACGGGACCGGCGATCGAGATGGTCCCGGTCGCCTCCTTCGTCTCGCAGGACGGTCCCACCCAGATCTCGACCTCGCCCGGCTCGACGATCCGGACCATCGAGCGGTCGGAGAAGGCCAACCGCGTCGTCGGCACCCGGAAGCGCACCGTTGTCGACTCCCCCGGATCGAGCGTGAGGCGACGGTAGCCGAGCAGCTGGGCGACCGGACGGTTGACGGTGGCGACCACGTCGCGTGCGTAGAGCTGGACGACGTCCGAGCCGGTGAGCTCACCCGTGTTCCTGACGGTCACCTCGACCCCGAACGTGCCGCCCGCTGCGACCTCGGCGTCGACCACGAGGCCGGTCCGCGTGAAGCTCGTGTAGGACAGCCCGTGCCCGAAGGGCAGCACCGGGGTGCTGTCCGTGCTCGTCACCTCGGACGGGCCGGCGAGGATCGGCCGAAGGTAGGAGTACGGCTGCGCACCCGCCGAGCGCGGCATCGTCACCGAGAGCCGGCCCGAGGGGTTGACCCGACCGGACAGGATGCCGGCGATCGCCGTGCCACCCTCCTCGCCGGGGAAGAACGACTGGATCACCGCTGCCGGCGCCGCCGGTCCCTCGACGGCCCATCCGATCGCGTACGGGCGCCCCGTGAGCAGGACCACGACGACCGGGGTTCCGGTGGCCCGGACCGCCTCGACGAGCTCGCGCTGCACGCCCGGGAGGGCGAGCGACTCCACGTCGTTGCCCTCACCGACGGTCCCTCGACCGAACAGGCCCGCCTGGTCACCGACGACGAGCACGGCGACGTCGGAACGGGCCGCCAGCTCCACCGCCGCGCCGAAGCCGGAGCGGTCGTCGCCCTCGACTCTGCAGCCCTCGGCGAAGTCGACCTGGCTCCCGGACAGCTCGGCCCTGAGCGCCTGGAGCACGCTCGGGATCTCGAGCCCGAGGTCCAGCCCGGGGTGGTGCGCCAGCACGTGGTTGACGAAGGAGTAGCAGCCCATCAGCGCCTCGGGCCGCTGCGCGTTCGGGCCGATGACGGCCACCCGGGCCGGCGCGGTACGAGCCGGCCCGGCGAGGGGGAGCGTCCCGTCGTTGGTCAGCAGCACGGCCGACTCCTCAGCCAGCCGTCGAGCGACGTCGCGATGCGCGGGAGAGTCGAGGTCGATCTGCGTCGGCGGGTCGTCGAAGCTCGCGTCGAGAAGGCCGAGCTCCTCCTTCTGGGCGAGGGCGCGGAGCACCGCCCGGTCGATGTACGCCTCGTCGAACAAGCCGGCCCGCAGGCGGTCGGCCAACGGAGTCAGGTACGCGTCGCCGCTCGGCAGCTCGACGTCGATCCCCGCGGTCAGCGCGAGCGCTGCCGCCTCGCCGGTGTCCTTGGCGATGCCGTGCATGAGGTGGAGGAAGGCGACGGCGAAGTAGTCGGCGACGACGACGCCGTCGAAGCCCCAGCGCTCGCGCAGCAGACCCGTGAGGAGCTCGGTGCTCGAGCCCATCGGCACACCGTCGATGGCGGCGTAGGAGTTCATCACCGAGCGCGCGTGACCGTCGAGCACGGCCATCTCGAAGGGCAGCAGCAGGGTGTCGGCGAGCTCACGGGGACCGATCGCGACCGGGGCGTGGTTGCGGCCGGCCTGCGAGCCGGAGTAGCCGACGAAGTGCTTGAGCGTCGCGTGCACGCCCGCCGACTGCAGCCCTCGAACGTAGGCGGTGCCGACGGTGCCCACCAGGTACGGGTCCTCGGCGATGCACTCGTCGACGCGCCCCCAGCGCGGGTCGCGGATCACGTCGAGCACCGGCGCGAGGCCCTGGTGGATGCCGAGCTCGCGCATCGACTGCCCGATCAGGGCGCCCATCTCCTCGACGAGCTCAGGGTCGAAGGATGCACCCCAGGCGAGCGGGGTGGGGAAGGTCGCTGCCTTCCATGCCGCCAGTCCCGTCAGGCACTCCTCGTGGACGAGGGCGGGGATGCCGAGCCGGGTCTCCTTCTGCAGTCGGCGCTGCTCGGCCCACAGCCAGGTCGCCCGCGCGACGGCCTCGACAGGACGGGTGCCGTAGACCCGGGTCAGATGCCCGATGCCGTGCTCGGTGACCTCTTCCAGGACGCCGGAGGTCGTGGCCATCTCCCCCTGCATGGGGGCGACGACCTCACCTCCCTGGTCGACCCAGTAGCCGACGATCTGAGCGAGCTTCTCCTCGAGCGTCATGCTCGCGTGCAGGGCACGCACCCGCGCGGACACCACGGGCATGGCAGGAATGGCAGCCACGGGACGAGTCCCCTTCTGACGTGGTGGTGGATGAGTGTGTTGACCGGCGGAACGGGCGACCGGGGCGACCCGGGCCGGACCACCGGCGGCGTCCCTCGGGTCGCCGAGCGGACTGGCGGTCAGCCCTTGACCGCTCCGGTGAGCCCGCCGACGATCCGCCGCTCGAACAGGCTGAAGAAGATCAGTGCGGGGATCATCGACAAGGAGGTGAAAGCGAGGACCTTCGCCGTGTCGACCGACCACTGGGAGGCGAACGCCTGCACGCCGAGCGGCAGCGTGAACGAGCTCTCCTTGTTCAGGATGAAGAGCGGGAGCATGTAGCTGTTCCAGCTGCCGACGAACGACAGGATCCCGACCGTGATGACGCCCGGGTACGACAGCGGGATGACCATCCGACGGAAGAACCCGAGCCGGCTGCAGCCATCGATCTCGGCGGCCTCTTGGATCTCCTTCGGGATGGCGCGGAGGAACGGCACCAGGATGATGATGGTCACCGGCAGGCCGAACGCCATCTGCGGCAGGATCACGCCGGGCAGCGAGTTCATCAGGCCGAGGCTCCTGATCAAGATGTAGAGCGGCGTGATCGCCACGGTCATCGGGAACATCAGCCCGGCAGCGAAGAGCGCGTACATCGCGCCCCGCCCACGGAATCTGTACCTGGCGAGCGCGTAGCTCGCCATGAGGCCGAGCACGACCACGCCGAGGGTGGTGGTTCCCGCTGCGATGAGCGAGTTGCCCACCTCGTGCCAGAAGACGCCGCCGGTGAGCACTGCCTTGTAGCCCTCGACGTCCCATGGGGACGGCAGGCCCGACGGGTCCACGGTGATCTGCGAGTTCGTCCGGAACCCACCGAGGATGATGTACGCCACGGGCGCGAGCATGAGCCCGACGACGACGAGTGCGACGAAGTAGACGAGCGGGCTGCCCCAGTTGCGCCTCTCGCGCGACAGAGCGGTCCCGCGCAGGAGCGGCGGTCGGTTGATCGTCGTGGTGGCCATCAGTTTGCCCCTCCGGTCAGCGCGCCATCGGTGTCACGACGCAGGACGAACCGCTGGTAGAGCAAGGCGACGACCAGCGAGATGAGGAAGAGGACGACGGCCACGGCGTTGCCGAAGCCATAGCTCGCGGCATTGCGGCCGTTGACGACCATATAGGTGGCCATCGTCGAGGTGCCGGCCGTCGCTGCGACGTATTGACCCCAGACGATGTAGACGAGGTCGAAGAGCTGCAGGGAGCCGATGATCGACAGGAAGGCCCAGATCCGCACGGTCGGCCCGAGCAGCGGGAGGCTGATCCGCCACTGGATCTGCCAGAACGTGGCGCCGTCGATCGCGGCCGCCTCGTTGAGCTCCTGGGGGATGCCCTGGAGCCCGGCGAGGAAGAGGATCACGGCGAACCCGACGTACTTCCAGGTGATGATGATCATCAGGGTCCAGATGGCGAGCTTCGGGTTCGCCAACCAGTCCTGTGTGAGGCCGCCGAGACCCATCTTCTCCAGCAGGCCGTTCAGCGCTCCGTTCGACTGGAGCAACAGGCTCCAACCCGTGCCGACGACGACCTCGGAGATCACGTAGGGCACGAAGATCAGGACCCTGATCACCGACTGGCCGCGCATCTTGCGGTTCATCAGGAGGGCAAGACCGATCGCGACGGGCCCCTGCATG
Source organism: Actinomycetales bacterium (assembly GCA_038223605.1). Lineage (GTDB taxonomy): Bacteria > Actinomycetota > Actinomycetes > Actinomycetales > Cellulomonadaceae > Actinotalea. The sequence continues at coordinate 1,590 of JBBRGX010000118.1, read as the reverse complement.
AGCAGGGAGAGCACGACGATCGTGAAGTTGTGCTGGAGCGCGTCGATGAACGTCGGGTCCTTGAGGATGATCAGGTAGTTGTCCAGACCGACGAAGTCGGTGGGCGGCCCGTAACCCTTCCACTTGAAGAAGCCGTAGTACGCCGCCATCACCACAGGGAAGATGACGAACGCGAGGAAGAGGATCAGAGCAGGGCCTGTGAGCACCGCGATCTCCAGCCGTGCCGCCCACCCGATTCCTCGTGGGCGACGCCGGAACGGGGGCGACACGGCGACCGTGCCGCCCCCGTCCTTCGGGAGATCCACAGGCGAGCTCTGCGCTGGCTGCGCGTTCTCGCTGATGGATTCCATGAGTCCGACGACCTAGCCCTTCGCTGCCGCGTCGTTGACGGCCTTGACGATGTCAGCAGGCGTTCCGCTGCCGGCCAGCATGTCGACCACACCGGCGTTGAGCGCGTTGCCGATGTTCTGGCCGAACAGCGTGTCCAGCCACACCGAGGTGTACGCGGAGCTGTTGTACGCCGTGAGGATGTCCTTGAGGGCCGGGTCGGTGACGACGGCCTGGGCGTCCTTGCTGGCGGGGAGCGTCTTGAACGCCGTGGCGTACTTCTCCTGCCACTCCTTCTGCATGTAGAAGTTGAGGAAGTCGCCGCAGGCGGCGGGAGCCTTGATCCAGCAGGCGTAGCCGTCGACACCACCCATCATCGCGCTCGGGTCGCCCTTGCCGTCACTCACGGCGGGGAACGGGAACCAGCCGAGGTCGGGCAGCGCCTTCGTGTCAGGGGTCAGCGAGGCGATGACTCCCGGGTCCCAGGCGCCCATGAGCTCCATGGCTGCCTGGTGGTTCGCCAGCATGCCGGCGGACGACCCAGCGCCCTGCTGAGCAGAGGTCGACAGGAAGCCGTCGTTGAACGGCGTGGTGTCAGCGAAGGCCTTGAGGTCCTCGCCCGCCTTCGTCCAGCAGGCGTCGTCGAAGCTCCGCGACGCAGCGGCCTTCGCCATCGCTTCCTGCGAGCAGTCGCGCAGGGCCATGAAGTAGTACCAGTGGGCTGCGGGCCATGCATCCTTGCCGCCGAGGGCGATGGGTGCGACGCCGGAGTCCTTGAGCTTCTGCACCGCGGCGCTGAGCTCCGTGAACGTCTTCGGCGTCGCGGTGATCCCGGCCTTCTGGAACAGGTCCTTGCTGTAGAACATGCCACCGGGGAGCACAGAGGTGGGCATGCCGTAGAGCTTGCCGTCGATGGTGAAGGCGCTCAGGACGCCCTCGCCGAGCGAGGCCTTGGACGCGTCGCTGATCAGCGGGGTGAGGTCCATGACCTGGCCGGCCTGGACGATGTCGGCCAGCTTGCCGCCGCCGCGCGCCATGAAGATGTCCGGTGCGTCCCCGGCGTTGAGGGCCGTCTGGAGCTTGCCGTCCATGTCCTCGTTCTGGATGGCCTGGATCTCGATGGTGACGTTCGGGTTGGCTGCGTGGTACGCCGCGGCGACCTCGTCCCAGTACGCCTTGCCGTCACCGGTGGTCGAGTTGTGCCAGAACGTCAGCGTGACAGGCGCGTCGTTGCTGGCGGAGGAGGCACCGCCGGAGGCGGCG
>JBBRGX010000117.1:0-8395 GCA_038223605.1 Actinomycetales bacterium | reverse complement strand
CGGGGCTGCGCCCCTGACCGAGCTCCGGTGACCGACCTACAGTGAGCGGGTGAAGGTCGACCGGGACGGCCTCGTCGAGGTGACCCTCGAGGACGAGCCCGACCTGCGGGTAGCGTCCCTCCGAGAGCGCCCGCCATGGTCCGCGCGGGCCTGGGGACGCGTGGCGGCGTCGATCGCCGTCCTGCTCGCGGTGAACGTGCTGGTCGACGGGTCCGGCCAGGCCCGCGACGTCGCCAGGCTGCGTGAGGTCACCGGCCTGTCGGGCTCACTCGCCGGCCCGTTCGTCGAGCACTGGCGCGTCGAGGCGGGCGGCGTCCTCGGCGTCGTCGGCACCCTGCTCCTGCTCCAGGGCGGGCCGAGCGGGGCGGGGGCCGTCGCGGTACGCCTCGCCGACGGGACCGTGACATGGCAGGGCCCGCCGGAGCTCGGGTCCTGTGCGCTGCACGACCTCGACGAGGGCCCGGGTGGCCTCCCGTTGCCGCCCGTGGTCCACCGTGCACCGAAGGACGTCACTCTCGTCTGCGACTCCTACACCGGCTCACCATCGGGAAGCCAGCAACGGATCCGGGTGCTCGACCCGCTCACCGGGCGGACGGAGCTGGACGTGCCGTGGACCTCCTCGGGCGGGGGCGAGATCTACGCCGACGGCGACGGCCTGATCGCCTACGGCATCGACCTCGACAACCGGGTGATCGCGGCCCGGTGGTCGCTGGTGACGGGCGAGCAGGAGTGGTTCGTCACCGGCGACGAGCCGCTGGCCGTCCCGTCGCTCGACCCGGTCGACGGGCGGCTGGTCGTCGTGGGGCAGCGGCGGGTGACGATCGACCTACGCACCGGGGCGGTCGTCCCGGACGAGGGGGCCGTCGCGGACGGTGGGCGCGTCGTCGTCGGTGTCGTCGACCTCCCGGACGGCGGAACGGCGGTGACGGAGCGGGCTGCCGACGCCGAGCTCACGGTGGCCGTGCATGAGCGGGACGGAGCCCTGCGCTTCCGGCGCGCCGGCTCACTGCTCCTCCCGGAGGTCGAGGAGCCGGGCGCTCGGGACGTCCTGCTGGTGTCGGTGGACGGCGGTCTCGTCGCCGTCGACTCCCGGACCGGCAGGGACCTGTGGAGCGTGCCGACCGGATGGACAGGACGGGCCTCGCCCGGCGAGGCGACCTACCGTTACCCGCTGGCGAGCGTCGCCGACCTCGTCGTGGTGGGGGGCACCGGCGAGCCCGTCGCCGTCGACCGCCGGACGGGTCGGCTCCGCTGGTCCTCAGGGCTCGGTGGCGGTGGCGGCCCGGCGCCGTGCGACGGGTTCCGGATCGCCCTCGTCGACCCCGCCTCCCCGACGGCGTCCATGGTGGTCCTCGGCCTGGCCGACGGTAGGCAGCGGTGGCGCCGGGCCTTGCCGATCGACGAGCCGTCCCAGCTCATCGCCCTCCCGCAGGGGCTGCTCGCTCAGGTGACAGGTTCCGAGGTCGCCGTCCTCGGCCCGGCACGGCGCTCTCACTGAGCGTGACGGGCCGGCTGCGGGCTCAGGTCAGCCGCGCCCACACCGTCGTGTCCGCCGGGACGAGCACGGAGTCGTCGTCGGCGACCGGAAGGTCCGCCGAGGCGTGCAGCAGCGTGAGGTCCGCCGGAAGGCGCAGCGGGTCGGTCCCCAGGTTGCAGAGCACCAGGACGTCGCGGTTGACGAATGCCAGCACGCGCTCGCTCGCGCAGGTCGGCAGGCCGTCGACCCAGGCGAGCGAGCCGGTGCCGAGCCGGAACTCGCGCCGCAGGCGCAGGGCCGAGCGGTAGACCTCGTAGGTCGATCCCGCCACGCCGCGCTGGGCGTCCAGGGCGTAGCGGGCGAACGAGGCCGGCTGGTCGAGCCATGCGGCGCCGGTCGGCGAGAAGCCGTAGGCGGGCTCGGCAGCGCTCCACGGCAGGGGGACGCGGCAGCCGTCACGGCCACGGTGCATCCGTTCGGTGCGGATCCACGTCGGGTCCTGCCGCTGCTCGTCGTCCAGGGCGGTGTGCTCGGGCAGGCCGAGCTCCTCGCCCTGGTAGACGTAGGCCGATCCGGGAAGGGCCAGCATGAGCAGGCTCGCGGCTCGGGCCCTGCGCAGGCCGAGCTCCTCGTCCGGCTGGACGTCGGCCGCACCGATACCGTTCGGCACCGGCACCGTCTGGTCCAGTCCGAGCCGGGTGGCGTGGCGGACCACGTCGTGGTTGGACAGCACCCAGGTGGCCGGTGCCCCGACCGCGTCGTAGCAGCGCAGGGAGTCGGTGATGATCTCGCGCAGGGCCGGTGCGTTCCAGCGGGTGGTGAGGAAGGGGAAGTTGAACGCCTGGTTCATCTCGTCGGGGCGCACGTAGCGGGCGAGCCGCTCGACGGGGCTGACCCAGGCCTCCGCGACGAGCACCCGGTCGCCCTCGTACTCGTCGAGGATGGCGCGCCACTCACGGTAGATCTCGTGCACGCCCTCCTGGTCCCACATCGGTCCGTGATGGGCCGCCGGTGCCCCGCCCTCGTCGGCCGGGGGTGGCATCTCGGGCAACCCCGGTTCCTTGACCAGTCCGTGGGCGACATCCACCCGGAACCCGTCGATGCCGCGGTCCAGCCAGAACCGCAGAACCGCCGCGAACTCCTCGCGGACCTGAGGCACGCTCCAGTCGAGGTCGGGCTGAGTGACGTCGAACAGGTGCAGGTACCACTGGCCAGGGGTGCCGTCGTTCTCGGTGATCCGGGTCCACGCCGGACCGCCGAAGACAGAGCGCCAGCCGTTCGGCGGCCGCGAGCCGTCCGGTCCGGTGCCGTCGCGGAACAGGTAGCGGGCGCGCGCGGCGCTGCCCGGCCCGGCCTCGAGCGCCTGGGCGAACCACGGGTGCTCGCTCGAGGTGTGGTTAGGGACGAGGTCGATTATGACCTTCATCTCGCGGCGGTGCGCCTGCTCGACGAGGCGGTCGGCGTCGGCAAGGGTCCCGAAGACCGGGTCGACGTCGCGGTAGTCGGCGACGTCGTAGCCGGCGTCGTTCTGCGGGGACCGGTAGAACGGTGAGAGCCACAGGGCGTCGACGCCCAGCCGGGCGAGGTGCACGAGGCGACTCGTGATGCCCGGCAGGTCGCCGATCCCGTCGCCGTCGCTGTCGGCGAAGGACCGCGGGTAGACCTGGTAGATGACGGCGCTGCGCCACCACGCCGACTCGGTCTTCGTCGCGCGGTGCACGAGCGTCGTCGTCGTGCTGGGCTGCGGAGCGTGGGAGACCTCGGTCACGGTCGCCCACTCTTCCATGCCGGGGGCGGAGGGGCCCGGGACCGGGGTCATGGCCTCAGGGCCGCTGCGGATGCCAGGGCCCCCAGGCGCCGCAGGACCGAGCCCGCCGCGCGGTGCCCGGAGGCCATCGCACCTTGGATGCTCGGGGTGTCGCGGTGGTCACCGGCGACGAACACCCCGTCACCCAGGTCCACCGGCCGACGCAGCCCGCCGAGGGGCGGGAGCGAGGCGGGGAGGGCGCCCGCGACGTGAACCCGGGCGACGAGCTCGAGGTCGTCGATCGGCCGCCCGTGCAGGAAGCCCACCGCACGGCGCACGGACGCCTCGTCCACCGGTTCGGTCCCCAGCACCGAGGAGGCGAGGAGGCGGCGACCCGCGGGGGCGTAGCCCGGAGCGGAGTCGGTCAGCACGACGCTCGTGACGACCGGACCGCGCGCGACGCCCCGCCCGTCGAGCCGGATCACCGATCCATGGCCGGTGCGCTCGGCCGGCGTCGCCGCGGCCGAGTGGTACCAGGTGGTGACCGCCCGCATCTGCGGTCTCTCGAGCCCGGGAAGGAGATCGGCGGCCGTGCCGGGGTCCGTGGCGACGAGCACGGCGCGCGCCACGACCCGTCCGGCATCGGTGACGACGTGGCCAGGAGCAACGGAGCGCACGGCCGTGCCGAGGTGCAGCGTGTCCGGCGGGAGCCGGGCGGCCAGCTGGGCGGCGATCTGGCCCATGCCGGTCGCCGGCACGCCGATCGTTCCGCGCAGGAAGGTCCGCCAGACGAGCAGGAAGAAGCGCGAGGAGGTCTCGAGCCCGTCCTCGAGGAAGACCCCGGCCAGGAACGGACGCAGGAAGGACTCCAGCACGGGGCCGGTCAGTCCGCGCGCGGCGAGCTCGTCCGCCGTGCTGCGGTCCGGTCCGGCGAGCAGGCGGTCGACCGGGCCGACGGCGGCCTGCGCGCTGAGGAGCGCGAGGCGCGACGCGACGCGGAGCGAACCCACCGGCGGATGGAGCAGCCCGAGGGGGCCGAGGAGCGAGGAGCGGGGATCGGCGACCAGCGTGCTCGCCTGCTCGGTGACCACCCTGGCCCCGCGGACGAACGGTCGCACGTCAAGGGCTGGGAGGTCGATCACCCGCCGGACCTGCGGATACGCGGTGTTGAGCACCTGGAACCCTCGGTCGATGCGGTAACCGTCGACGAGGTCGGTGCGGGCGCGGCCACCCACGCCGTCTGAGGCCTCCAGCACGAGGGTCCGCCGACCGGCGGCCGAGAGTCGCAGCGCCGCGGTCAGGCCGGCGAGCCCTGCGCCCACCACGACGACGTCAACCGAGCCCGGCAGGTCGCCGGGCCGCGCGCCGGCGGGAGCCGGGCACGTCGACGGGCTGCTCCTCGGCTCGGGGGCTGCTGCGGCCATGGGCCGAGGCTAGCCGGGCACGGCCCGGTGGGCATGTGCTCGTGGCGCGGCACTAGGGTGCTGACGTGCAGGTCACCGCGGGTGCGTACGGCGAGGCCGACCGGGAACGGCGTTGGCCCGAGCCGGCCAAGAGCGAGCAGCGCACGCCCTTCGAGCGGGATCGCGCGCGCATCCTGCACTCCTCGGCGCTGCGCAGGCTCGGCGCCAAGACCCAGGTGCTCGGCCCGGCGAGCGACGACTTCGTGCGGACCCGGCTCACCCACACGCTCGAGGTCGCGCAGGTCGGCCGGGAGCTGGGCAAGGCGCTCGGCTGCGACCCGGACGTCGTGGACGCGGCCTGCCTGGCCCACGACCTCGGACATCCGCCGTTCGGGCACAACGGGGAGCGGGCCCTGGCCGAGCTCACTGCGGACATCGGCGGCTTCGAGGGCAACGCCCAGACCCTTCGCCTGCTGGTGCGGCTCGAGCCGAAGGTCATCGACCATCGGACCGGTCGTGCCGTCGGGCTCAACCTCACGCGCGCCAGCCTCGACGCCTCGGTCAAGTATCCCTGGCGTCGCGGCCTCGGCCCGGCGGGGGCCGGGCACAAGTTCGGGGTCTACGAGGACGACCTCGACGACTTCGCCTGGCTGCGGGCCGACGCCCCGCCCCTGGTCCGCTGCCTGGAGGCGCAGGTGATGGACCTGGCCGACGACGTCTCGTACTCGGTGCACGACGTCGAGGACGCGATCGTCGGCGGACGGCTCGAGCTCGAGGTGCTGGACGACCCCTCGGCCCGCGACGCGGTCGTGGAGCAGGTGCTCTCCTGGTACGGCTACGGCATCGAGGCCGCCGATCTCTACGCGGCGATGGAACGGTTGCCGGGGGTCGAGGCATGGGTGCGCGGCTTCGACGGCTCGCGCCGGGCGCTGGCGGCGCTCAAGGACATGACGAGCCAGCTCATCGGCCGGTTCGCAGGGGAGGCGATCGAGGCCACCCGGGCCGTGCACGGCGAGGGTCCGCTCACCCGGTACGGAGCGGGGCTGGTGGTGCCGGCAGGGACGCTCGCGGAGATCCTCGTGCTCAAGGGCCTCGCGGTCACCTACGTGATGGCTCCCCGGGAGGCGGAGCCGATCTTCGGCGCCCAGCGTGAGCTCGTCGCCGACCTCGTTCGCGTGCTCTCCGACCGGGCGCCCGTCGCCCTGGAGCCGCCGTTCGCCGACGACTGGCGGGGGGCGGCGGACGACGCGGCCCGGCTGCGCGTCGTGGTCGACCAGGTCGCCTCGCTCACCGACGTGTCGGCGGCCGCCTGGCATGCGCGCCTGGCTCCGCCACCGCGCCGCTGAGGCACCCGTCGCCCCGGCCGCTGCTCGCGCCTCGGGCGTCGGCGCGAGCACCTAGACTCACGGCGTGCCAGGGCGGATCAGACGTGAGGACGTCGCGACCGTCCGGGAGCGCGCCCGGATCGAGGAGATCGTCGCCGAGCACGTCACGCTGCGACCGGCGGGCGTCGGCTCCCTCAAGGGGCTGTGCCCCTTCCACGACGAGCGCTCGCCGTCCTTCCACGTGCGCCCCCAGGTGGGCCTGTGGCACTGCTTCGGCTGCTCCGAGGGCGGCGACGTCATCTCCTTCCTGCAGAAGGTCGACGGTCTCGGGTTCACCGAGGCCGTCGAGTACCTCGCCGGCCGGGTCGGCGTCCAGCTGCAGTACGAGGAGGGCGGCGCCTACAAGCCGGGCGAGGAGCCGGGGCGCCGGCAGCGGCTCATCGAGGCGCACCGGATCGCTGCGTCGTACTACGCCGAGCAGCTCCTGACGCCCGAGGGAGCCATCGGCCGCGCGTTCCTCGCCGAGCGCGGGTTCGACCGCTCGGCCGCCGAGCACTTCGGCGTCGGCTACGCGCCCCAGGGCTGGGACCACCTCTTGCGCCTGCTGCGCGGTCGGGGCTTCACCGAGGCAGAGCTCACGTCCACCGGGCTGATGAGCCAGGGCAACCGCGGCCAGTACGACAGGTTCCGTGGCCGTCTGCTGTGGCCGATCCGCGACGTGACGGGCGACGTCCTCGGCTTCGGCGCGCGGCGCCTGCTCGAGGACGATCAGGGCCCGAAGTACCTCAACAGCCCGGAGACGGCCCTCTACAAGAAGGCGCAGGTCCTCTACGGCCTCGACCTGGCGAGGCGGGACATCGCCAAGGGTCGGCAGGCCGTCGTCGTCGAGGGCTACACCGACGTGATGGCTGCCCACCTGTCCGGGGTGACGACCGCCGTCGCGACCTGCGGGACGGCCTTCGGGGACGACCACGTGCGGATGGTGCGGCGGCTGATGGGGGACACCGCTGTCGGCAGCGGGGTGCAGCTCGCCTCCGGTGCCTCGACCGGCGGCGAGATCATCTTCACCTTCGACGGCGACGCCGCTGGTCAGAAGGCGGCGCTGCGGGCCTTCGGCGAGGACCAGCGCTTCTACGCCCAGACCTTCGTCGCGATCTCGCCCGGCGGGATGGACCCCTGCGAGCTCCGTCAGGCCCAGGGGCCAGAGGCCGTCCGCGCGCTCGTCGCCGGGCGGCAGCCGCTCTTCGAGTTCGTGCTGCGCTCGACCCTGCGCGCCCATGACCTCGACACCGCCGAGGGGCGCGTCTCGGCCCTGCGCTCGACGGCGCCCGTCGTCGCGGGGATCCGTGACACCGCGCTGCGGCCCGAGTACGCGCGGATGCTCGCCGGCTGGCTGGGCATGGATGCCGACACCGTCCAGCGCGCGGTCTCCACGGCAACCCGCGCCGACGCGCGTCAGGACGGTGGACGGCAGGGCGGGCCGACCGTCCCGGGTCCCGGCGGTCGTGGCGAGGTCCAGGAGGGCCACCGGTCCAGCGCGCGGCCCCTCGGCCCGGACCGTCGCGACCCGGTCGCCGCGCTGGAGCGCAACGCCCTCGAGGCCGTGCTTCAGCACCCCTCGGCCGTGGACGCCGCGGCGTTCGACGCGCTCGGCAGCGACGCGTTCTCCGTCCCGGCGCTGCGCGCCGTGCACGAGGCGATCCGGGCCGCCGGCGGGCTCGCGGCCGCTGCTTCCGCCCCCGATGTGCACGGCTGGATCGAGCTGGTGCGCGAGGAGGCCGCGTCGACGGTCGCCCCGCTCGTCACCGAGCTGGCCGTCACCCCGCTCCCCGAGGACCGCCCCGACGCGCTGGACGGCTACGTCCGCGGGGTGGTCGGTCACCTCGTCGAGCTCGGTCTCACGCGGCAGATCGCCGAGGCCCGCGGCCGGCTGCAGCGGATGGACCCGAGCGGCCAGGAGGCCGAGGCGGCGTTCGCGGAGCTCGTCGGCCTGGAGAGCCGCCGGCGCGCCCTGCGGTCCGCCGACTGACCGGGAGGCTCAGAAGAGCCGCACGACGGCCTCGGTGAGCAGCGGCGCCACGACGAGGGCCGGGAGCATCGCGGCGACCGGGAAGTCCTCGCGGATGCGCAGCAGGCGCAAGGCGATCCCGACGAGCATCAGCCCGCCGGTCGCCGTGAGCGCCGCCACGTGCGCGTCGGGCAGGAAGGACCCGAGCAGCACGCCGACCAGCGTGAGGGAGCCCTGCAGGACGAGCACGGTGAGGGCCGAGAACAGCACGCCGATGCCGAAGGTCGAGGCGAAGGCCAAGGCGGCGAAGCCGTCGAGCACTGCCTTGAGGACGAGCTGGTCGATCCCACGTCCCAGGCCGTCGGAGAGGCTCCCCAGCACCATCAGGGGGCCGATCCCGAAGAGCAGGGAGGCGGCGAGCCAGCCGTCGATGAA
>JBBRGX010000116.1:0-8497 GCA_038223605.1 Actinomycetales bacterium | reverse complement strand
CGAGGACTTGGGGAGCATGCCGCGGACAGCCTTCTCCACGACGCGCTCCGGATGGGTGGCGAGCAGGTCGGCGTAGGCGATCGCGCGCAGGCCGCCCGGGTAGCCCGAGTGGCGGTAGGCGAGCTTCTGCTCACGCTTGTTGCCGGTCAGGGCGACCTTCTCCGCGTTGATGACGATGACGAAGACACCACCGTCGACGTGCGGGGCGAACGTCGCCTTGTGCTTCCCACGCAGGAGCGTGGCGATCTGGGTGGCCAGGCGGCCGAGGACAACATCGGTCGCGTCGATGACGTGCCAGGTCCGCTCGACGTCGCCGGGCTTCGGGGTGTACGTGCGCACGGTCGTAGCCTTCGTCTCTATCGCTGATGAGGTATCGGTACCCGGGCGGCACCAGGCGGGAAGCCCGGTGCCGATGAGCGCCGATGAGGTCGGGCGTCGGCGTCTCCCGCGGCTTCACGGCACGACGGGGACGCACAACGACATGCCAGAGTACCTGCCCGGCGGCAGGGGGGTCAAAACGAGGGCTCGAGAGCATTCTTCGCTGCTGCGACGACGCGCGCCGTGAGGTTCGTCAGCGCCGGCGCGTCGACCTTCCAGTGCTGCCAGAACAGGGGGACGTCGAGCACGGCTCCCGGGCTGAGGTCGACCAGGTCCCCGTTGCTCATGAGGTCCCGGGCTGCGGCCCGCGGGACCATCCCCCAGCCGAGGCCGGCACGCAGGGCAGCGGTGAACGCCGGCTGCGCCGGCACCCGGTGCGTCGGCGCCACCTCGGTCGCACCCAGCTGTGCGGCGAAGCGTCGCTGGAGCGCGTCGTGCAGGTCGAAGGCCACCTGCGGGGCGATCGCCAGGGCTGCCGCGTCGACGCCGGAGCCGAACCACCGGCCGCAGAAGTGCGGCGCCGCGACCGCGAGGTAGCGCATCGCACCGAGCGGGACGGACCGGCAGCCCTGGACGGGGCGCCCGTCAGCGGTCACCGCCGCCATGGCGGTGCCGTCGCGCAGCAGGTCGGCGCTGCGGTCCTGGTCGGCGCGTCGCAGGTCGAGCAGCACGGCGTCGGGCAGCCCGAGGAGAGCGGCGCCGAACCACGAGTCCAGCGAGTCGGCGTTCACCGCGACGGTCATGGTCAGCACGCCGCCGTCGCCCGGTGCACCGAGGAGTGCCCCCGCCTCGTGCTCGAGGAGCGCCACCTGACCCGCAAGCCGGACGAGCACCTGACCGGCCGGCGTCGGACGGCACGGACGGGCCCTGCGGACGACGACCTGCCCCGCGCGAGCCTCGAGCGCCTTGATGCGCTGGCTCACGGCCGACGGCGTGACGTGCAGGCGGCGAGCGGCGCCATCGAAGCTGCCCTCCTCGACCACCGAGGCCAGGGCAGCGAGCTGCGCGCGGTCCCACTCCATCTGAAGAGATTCTCATGGTTCCCCAAGAAGATGAACTGGTCTCCGCCACCGGAGGTCGCCTAGCGTGCGGCCCATGCCCTCCCTCGACACCGCCGCCGCATCGACCGGGCTGCTCACCGGCCTGTCGCTCATCGTGGCGATCGGCGCGCAGAACGCCTTCGTGCTGCGCCAGGGCATCCGTCGAGAGCACGTGCTCGCCGTGGTCACGGTGTGCGCGCTCGCCGACGCGGCGCTGATCACCGCAGGAGTGGCGGGCCTCGGCGCCCTGATCAGCGGATCGACGACGGCGCTCGCGGTCGTCCGCGTCGCCGGTGCCGCATTCCTGCTCGTCCTGGCCGTCGGCGCGGTGCGCCGGGCCCGCCGGCCCGAGCGGCTCGACCCCGCCGCCGACGCCCCCGCTCGGCTCGGTCCCGTCGTGCTCACCACGCTGGGGCTCACGTTCCTCAACCCCCACGTCTACCTCGACACGGTGGTGCTGCTGGGGGGCCTGGCCAGCCACCACGGCCCCGACGGGCGCTGGGCGTTCGCTGCCGGTGCCGTCCTGGCGAGCGTGCTCTGGTTCAGCGCCCTCGGCTTCGGCGCGCGGCGGCTGGCCCCGCTGTTCGCGCGGCCGCGGGCCTGGCAGGTGCTCGATCTCCTCGTCGCGGCGGTGATGGCGACGATCGCGGTCACGCTGCTCGTCTGAGCGCTGCCCGAGCGCCTCAGCGCGCGCGGTCGACCCTGGCTGCGTCCCACACCGGTTCAGGGGTCTCGACGACCGCGCCGTCCGCGCCGAACAGCAGGAAGCGGTCGAATCCGCGCGCGAACCAACGGTCGTGGGTGACGGCCATCACCGTTCCCTCGAAGGCGGCGAGCCCGCGCTCCAACGCCTCCGCCGAGTGCAGGTCGAGGTTGTCGGTCGGCTCGTCCAGGAGCAGCAACGTGGCACCACCGAGCTCCAGCAGCAGGATCTCCATCCGGGCCTGCTGGCCGCCCGACAGCGTCCCGTACGTCTGCTCGGCTGCCGCGACGAGCTCGTAGCGGTCCAAGGCCTTGCTCGCCGCCTCTCGGCCCATCCCCTCGCGGCTCCCCTCGCCACGGTGCAGGATCTGCAGCAGCGTGCGGTCGGCGAGCTCGGGGTGGGTGTCGTTCTGGGCGAACCAGCCCGGGCGCACCCGGGACCCGAGCACGACGCGGCCGGTGTGGCGGACCGGCTCCGGCACCTGCGCGCCGTCCTCCACCACGGGGGCGTGCTCGCGGTCCGGGTCGCTGCCACCGGCCGCGAGCAGCCGGAGGAAGTGCGACTTGCCCGAGCCGTTGGAGCCGAGCACCGCCACCCGTTCGCCGAACCACACCTCCAGGTCGAAGGGCCGCATCAGCCCGGTCAGCTCGAGCCTCTCCGCGACGACGGCGCGCTTGGCCGTGCGTCCGCCGACGAGCCGCACCCGCACGTCCTGGTCCCGCGCCATCTCCGGCGGCGGCCCGGCCTCCTCGAACTTGCGCAGCCGGGTCTGCGCCGCCTGGTAGCGCGAGGCGAGCCCGTCGTTGAACGTCGACTTCGTCCTCAGGGTCATGACGAGCTCGCGCAGCTGGGCGCGCTCCTCCTCCCAGCGCCGGGTGAGCTCGGCCAGCCGTGACCGCCGATCGGCCCTGGCCCGGGCGAAGGTCGAGAAGCTCTCGCCGTGGACCCAGAGCGTCGACCCGGCGACCGTCGGCTCCAGGCTCGCGACCCGGGTCGCCGTGCGCGAGAGCAGCTCCCGGTCGTGGCTGACGAAGAGGACCGTCTTGGGCGAGGCCGCCAGCTGGTCCTCCAGCCACCGCTTGGTCGGGACGTCGAGATAGTTGTCCGGCTCGTCGAGCAGCAGCACCTCGTCCGGCCCGCGCAGCAGGGACTCGAGCACGAGGCGCTTCTGCTCGCCGCCGGACAGGGTCCGCACCGCACGGTCCTGCGCGCGCTCGAAGGGGATCGACAGCACGGCGTCGGTCACCCGGTCCCAGCCGACCTCGGCGTCATAGCCGCCGACGTCGGCCCAGTCGGCGAGCGCCTGGGCGTAACGCATCTGGGAGGGCTCGTCGTCGACGGTCATGATGCCGATCTCGGCGGCTGCCAGCTCCACGGCCGCCGTGGCGACCGCCGGCGAGGCGAGCGAGGCGAGGAGGTCGCGCACCGAGCGGTCGTCGTGGATCCGGCCGACCATCTGCCGCATCACACCGAGGCCACCGCTGCGGGAGACCTTCCCGCTGTGCGGTGCCTCGTCCCCGGCGACGATCCTCAGCAGCGTGGTCTTGCCGGCGCCGTTCGGGCCGACGAGCGCCACCTTCGCTCCGTCACCCACGCGCAGGTCGATCCCCGTCAGGAGCGGCCTGCCGTCGGGGAGCACGTAGCCCACGTCGCTGATGTCGAGATGTCCCACCCGGCCGATTGTCCCCTGTCGCCGGCACCAGGGACGACGAGATCGCTCGCCGGTCCCGGTCGGCGCTCGCTCCGGCGACCGCGAGCAGGTGCGACGAGGGCCCATCGGTGCCAGCGTGTGCGGATGAGCGAGACACCAGGAACCACACCCGACCCGGAGACCGGCGCCGAGGGCGACAGCGACCAGCTCGACCCGTCCGACACCCTGATGGACGACGGTCCGGCCGATCCGCTCGACGAGGGCCTGAGCCCCCGCGACCGGCCCGGTCGCCACCGCCTGGAGACCGAGCAGGAGCAGTACGTCGGCGACAGCATCGACGAGCGCCTCGACCAGGAGGTGCCGGAGGTCTGGGAGAGCGACGAGATCGGCGCCGGCGGGAACGAGCCTGACCGCGTCGGGCGGCTGGGCACCGCGACCAGCGACCTGGCCGGCCGGAGCACCACGAGCGTCTTCGCCGAGGACGAGGGCATCTCTGGCGGAGCAGCCACCGCCGAGGAGGCCGCCGTCCACCTCATCGAGGAGGAGTGAGCTCCACGGCCTGACCGGCGGCGCGAGCCTCGGCTCGTGCCTCCTCGGCGGCGCGCCGGGCGCTCGTCTGGTCGGCCGTGCGCCGCGCCCGGGTCAGCGCTGCGCGAGCAGCGAGCCCTCCATCGGCGGGGTACGCGACGTGCTCGAGGGTGAGCCCATGGGCGTGCGCAACGACGGCCCGCCGTTCGCTCCCCGCGAGCTGGTCGACCGGCCACTCCTCCGGCTGGCGCCCCTCCCCCACGGCGAGCAGCGCGCCGACGAGCGAGCGCACCATGGAGTGGCAGAAGGCGTCCGCCTGGACCACGGCGACGACGAGCCCGGCATCGGGGCCGTCGACGGGGCGCAGCACCTGGAGGTCCTCGAGCGTGCGGATCGTGGTGGCGCCCTCGCGCGGACGGCAGTATGCGGCGAAGTCGTGCCGGCCGATCATCAGCGCAGCCGCGCGCTCCATCGCGGCGACGTCGAGCGGCAGCCCGTGCCGGACGACCTCGTGCCTGCGCAGCGGGTCGACCCGCTGCGGGTCGTCGGCCAGGCGGTACGCATAGCGCCGGAACAAGGCACCGAACCGGGCGTCGAAACCCGCGGGGGCGACCGCCGCACGACGAACCACGACGTCGTCGGGAAGGACACCGGCCATCCGCCGCACCACGGCCTCGCCCGGACCCCTCATGCGGCCCTGGACAGCCGTCCAGGTCTCGGGGGGCAGGTCGACGTGGGCCACCTGGCCCCTGGCGTGCACGCCCGCGTCGGTCCGGCCGGCCACGGTGAGCCGCGGTGGCGAGCAGCGCAGGACCGTGCCGAGCGCCGCTTCGACCGTGCCCTGGATGGTGCGCAGCCCCGGCTGGTCGGCCCAGCCGGCAAAGTCGGTCCCGTCGTACGAGAGGTCGAGACGGATCCGTACGGGTGCTGCGTCGTCCACCCGCGCACGCTATCGCGTCCCGGCGACCGGCCCGTCCCCGCCGGCCATCGCTAGCCTTGGCCGCGTGACCTCCCCAGCCCGACCGCCGACCCTCGCGGGCCTCACGCTGGCCGTCGACTGCGGCGGGAGCGGGATCAAGGCCTCGGTGCTCGACTCCGCCGGCACCATGCACGCGCCGGCGGTCCGGGTCGCCACGCCCTACCCGCTCGCCCCTGGCCGGCTCGTGGACACGATCGTGCAGATCGCGGCCAGCCTGCCCCCGGCGACCAGGGCGACGGTCGGCATGCCGGGGATGATCCGGCACGGCGTGGTCATCGCCACCCCGCACTACGTGACCGAGTCCGGGCCGCGCAGCCCCGTCGCACCCGGCCTCCTCGCCGCCTGGGCCGGGACGGACATCGCCTCCGCCCTCAGCGCGGCGCTCGGCTATCCCACGCTCGTCCTCAACGACGCCGAGGTGCACGGCGCCGGCGTCGTCTCGGGCAGCGGGCTCGAGCTGGTCCTCACCCTCGGCACGGGTCTGGGGTCGGCCCTCTTCGACGGCGGCGTGCTCGCCCCGCACCTGGAGCTCTCGCACGCCCCGCTCCGCCGCGACACCACCTACGACGCCTACCTCGGCGAGCACCAGCGCAAGGCCATGGGCAACTCCTCCTGGTCACGGCGGGTGCGTCGGGCGGTCGACGGGCTGCGGCCCGTCGTGCTCTGGGACCGCCTCTACATCGGCGGCGGCAACTCCCGCCGGATCACGCCGCGGGTGCTCGGCGAGCTCGGCGACGACGTCGTCATCGTGCCCAACTCGGCGGGGATCGTCGGCGGGGTGCGCGCCTGGGACCTCAGGACCCCGGCACCCTCGTCACCCTGAGGTCGCCGGCCCGCGTCAAGCCCCAGCGCACGACAGCGACGACCACGACAGCGAGCACGACGGGTGCCACGAAGGTCCGCGCGCCGAGGGTGAGGCGCTCGACCCACGGTGCGAGCCCCACGACGCGACCAGGGAGGTAGGCGAGGGCCAGGACAGCGAGCCGGACCACGAGCCATCCGTCGAGCGCGCTCGCACCGACCAGGGCGAGCGGCACCCAGACGATCGCGTCGTACCAGGGCAGCACGTAGGGGGCGGTGAGCAGCCAGGCGAGCGTCGCGACGAGCGCCGCGCGCACCGCTCGCCCGACGACCTCGTCGCCCGTGGGGGCATCGAGCGTGCCGATGCGACGCCACAGGAGGACGCCGAGCAGCACGGCGAGCAGCAGGGCGACCGGAACGAGCAGGTGGTCGACGCCGTCTCCGAGCACTGGTCCGAGCAGCACGAACGGGCCGTGCCACGGGCTGGCGAACGAGACTCGCGCACCCGCCGTGCCGAGCTGGTCCTCGACGTGCACGCCGGCCCACCAGTAGGCGGGCAGCAGCACGGCCAGCACACCGGCGGCACCGAGCAGCAGTCCGTGCCGGCGACGGGCGGCGGGCAGCCGCCACAGACCCCAGGCGGCCGCGAGCCCGGCGAGGGCGAACGGAGCCTTCACCCCGGCCGCGGCGCCGAGCAGCGCCCCCGCCACGAGGGGACGGCGGGCCGCCAGGGCGATCCCACCGATCGCCAGTGCCGCAGCGATCACGTCGAGGTGCGCGCCCAGCACGAGCTGGCCCAGCAGGAGCGGGTTCAGCGTCCAGAGCAGGGCTGCGCGGGAGCGGGCAGCCTGGTCGTCCCGGCTGAGCCGATCGAGGACCCCGCCGACCGCGAGGAAGGAGAGACCGCACAAGAGCTGCCACCAGCCGACGCTCCTGCGCAGCACACCCCCACCGAGCCGCGCGGCGAGCAGCTGAGAGGCCGTGGCGACCGGCCCGTAGACGCTCGGGGTGGACTGCCACGGAGGCTGGACCGCACCAGCGACGGGATCCGTGCCCCCGTGCCAGGTCTGCGGGTCGGTCACATAGGGATCGTCACCGGCCGCGGCGATCCGCCCGTAGGCCAGGTAGGACAGGTGGTCGGCCGAGCCGGTCGGCGGCACGAGCAGCAGCGCGCCGACGGCGAGCAGGCCGACCACGACGACGGTGCGCGGCGGCAGCCGCCAGCCCACGCGCAGCCGCCGCAGGCCGAGCAGCAGCCAGACGGCTCCGCACAGGGTCGCGACCGTGAGCATCACGGTCACCAGCCAGGACGGAGGGTCGAGAGCGAGGTCCCATGGCGGCAGCGCGGTGTGCCGGCCAAGACCTGGGGTCGAGGCCGAGTCGCCGAGCGCAGCAGTCAGCGCGAGCAGGCCGACCGCTGCGGCGAACCACCACCATCCGGGAGGCCCGGAGACGAGACCACCCTGCCCAGCCTTGGCGGGCCGGACAGGGTGGGTACGCACGTGTCGAGCCTAGGGCTCGGACCCGGGCGGCAGGGGCGCGAGACCCCGGCTGCACCTGGTGGGTGCTACTCGGCAGACTTCTCTGCGGCGTCCTCGGACCCGGTGGCCGACTCGGTCGCCTCGACGACCTCGACGGAGTCCTCGGGAGCGTCCTCGACGACCTCGACGACGGTCTCCTCGACCGGCGCAGCGACCTTCGTGGGGGCGGCGGCGCGCTGGGTGGCCTTCTCGGCCTCACGCACGGTCGCCTGCTTCGGGCTCACCGGCTCCATGACGAGCTCGATGACGGCCATCGGCGCGTTGTCGCCCTTGCGGGCACCGATCTTGGTGATCCGCGTGTAGCCACCCTGACGCTCGGCCATGGCCGGAGCGATCTCCGTGAAGAGGGCGTGGACGACGCCCTTGTCCCGGACGACGGTGAGCACCCGCCGACGCGCGTGCAGGTCGCCGCGCTTGGCGAACGTGATCATGCGCTCGGCGAGCGGACGCAGCCGCTTGGCCTTGGTCTCGGTGGTGGTGATGCGTCGGTGCTCGAACAGGCTCGTCGCCAGGTTGGCGAGGATGTGCCGCTCGTGGGCCGGACCACCGCCGAGCCGCGGACCCTTCGTGGGCGTAGGCATGTCGTACTCCTCAGTTCTCGAAGATCAGGGCCGGCCGGACGTGCCGTCGGCTGGGCAGCGTCAGGACAGCTCGTCCTCGACGAAATCGCTGTCGTCGTAGTACGAGCTCGGGTCGAAGTCGAGCGGGCTGTCCTTGAGGGACAGACCGAGACCGACGAGCTTCTCCTTGACCTCGGTGATCGACTTCGCACCGAAGTTGCGGATGTCCAGGAGGTCGGCCTCGCTGCGCCCGACGAGCTCACCCACGGTGTGGATGCCCTCGCGCTTGAGGCAGTTGTACGACCGGATGGTCAGC
>JBBRGX010000115.1:0-8696 GCA_038223605.1 Actinomycetales bacterium | reverse complement strand
GCGGCGTATCCGCCGCTCCCTCCGCCAAGGACCACGATGTCGAAGACGGTGTCAGGCACGGTCGGACTCCCCTCGGGCACGGCAGTGGGTCGGGCGCTCCGGCCATCTTGTCATCACCCGTCGACCGACGTGAATCGAAGGCGGGCGATGAGACCAGCGCGCTCCTAAACATCCTACGACTCAGGCGCACGTAGGCTTGCCCCATGCGACTGTTCGGACGCCGCCGGCGCGAGGCCGACCCCGATGAACCCCTCACCGGACATGCCGCGCGCCGGGCGACGGAGTCCTACCTCGCGGACTTCGCGCGGACCAGGGTCGGGGTCGAGGCCTACATCGAGCCTGCCACCCGGGTGACGCAGACCACCGTCGTCCTCATCGCGGCCACCGGGGAGTGGACGCGACGCAAGGTGCCCGACCCGCGGACCGCACGGGAGATCGCCCGCCAGCTCGCGATCCCCGTGTACGACGTCCAGCTGACGGGCTACCCGCAGCGCATGCGCGACTGGAGCTCGCGGCAGAAGCGCACGGGGCGCTGACCCGCACGCCCCTGCCGAGGATGTCGGCTCAGCGTGCCTCGAGCAGCGCCAGCAGGGTCCGGACCGAGACGCCGGTGCCGCCGACCGAGGTGTAGCCGTGCGCCGCACCCTCGTTGAAGGCCGGGCCGGCGATGTCGAGGTGGGCCCAGGGCGTCGTCCCGACGAACTCCTTGAGGAACAGGCCGGCGATGAGCATCCCGCCGAACCTGTCACCGATGTTCGCGAGGTCGGCCACCGAGGACGTCAGGCCGGCGCGCAGCTCGACCGGCAACGGCATCGGCCAGAACTGCTCGCCCGACCGCGCCGCAGCGGTGACGACGGCCTCGCGCATGTCGTCGGTCCCCATCACCGCGGAGACCCGGGGACCGAGAGCGACGAGCTGCGCACCGGTGAGCGTGGCGACGTCGATCACCGCGTCGGGCTTCTCCTCGCAGGCGGCGACGAGGCCGTCGGCGAGGACCAGGCGACCCTCGGCGTCCGTGTTGAGGACCTCGACCGTGGTGCCGCCCCGCTGGGTGATCACGTCAGATGGCCGCTGCGCGGAGCCGGAGGGCATGTTCTCGGCGAGGCAGAGCCAGCCGGTGACCCTCACCGGTACGCCGAGGGCCGCGGCGGCCAGCACCGTGTGCAGGACGGCTGCCGCGCCGGCCATGTCGGACTTCATCGCCTCCATGCCCTTCGCCGGCTTGATCGAGATGCCGCCGGAGTCGAAGGTGATGCCCTTGCCGACCAGGGCGACGGACTTCTTGGCACGCGGCGGCGCCCAGACGACCTTCACCAGGCGCGGCGGGCGCGCGGAGCCCTGGCCGACCGCGACGAGGCCGCCGTAGCCCCCGGCGGCGAGGTCCTTCTCGTCGAGGACGGTGATCTTGACCTTGGTGCCCTTCACGGCGGCGCGGGCCGCATCGGCGAACGCGCCGGGGAACAGGTCGAGCGGACTCGTGTTGACCAGGTCGCGCACGCCGTGCACGGCAGCGGCGAGGACCTCGGCGCGCCGGACGGCAGCACGCGCGGCCGCGGACTTCGCCGCAGGCGTCACGATCTGGATCGCGGTCGCCGGGCGGGCGTGCGCGGGGATCTCGCGATAGCGGTCGAAGACGTACGCACCGATCACCGCGCCCTCAGCGACGGCCGCGACGAGGTCGGCGTCCTTGGCCGGGAAGGCGAGGGCGAGCGAGCCGACGCCGGTCAGCTGGCGGGCCGCAGCGCCGGCCGCACGACGCAGCGTCTCGGCGTCGAGAGCGGCGCCGAACGGTCCGACACCCACCGTCGCCACGACGGGAGCCGTCGCGGCGCCGGAGGAGGGGATGCGGTGCACGGCATCGATCTCGCCGGAGATGCCCAGCCCGGGAGCGGTCAGCGCCGCGCGGATCGCCGGCGGGACGTTGTCCCCCAGGACCACGACCCCACCGGGGCCGGAGGAGGCGACGGCGACGACGAGGACGTCTGCTGCGCAGCGGGCAGGGTCGAGAGAGGTGAGCGTGATCACCCGTCGATGCTAGACGAGGGCTGCGGGCCCGTCGTGACGCAGGGGCGGGCCCGGCCGGGCGTATCCTCGCGCCCGTGTGGACACCGCTTGCTGTGCTCGTCGCCCTCGCCGCTCTCGTCGTCGCGGCGTGGGCCGGCTGGTTCGCCCTCCGCGACCGGGCTGTCGTCCTCAACCAGCTCGTCGGCGCTGCCGTCGTCGAGGCCCTGCTGCTGGTCGAGGTGGTGCTCGCCGTGGTGCGCGCTCTCACCGGCACACCCCCGGGGCATGCGGCGACCTTCTGGGGCTATGCGGTGACGACGTTGATCGTCCTTCCGCTCGCCGCGCTCTGGGGGTTCGCCGAGCGGACCCGGTGGAGCTCGGTGGTGCTGCTCCTTGCTGCGGTGACCGTCGCCTTCATCCAGCTCCGCATGGTCCAGGTCTGGGGCGCCTGAGGGTGTCGTCGCCCGGTGCGGGGCACGAGCGGCCTAGGGTCGCCAGGTGACCTCGATCAACCCGGCACCTGCCCCCGCCCCGTCGACCTCCACCGGCCCGGGCAGGGCGCTCGTCGCGGTCTACGGGATCCTCGCGCTGGCGGCCGGCGCCCGGTCCGGCGTCCAGATCCTCACCGACTGGGAGGCTGCCCCCCTGGCGTACGCGCTCTCCGGGGTCGCCGCCGTGGTGTACCTCGTGGCCACGGTGGCCCTCGCCAGGGGGACCGGACGCTGGCGCGCGGTCGCCTGGTCCGCGGTCAGCACGGAGATGGCGGGGGTCCTTGCCGTCGGGGCGCTCTCGGTCGCTCGCTCGGACCTCTTCGCCGATGCAACCGTCTGGTCAGGGTTCGGCAGCGGCTACGGCTTCGTCCCGCTCGTCCTGCCGATGCTCGGGCTGTGGTGGCTGCGGCGGACCCGGACCTCCGCGCCGACGCGGGACGTCGTAGCCGGGTAGGTTTCCGGGCGTGTACCGGTTGCTCTTCACCAGCGTCCTCCGCCGCCTCGCTCCCGAGCGGGCGCACCATCTCGCCTTCACAGCGATCAGGATCGCTGCGGCGACCCCGGGGCTCGGCTGGGCCCTGCGCCGGGCTCTGGCCCCGCGGGGCGCCGTCGTGCAGGTCTTCGGCCGGGACCTGCCCGGCAGGTTCGGCCTGGCCGCCGGGTTCGACAAGGACGGTGAGGGCGTGCTCGGGCTGACCATGCTCGGGTTCGCGTTCGTCGAGATCGGCACCATCACCCCCGTCGCGCAGCCGGGCAACGAGCAGCCCCGGCTGTGGCGAGTGCTCGACCAGCAGGCCCTGCGCAACCGGATGGGCTTCAACAACACCGGCGCCGAGGCCGTCGCCGGCCGGTTGCGCGCCCTGCGTGCGAGCCCGGCCGGGCGCGCGGCAGTCGTCGGGGTCAACATCGGCAAGAACAGGACGACGACGCCTGACGGTGCTGCGGCCGACTACGCGACCTGCGCCCGGGTCCTCGCACCGTGGGCCGACTACCTCGTGGTGAACGTCTCCTCGCCCAACACCCCTGGCCTGCGGGACCTGCAGTCCGTCGAGGCCCTGCGCCCGCTCCTGGTGGCGGCGCGTGCGGCGGCCGACGCGTCCACCGTCCCCGGTCGGGTGCCCCTGCTCGTGAAGATCGCCCCGGATCTCGCCGACCAGGACGTCGACGAGATCGCTGACCTGGTCACCGAGCTGGGGCTGGACGGTGTCGTCGCGGTCAACACGACGATCGCGCACGAGCTCGGCGAGGGTGGCCTCTCCGGGCCTCCGCTCCTCGCGCGCGGGCTCGAGGTCGTCTCGCGCCTGCGGAGCAGGCTGGGTGCCGGACCGCTCGTCCTCGGCGTCGGTGGCGTCACGAGCGCGGCCGATGCGCAGGCGTACCTCGACGCCGGTGCTGATCTCGTCCAGGGCTACACGGGGTTCATCTATCAGGGCCCCTTCTGGGCGTCGCGGATCAACCGCGCGCTCGCCAACCCGGCGGGCGCCCGATGAGCCGCGCGGAGTGGACCTGGGAGCTCTCCACGGCAACGGGCGCTCTGGTCGACCAGCCCCTGAGCCCGACCTTCACGACCCGCTTCGACGCCGAGGCCTGGCTCGGTGAGCACTGGCGCCGGCTGGCCGGCGAGCAGGTCGCCACGGCCCAGCTGCTCGACGGGGCGCGCCCCGTCGGGGTGCTCGTCCCGCTGCGCACCGCGTGACCCCTCCGTCGCCCGGTCTGCACCGGGTCAGACGAGGAGGGTGGCGTCGGCCGGCGTGCCGGGGCGGGCGCCCGGCCCGAGGGCCCGCCACGCGGAGGCGAGGGAGGCGACCCCTCGCTCGATCCGCTCGACGTCGGCGCTGAACGGGAGCCGGAGCCGGTTCTCGAACGCGCCGTCGACGCCGAAGATCGTTCCGGGGACGACGAGCACACCGTGCTGCGGTGCGATCGCTGCGAGCGCGGAGGACAGCGGCGCTCCGAGGTCGATCCAGGTCGAGAGCCCACCGGCGGGCCGTGCGACCCGCCACGGCAGCTCGCGGGCGAGCGCAGCGAGCAGGGCTTCCCGCTGCGTGCGCAGGGCGGCGCGACGCTCGGCGAGCACGAGGTCCTCCTGCGCGAGGAGCTCGAGGGTGACGAGCTGGTCGAGAAGTCCGGTGCTCAGGTCGTGCCGGGAGCGCTCCTGACCGAGTCGCGAGACCACGTCGCGGCGCGCCCGCACCCAGCCGACGCGAAGCCCGCCCCAGAACGACTTGGAGGCCGAGCCGATCGTGAGCAGGTACGGGTTCGGAGCCCTGCCCAGGACGCAGGCCGGCGCCGGGCCGTCGAGCGCGAGGTCGGTGAGCGTCTCGTCTCCGACGACCGGCGTGCGGTGCCGTGCGGCCAACTCCCGCAGGCGTTCCCTGGCCCCCGGGTCGAGGCTCGCACCCGTCGGGTTGTGGAAGTCCGGGGTGAGGTGGACCAGCCGCGGCGCGCTCCGGCGGATCGTCGACTCGAGGAGGTCGAGGTCCACCCCGCCTGGTCCGACCGGTACCGGGACCGGCCTGCCGCCCACCCCCCGCACGGCTGCGATGGCGTGCGGGTAGGCCGGGTGCTCGACGACGACGCGCTCGCCCGCCCCGACGTAGGAGGCCATCACCAGGTAGATCGCCTGCTGGGCGCCGGTCGTGACGAGGATCTCGTCCGGGCTCGTCGGCGTGCCACGCCGCGTGTACCGCTCGGCGAGCGCCGCCCGGAGCGCGGGGAGGCCGAGGAACGTGTAGCCGGTCCCGGTCAGGTGCCGGGGGAGGGCCTCCAGTGCTCGCTGGGCCGCCCCGTAGAGCTGGGTCGGCGCCGACGGGGCTGCCAGGGTGAGGTCGACGGGTGCTCCAGGGCGGTCGTCGACCTGCCCGCTCCACGCCCCGCCGGCCGACGCCGGTCCGCTCGCGCGTCCCTGCGGGATCGTCGTCACGCTGCCCGAGCCGCGGCGAGTGTGCAGGAACCCGGTGGCGCGCAACCGTTCGTACGCGGCGGAGGTGGTGGTCCGTGAGATCCCGAGGACCTCGGCCAGCTCGCGCTCGCTCGGGAGCCGGGTGTGCAGCGGCAGGCTGCCGTCGAGGATGCAGCGACGGGTCGCGTCCGCGAGCGCCAGGTACCCGGGTGTGTGGGCGGGGAGGGTGCCGAGCAGTCGCCTGAGGGCCTGCGCAGCGATGCGACGCTCGGAGTGGGTCGGGGACATGGGGCCACTGTCCCGCAAGTGGCTATGGATCACCATGCCAGTTTCCCGGAGGATGAACCCATGCTCCTGGCCTCACCCCTCGCTCGCCGCTGCGTGCAGCTCGCTGCTGGGCTGGTGCTCTATGCCGCGTCGATGGCGCTCCTGCTCCATGCCGCCGTCGGGTCGATGCCATGGGACGTCCTGAGCCAGGGGATCGACCGGCACGTGCCGGTGAGCTTCGGTGTGGTGACCGCCGTCCTCGGGCTGGTCGTGCTCCTGTGCTGGATCCCGCTGCGTCAGCGGCCCGGGGTGGGCACCGTCGCCAACGTCGTGGTGATCAGCGCACTGATCGACCCGTTCCTCACGCTCCTCGGGCGGCTTCCCGCAGCGGTGCCCGTCGTGGCGACCGCCGCGATGGTGGTCGGTGGAGTCCTGCTCAACGCCCTGGCCACGGCCCTGTACCTCGGCGCGCGGATGGGGCCGGGGCCGCGTGACGGGTTGATGACGGGCCTGGTCCGGCGCACCGGGCGCTCGGTGCGGCTCGTCCGCTCGGCGATCGAGGTCACCGTGGTCGCCACCGGGTGGCTGCTCGGCGGGACCGCCGGTCCGGCGACGCTGCTCTACGCGCTGGCGATCGGGCCGCTCGTCCACGTGCTGCTGCCCCGGTTCACGGTGCCGCAGGCCGCGAGCGGCGCCGCGTGGGTCAGGACGGGTACTGGTGCCGAGCGACCTGTGGCTTCGGCAGGCGGAGGCGCCGCATCTGGAACGCGCGGGTGACTCCGTACATGAGCGTCCCGCGCGGGATCTGCGCCGCGTCGAACGTGGCCTCGAGCCGCTTCTTGAGCTGCCTGGACAGGACGAATCCGTCGATGATCGTCGCGAAGACGAGCAGGTAGAGCACGATGAGGACGGTGAGGGCCGCCGTCACGTTCTTCTGGGTGAGGAACATGCCAAGGATCGCGACGAACGCGACCGGGAGGAAGAACTCGCCGAGGCTCGTGCGGGCGTCGACGACATCGCGCGCGAATTTGCGGGCCCGGCCCTTGTCGCGGGCCGGCAGGTAGCGCTCGTCGCCGGTCTGCAGCGCCGCCTGCTCGCGGGCTCGCATCTCCCGGGCTGCCGAGCGCTGGCTCTTCGCGGCCTCCTTGCGGTCGCTCGGCACCAGCGGACGACGGCGCGCGGCCTCCGCCTCCTTGCGGCTGGGCGTGCGGTGGCCCTTGCCGCCGACCTCGTGCTGGTCGTCGGCGGGCGGGGGCGTGGGAGCGTTGCGCGAGAACACGGGACCAGGGTAGTCGAGCCGTCCGGCTCGATCTGCCGCCGGCCGCCGGCCGGGTCCGACGCCTCCTGCTGCCGAGCGGTAACGTGACCGGCCGTGAGCACCTCTCCCGCCCCGTCCCTGACCGACCTGCGCAGCCGAGTCGCCGCCGGCTTCCCTGCCGTACGGGCCGACCTCGAGCACCTGGTGCGCATCCCGAGCATCTCGAGCCCCACCTTCGACCAGGTGCAGCTGCAGCGCAGCGCCGAGGCCGTCGCGGCCCTGCTCCGGGCGGAAGGCTTCGCCGACACCCAGGTCCTCACCGCGGCCCGGGCAGACGGCGTGGTCAGCCGACCCGCCGTCGTCGCCCGCAAGCCGGCACCCGACGGCGCGCCGACGGTGCTCCTCTACGCCCACCACGACGTCCAGCCGGTCGGTCCGCGAAGCGAGTGGGGCTCCGAGCCCTTCGAGGCCACCGAGCGCGCCGGCCGCCTCTACGGGCGCGGTGCCGCCGACGACAAGGCCGGGATCGTCGCTCATCTCGGGGCGCTGCGGGCCGTCGGCGAGGACCTCGCTGTCGGCGTGACGGTCTTCATCGAGGGAGAGGAGGAGATCGGCTCGCCGGTCTTCATCGACTTCCTCCACCAGTACCGGGACCTGCTGGCCGCCGACGTCATCGTCGTCGCCGACTCGCTGAACTGGAAGGTCGGCATCCCGAGCCTGACCACCAGCCTGCGCGGACTGGTCGACTGCGTCGTGGAGGTCGCCGTCCTCGAGCACAGCCTGCACTCGGGCATGTTCGGTGGCCCGGTCCTCGATGCGCCGACGCTGCTGGCCCGGCTGATCGCGACGCTGCACGACGACGAGGGCTCGGTGGCCGTCGCCGGCCTGCGGACCAACCCCGAACCGGCAGTCGACTACGACGAGGCCGACCTGCGGGCGGACACCTCGTTGCTCCCCGGGGCTCGGTTCGCCGGCACCGGCAGCTTCACCGGACGGCTCTGGACCAAGCCGGCGCTCGGCGTGATCGGGATGGACGTCACGTCGATCGCCGACTCCTCCAACACGATCGCCGCCTCGGCGCGGGCCAAGCTCTCGCTGCGCATCGTGCCCGGTCAGGAACCGGCCGAGGCCGCCGCCGCCCTGCGCGCCCACCTGGAGGCTCACGCGCCGTTCGGTGCCAGGGTCACGGTGCTCGACGGCGAGCTCGGCAAGGCCTTCGCAGCGCCGACGGACACCGCGGCCATGCGGATGGCGCGGCAGGCGTTCGCGGACGCCTGGGGCACCGAGCCCGTCGACATCGGGGTCGGTGGCTCGATCCCGTTCATCGCCGACCTCCTCGACGTCTTCCCGCACGCCGCGATCCTCGTCACGGGCGTCGAGGACCCGGACTCGCGCGCCCACAGCACGAACGAGTCCGTCGACCTGGCCGAGCTGGAGAA
This sequence comes from Actinomycetales bacterium, assembly GCA_038223605.1. Taxonomy (GTDB): domain Bacteria; phylum Actinomycetota; class Actinomycetes; order Actinomycetales; family Cellulomonadaceae; genus Actinotalea. Next base: position 335 of record JBBRGX010000115.1, on the reverse strand, counting down.
GGTCGTGCTCGCCGAGGCCCTGATCCTCACGAGGTCAGCGGAGCTCAGGACCGACTGAGCGCGACTCGTCCGCGGCTCGTCCGCGGCGGCCGGCAGCGACCGCCGCCGCCCGGGTCAGGACCCGGCCAGGTCCGTGACGCCGGCCACGAGTCGCCGGCCGCGAGTCGCCGGCCGCGAGCCGCCGGCCGCGGTGACGGTCCCCCTCGTGGCGTGTGCCCGATCGTTGGTCCACAGGCGCCGCGGTGCGCCACACCGACGGCGCGTGCCCAGCCGTCGACGTCCGTCGGCAGCTCCGGGCTCGCCGTGCCGGGCTCCAGGAGCTCGACGACCTCACC
>JBBRGX010000114.1:0-8791 GCA_038223605.1 Actinomycetales bacterium | reverse complement strand
CTCGGCATGACCTACGCGATCACCTACTTCGCCGAGGCCGCGTACGACCGCTCCGGTATCGAGCTCTTCGAACGCGAGGTCATCCCGGCGCTGCGTTGAGCGGGGCTCCCTGGCGCAGCCGACTAGGTTGCCACCCTGACTAGATAGCCATACGATCTAGTCATGGTCGACCAGCCCTACCCCACGGACTGGCTCCGTGCCGTCCTCGACCTCGCCGTCCTGCGCATCCTCGACGACGGGCCGACCTACGGGTACGCGATCGCGGCGCGCCTCGCCGACGAGGGTCTCGGCATCGTCAAGGGCGGCACCCTGTACCCGCTCCTCGGCCGCGCCGAGTCGGCGGGGGAGGTCGTCACGCACTGGGAGGCCGGCGAGAGCGGGCCGGGGCGCAAGTACTACACGCTGACCGGATCGGGCCGTGGGCGCCTCGTCGCGGCATCGGGGCGCTGGTCCGAGTTCGCCCGGCGCACCTCGCGGTTCCTCTCGCCGACGAGCACCCCGTGCGACACACCCGTCACCGACAGGAGCACCCGATGAGCGGCAACAACGACCTCTTCCCGACCCTCGACCCTGCGTGGGCGCAGGAGCTGACGATCGAGCTTCGCATCCGTGGAGTCGACGGGGCGACGATCGGCGAGACGCTCGCCACGGCCGAGGCCCACTGCCAGGACAGCGGCGAGAGCGCCATCGATGCGTTCGGCCCCGCCCGCGAGTACGCGGGGACCCTCCCCCCTCCCCCACGCGGGACGGTGAGGAGCGACCGGCGCCTGGCAGTGCCGTCGGCCATCGGACTCGCCGGGATGCTGCTGTCGTTCCGGACGGTCGACGCATGGCGGGCAGCCGCACAGATCCCCCTGACGCTCGGGACCGTGCTGACGTGGATCGCCGTCCTCGGCGCGACCCTCGTGCTGGTCGGCCACCTCGGACTCCTGCTGCGGGGCCGGTGGAGGGCCTGGGCGATCATGACGGGCCTCTTCGCGGCGATCGGGCTCCTGAGCGTGACGCCGACGCCGACGCTGCTGCACCTGGCTCCCGGCGCCGCCGCAGCGCTCGTGGCCGTGCTGCTGGGCACATCGGTCGCTCTGACGTACCGGCTGTCGCCGGAGCCCGACATGATCCGCCACCCGCTCGGCAACGGTGCGAGATCACGCTCGGACGTGGTCGTCGAGGGGCTCACCCCATGGGTGTTCGTGATTCTCACCGTCGTCGGCAACGGCCTGTCACAGATCGCCTGAGGGTCGAGGCCGCAACGGCCGCCGGGCGGTGGCGATCACCAACGGGTCTGCCCGAGCCGCCGGCTCAGACGTCCCGCTCGGCCACCACCATCGCCGAGGCGATGCCTGCGTCGTGCGAGATCGACAGGTGGAAGCGATCGACACCGAGCTCGGCCGCCCGCGCCGCGACCGTCCCGGTGATCTCGACGACCGGCGGCCCGCCGACGACGCGGTGGACCGTGGCGTCCTGCCAGCTCATCGTCCCGGGTGCGCCGAGCGCCTTGGCGATCGCCTCCTTGGAGGCGAACCGGGCGGCCAACGAGGAGTCGGGCAGGTCGCGCTCGGCCGCGGTGAACAGTCGTTCCCGCAGACCGGGGGCGCGCTGGAGCGTCGCCACGAACCGGGCGACGTCGACGACGTCGATCCCCACCCCCACGATCATCGGTACCCCTTCACAACGTGCGAGCCTCCCGGCGTGCGGACGGCGGGGAGCCGATCCGCCTGCGCCGCCTACTCGACCGTGACCGACTTCGCCAGGTTGCGCGGCTGGTCCACGTCGAGCCCCTTCGCCGTCGCGAGCTCCAGCGCGAAGATCTGCAGCGGGACGACGGTCACCAGGGGTGCGAGCAGCGTTGCCGTCTGCGGGACGAAGAAGACCTCGTCGGCGAACGGACGGACCTCCTCGTCGCCGTCCTCGGCGATCACCAGGGTCCTGGCCCCGCGGGCCCGGATCTCCTGGATGTTGGAGACGACCTTGCTGTGGAGCACGTCGCGGCCCCGCGGGCTCGGCACGATGACGAAGACCGGCTGGCCCTCCTCGATCAGCGCGATCGGCCCGTGCTTGAGCTCGCCGGCGGCGAAGCCCTCGGCGTGGATGTAGGCGAGCTCCTTCAGCTTGAGCGCGCCCTCCATCGCCACCGGGTAGCCGACGTGCCGGCCGAGGAAGATCACCGATGGCACGTCGACCATCGACCGTGCGACGTCGCGGATGTGTGCCGAGCGGTCCAGGACGGTCTGCACCTTCGCGGGGATCCCGCGCAGGTCCGCGAGGATCTCCGCGATCTCGTCGGGGAACTTCGTGCCGCGCAGCTGGGCCAGGTACAGGCCCAGCAGGTAGGCGGCGGTGATCTGCGCGAGGAAGGCCTTGGTCGAGGCCACGGCGACCTCCGGACCTGCGTGCGTGTAGAGCACAGCGTCCGACTCGCGCGGGATCGTCGATCCGTGGGTGTTGACGATGGCCAGCACCGTCGCGCCCTGCTCCCTGGCGTGCCGCACGGCCATCAGGGTGTCCATCGTCTCCCCGGACTGCGAGACGGCAACGACCAGCGTCTTGGCGTTCACCACGGGGTCGCGGTAGCGGAACTCGTGCGCCAGCTCGACCTCGACGGGGATCCGGCACCAGTGCTCGATCGCGTACTTGGCCACCTGACCGGCATAGGCGGCCGTGCCGCAGGCGATCACGACGATCTTGTCGATCTGTCGGAGCACGGCCTCCTCGACGCGGATCTCGTCGAGAACCAGGTGCCCGGCGAGGTCGGTGCGGCCGAGCAGGGTGTCGGCGACGGCGTGCGGCTGGTCGTGGATCTCCTTGTCCATGAACGAGGAGAAGCCACCCTTCTGCGCAGCAGAGGCGTCCCAGTCCACGGTGAAGCGACGAGGTTCGACCCGGTTCCCGTCGAAGTCGACCACGACGACCGAGCCCGGCCTGATCGTCACGATCTCGTCCTGCCCGAGCTCCATCGCCTCACGGGTGTAGGCGATGAACGCGGCGACGTCCGAGCCGAGGAAGTTCTCCCCCACGCCGAGCCCGACCACCAGCGGGGAGTCGTGACGGGTGCCGACGACGGCATCCGGGACGTCGGCGTGGACGGCGAGCAGGGTGAAGGTGCCGAGCAGGCGCCTCGCGACGGTGCGCATCGCCTCGGTGAGGTCGCGTCGCTCGTCGTACGCGGCTCCGAGCAGGTGGGCGACGACCTCCGTGTCGGTCTCGCTCCTCAGCCGCACGCCGGCGGCGGTCAGCTCGGCGCGCAGCGCGACGAAGTTCTCGATGATCCCGTTGTGGATCACGGCGACCCGGCCGTCCTCGGAGAGGTGCGGGTGCGCGTTGAGGTCGTTGGGCGCTCCGTGCGTCGCCCAGCGCGTGTGGCCGATCCCGGCGGTCGACGGCGGGAGGGGGAAGGCCTCCAGCTGGGCGGTGAGGTTCGCGAGCTTGCCGGCCTTCTTCGCCGAGACCAGGCCGTCGGCCGTCACGAGCGCGACGCCCGCCGAGTCGTAGCCGCGGTACTCCAGCCGGGCGAGGCCTCCCATCACGACCTCGAGCGGACGATCACCCGCAACCTGCGTTCCGACGTAACCCACGATGCCGCACATGGGCGGGAGTCTATCCGCGCCCCCGGCCGCCTTCGCGGATCGCCCGCGCACCGGCCGCCCCGCGATCGGGCAGACTGGTGCGATGGCTGTGCCGACCCTCACCCCGACGACGCCGTACGTCGACCTGGACCGTGAGGCATGGAGCAGGTTGTCGGAGTCGACGCCCCTGCCACTGACCGACGAGGACGTGCGTCGGCTGCGCGGCCTCGGTGACCCGATCGACCTCGCCGAGGTGGACGTCGTCTACCGACCCCTCTCCCGGCTGCTCTCCCTGTACATCGAGGCGACGCGGACGCTGCACTCGGCGGCCTCGCGGTTCCTCGGCGAGGAGACGGCCCGCACGCCCTACGTCATCGGGGTGGCGGGCTCGGTGGCCGTGGGCAAGTCGACGACGGCCCGGGTGCTGCGCGAGCTCCTGGCCCGGTGGCCGCAGACCCCGCGTGTCGAGCTCATCACGACCGACGGCTTCCTGCTGCCGAACGCCGAGCTGGAGCGCCGTGGCCTGATGGAGCGCAAGGGCTTCCCCGAGTCCTACGACCGCCGCAGCCTGCTCCGGTTCCTCTCTGCGGTGAAGGCCGGTCAGGCCGAGGTGAGCGCTCCGGTGTACTCCCACCTCTCCTACGACATCGTGCCCGAGGCGCAGATCGTGGTCCGACGGCCGGACGTGCTCATCGTCGAGGGCCTCAACGTCCTGCAGCCGGCCCGTGCCTCGGGGGCGGCCGCCGGTGGCTCGAGCCTCGCGGTGAGCGACTTCTTCGACTTCTCGATCTACGTCGACGCCAGGACCCGCGACGTGCGTCAGTGGTACGTCGACCGGTTCCTCAGCCTTCGCGCGACAGCCTTCGCCGACCCCGACTCCTTCTTCCACCGCTACGCCTCGCTCGACGACGCATCCGCCGTCCGGCGGGCCGAGGAGGTCTGGGACGCGATCAACGAGCCGAACCTCGTGGCGAACATCCTGCCCACCAGGGGCCGGGCGACCCTCGTCCTGCGCAAGAGCCCTGATCACTCCGTCGAACGCGTCCGGCTGCGCAAGCTCTGAGGCGGGGCCGAGCCTTCAGTGCGACTCGTCGCGACTCAGCGCGACTCAGTGCGACTCGTCGCGAACCGGCTCCGACGACCTGAACGACCGCCGCCCGAGCCAGGTGACGAGCGGGTCGATCGCCGCACCGAGGAGCAGGCCGCCGACGGCCCCGACACCGACGGCGAGCAACGGCCGGTCGTGCAGCCATGCCCCGGCCCCGACCCCCAGCGCGACGGAGTAGAGCGACCAGCTCATGGCGGCGATCGCCGCGAGCCCCGTGAAGCGCAGCCGTGGGAGGCGGACGGCCCCGGCGGTCATGTTCACGGCCACGCGACCGACCGGGATGTAGCGCGCCGCGATGATGAACACCCCGGCCCGCCGCTCGAGCGCCTCCTCGGCCCACTCGATCGCCTTGACCTGCCGCTCGCCCCGCATGAAGCGCCAGCGTCGGATCGGGATCCGCTTGCCGATCGAGTAGGCGATCTGGTCCCCCGTGAACGCACCGGCCGCCGCGACCGCACCGAGGATGGCGATGCTCGGCTCGCCGGTGGACGCACCGATCGCCGCGAGCGCGATGACCGCCGTCTCGCTCGGGACCGGCGGGAAGAAGCCGTCGATCGTCGCGAAGAGGTAGAGAGCGACGAAGACCCACGGCGAGCCGGCGAGCGCCTCGATCCACTGCTCCACGCTCGGGCTCCCTCGGTCGCTGCAGCGCCGGCCGTCGGCGTCAGCCCAGCCTAGGTGGGCGGACCGGCACGCGGAATGGGTGAGGTCACCCACCCGACCCTGAGTGCGGGTCCGGGGCCGACGTCAGTCGAGCGGGAACCCGAGCTCGGCCGCGGCCCGCACCGGACGCACCTCGTCCGCGTACCGCCAGCTCTCACCGGGCGCCACGAGCGACCTGGGCGACGCTCCGTCGAGGTAGAGCACCCCGCCCAGGTGGTCCGTCTCGTGCTGGACGATCCGCGCCGGCCACCCGGTGACGAGCTCGTCGAGGGGCGTGCCGCGCTCGTCGATCCCGGTGAGCCGCACCGCACGCCAGCGGGAGCGGACCGCCTGCCAGCCGGAGACGCTGAGGCAGCCCTCGTAGAAGGAGACCCGCTCGGCGCCGACCGCCTCGTACCTCGGGTTGAGCAGCACCCGGAACGGGACGGCGACGCGCTCGCGAACGGCGGCGCGCTCGGGATCCACCGTCCCGGGGTCGCCCACGACCGCGAGCGCCAGCCCCAGCCCCACCTGCGGGGCCGCGAGCCCGACCCCTGGCGCGGCGAGCATCGTTGCCCGCATCGCCTCGATGAGTCGGTCGAGGGTGCGGCGGCCGAGCTGGCCCCGATAGGCCACGGCAGGAGTCCTCAGCACCGGGTCCCCCGCCTGCACGACGGGCATCGGCACCGGTCCGGCGAGAAGCTCCGCCACCCGGGCACGCAGGGCGGCGTCCTGCGCTGACTCCACGGGCCCGTCCGCGGCACGGTGCGCCCCGTGCGGGTCGGGCAGGTCGTGCGGGGCGTCCCCGCTGTGCCGTGCGTTCACAGGGCCAGGCGCTCGAGGACGACGCCGGCCAGGCGCCGCGCGATCCGGTCGGCGTCGTCCTGGTCGGCGGCCTCGACCATGACCCTGACCAGTGCCTCGGTCCCCGAGGGGCGAAGCAGCACCCGGCCCGTCTTCCCGAGCTCGGCCACGGCCTCGGCGACCGCCGCAGCGACCCCGGCGTCCTGCGCTGCCCTGGCGCGATCCACGCCCGGCACGTTGACGAGCACCTGCGGGAGCCGCCGCACGGCCACCGCGAGCTCGGCGAGCGACCGGCCGGTCGCGGCGACCCGCGCGGCCAGGTGCAGCGCCGTGAGCGTGCCGTCCCCCGTCGTCGCATGCTCGGAGAGGATGAGGTGGCCCGACTGCTCGCCGCCGAGGTTGTAGCCGCCCGCACGCATCGCCTCGAGCACGTAGCGGTCACCGACGCCCGTCTGCACGGTGCGGATCCCCGCCTCGTCCATCGCCAGCTGCAGGCCGAGGTTGCTCATCACGGTCATCACGAGCGTGTCGGCCGCGAGGCCGCCGTTCTCCTTCATCGCGATCGCCAGGATCCCCATGATCTGGTCGCCGTCGACGAGGGTGCCGTGCGCGTCCACCGCGAGGCAGCGGTCGGCGTCACCGTCGAAGGCGACGCCGAGGTCGGCTCCGGCCGCACCGACGGTCGCCTGGAGCTGGGCGGGGTACGTCGACCCGCACTTCTCGTTGATGTTGCGCCCGTCGGGCGAGGCGTTGATGACCACGACGTCGGCGCCGGCCGCACGCAACGCGGCAGGTCCGACCTCGCTCGCCGCTCCGTTCGCGCAGTCGACGACGATCCGCAGGCCCTCGAGCGGGGCGGGTCCGTCACGCAGGCTCGTGACGAGGTGCTCGACGTAGCGCTCGGCACCGGTACCCGGGTCCATCGTGATCCGGCCAACACCCGATCCGGTCGGCCGGTCCCACGGCTCGCCCATCCGCTGCTCGATGGCGTCCTCGAGCTCGTCGGCGAGCTTGTGCCCGCCGCGCGCGAAGAACTTGATCCCGTTGTCGGGCATCGGGTTGTGCGAGGCCGAGAGCATCACGCCGAGGTCGACGTCGAGCACGCCCGTCAGGTGCGCGACGGCGGGCGTCGGGAGCACGCCGACGAGCAGGACGTCGACCCCGGCGCTCGCCAGGCCGGCAGCGACCGCGGCGGAGAGGAACTCGCCGGAGACCCGGGGGTCGCGGCCCACGACAGCTCGCGGCCGGTGCCCCTTGAAGACGCCGGTGGTCGCCAGGACGTGCGCTGCAGCGACGGAGACGTCGAGCGCCAGCTCGGCCGTGACGTCACGATTGGCAAGGCCACGGACTCCGTCCGTACCGAACAACCTGGCCATCGGACCTCCTCGTCGAGCGGGAACAGCACTCACCCTCGCACACGCTCCTCGCGCCGGGTGCGGGAACGACGACGGCCCCGATGGAGTCCATCGGGGCCGTCGTGAGCAGAGATCAGCGCTTGGAGTACTGAGGCGCCTTACGGGCCTTCTTGAGCCCTGCCTTCTTGCGCTCGACCGCACGCGGGTCACGCGTGAGGAAGCCGGCCTTCTTCAGCGCCGGACGGTTGTGCTCGGCGTCGATCTCGTTGAGACCGCGAGCGATGCCCAGACGGAGCGCACCGGCCTGGCCGGAGACGCCACCGCCGTGGATCCGCGCGATGACGTCGAAGCGACCCTCGACGTCGACCAACGCGAACGGGCTGTTCACCAGCTGCTGGTGGACCTTGTTGGGGAAGTAGTCCTCGAGCGTGCGCCCGTTGATCTTCCACTGTCCGGTGCCGGGGACGAGGCGCACGCGCGCCACGGCCTCCTTGCGGCGGCCGAGGGCCTGGGCCGGAGCGGTGAGGCTCTGCCCGCGCCCGGTGGGGGCGCTGGTCTCGGAGGTGTAGCTCGTGGGCGTCTCGCCCTCGAAGTCGTCGGTGGTCTCGGCCACAGGTCTGTCCTCGCGTCCTGGTGGGTGGTGGTCAGCAGGCAGAACCTACTGAGCGACCTGGGTGATCTCGAAGGGCTGGGGCTGCTGCGCCGAGTGCGGGTGCTCAGACCCGGTGTAGACCTTGAGCTTGCCCAGCTGCGTACGGGCCAGCGAGGACTTGGGGAGCATGCCGCGGACGGCCTTCTCCACGACGCGCTCCGGGTGGGTGGCGAGCAGCTCGGAGTAGGCCACGGCGCGCAGACCGCCCGGGTAGCCCGAGTGACGGTAGGCGAGCTTCTGCTCGCGCTTGTTGCCGGTCAGGGCAACCTTCTCGGCGTTGATGACGATGACGAAGTCACCGCCATCGACGTGGGGGGCGAACGTCGCCTTGTGCTTTCCACGCAGGAGCGTGGCAATCTGCGTCGCCAGGCGGCCAAGGACAACGTCTGTCGCGTCGATGACGTGCCAGGTCCGCTCGACGTCGCCGGGCTTCGGGGTGTACGTGCGCACGGTCGTAGCCTTCGTCTCTATCGCTGATGAGGTATCGGTACCCGGGCGGTGCCAGGCGTGAAGCCCAGCACCGATGAGTCTCGATGAGGTCGGGCGTCGGCGTCACCCGCGGCTTCACGGCACGACGGGGACGCACAACGACATGACAGAGTACCTGCCTGGCGCCTGGAGGGTCAAAACGGGGCTTCGACCACGCCTCGAACGGCCGCGTCGACAG
>JBBRGX010000113.1:0-8993 GCA_038223605.1 Actinomycetales bacterium | reverse complement strand
CAACGGCGGCTCGCTGACCCGGATCCAGACCGTCACCGGTCTGCCTGCCTTCGCCACGACCGGCATGGAGGGCATCGCCGCGAGCTGACCGCGACGGTGAACGACGGGCCGCACCGCCAGCACCGGCGGCGCGGCCCGTCGCATCGGGCTGGGTGTCGGACGATGCGCAGCCCGTCCGTGCAGCTCGTGCGCACGGCAGCCGGCGCGGCCCTCGCCTCCGTCGGCGCCAGGTGACCGCCGCGGCTAGGCGTGTCGTCCGCGTGCTCGATCCTGGCCTGGCTAGGGTCGCCTCGTGATCGCCCGAGCACCCTCAGCGCAGCCGGCCTCCGACGAGGAGGTCGTCCGCGTCCTCACGGTCATGACGGTCGCCTTCTGCGGAGCCCTGGCCCTCGTCCTCCTCATCGGGGTGACCTTCCTCTTCCCCGACCGCGTGGTGACGGCGCGCGGCGCCGGCATCGGCCTGGCTCTCGGTCTCGTCTCGTGGTACGCCTCGCGCTGGATGGTCGGCCGTGCGATCGCCCGTGCCGGACGCCGAGCTGCTGGCGACCCGAGTGCTCCCGGCATCGTCAGGTCAGCCGTCTTCGTGGGGATCGCGTGTGCCGAGTCCCCGGCGCTGACCGGGCTCGCCATCGCCGTCGTGCTCGGCAACGACATCGGCCCGTTCGTGGTCGCCATCCCGATGGCGATCGCAGCGATCGTCGTCAACGTGTCGGGCCCCGGTGCCGTGCGCGGCCACCTGGAGTCCTTGCGGGGCTGAGGTCCGACGTCGCGAGCGCGGCGAGCACCCGAGCGGTCAGGCCACGCGGAACCGGCGCACGAGATCGTCGATGACGCCGTCCAGCCGGGCGTCGACCGTCCGGCGTGCGGGGTCGCCGTCGTACCACTCGACGATCTCCCGTGCACCCTGCTCGAAGGGGATGGTCGCGCGGTAGCCGGGGACGACGGAGCGCAGCTTGCTGTTGTCGAAGACCATCGAGTGGGCCTTGTCGCCGAGCAGGCCGGCTCCCCACTCGGGATCCGCCGCGGCGATGGCGTCCGACGGGACGTGGACGATGCGGGCCTCGACGCCGGCGGCGGCGGCGAGCGCGCGGGCGATCTGGTCCCAGGTCGGGGTGTCGTCGGAGGTGATGTGGAAGGCCTCGCCGAGCGTCCTCGGGTGGCCGAGGAGCGGAACGAAGCCCTGGGCGAAGTCCGCGTGATGGGTGAGGGTCCACAGCGAGGTGCCGTCGCCGTGGATCACGATCTCCTTGCCGTCGCGCATCCGCTGCAGAGGGGTCCACCCGCCGTCGAGCGGGATGAGGGTCTTGTCGTAGGTGTGCGACGGGCGCACGATCGTCGCCGGGAAGCCCGAGTCGCGGTAGGCCGCGACCAGCAGGTCCTCGCAGGCGATCTTGTCGCGCGAGTACTGCCAGTAGGGGTTGCGCAGGGGCGTGGACTCGGTGACCGGGACGCGCGAGGGCGGCGTCTGGTAGGCCGAGGCCGAGCTGATGAACACGTACTGGCCGGTGCGGCCGGTGAAGAGGTCGATGTCCGTCTGCACGTGCTCGGGGGTGAAGGCGACCCAGTCGACGACGGCGTCGAACTCGCCAGAGCCGATCGCCCGCCGGACGGAGGCGGGATCTCGCACGTCGGCGCGGAGCACGGTGACCCCGTCCGGGAGCGGGCGCGTGGTGCTCTCGCCCCGGTTGAGGACGGTCAGGTCGAGCCCGCGCTCGACGGCGAGCCGCGTGCTCGCCGAGCTGATCGTGCCGCTGCCGCCGATGAAGAGGACCTTGAGTGCGCTCATACGACGAACGCTAGTCCGCCGAGCGGCGGCCGGCTGCAGCGGGGCGCCGCTGCAGCCGGCCGGGCGGTCAGTACCCGCGTGAGGAGTCGGTTGCGACGCCGGCGCCCCGCAGCTGGTCGAGGTACCCGTCGACCGTCGTCGGCTTGGAGAACATCGGGTAGTCGTACTGGATGGCGTTGTCGTGCTCGGCCTGCGACGTCGCACCGACGGCGTCGGTGAGGGTGAGGACCTCGAAGCCCTTCTCGTACGCCGAGCGCATCGTCGACTCCACGCAGCAGTTGGTGAGGAAGCCGGCGAGGACGACGGTGGTGATGCCCTTGGACCGCAGGATGAAGTCGAGGTTCGTCGAGCCGAAGGCGTCCAGCCCCCGCTTGCCCTCGATGACGATGTCCTCGCCTGCCGGGGCGACGTCTCCCACGATCTCGCAACCCCAGCTCCCCTTGATGAACGACGAGCTGTCGACGACGCCCTTGAGGATGCCGTAGGGGTGCGAGGTGATCTCGTAGTAGCCCTCCTGGAACGCGATCGGGCTGTGGATGATCGTCACACCGGCGGCACGTGAGGCCGCCAGGGCCCGCTGGGCGTTGGCGAGCATCCCGGTCGACTCCATGACCCCCTGGACGGCGCCGTGCAGCGTCCCTCCCTCGCTGGTGAAGTCGTTCTGGAACTCGATCATGACGAGTGCTGTGGTCTCCGGGTTCATCGTGCTGCTCCTTCGTTGGATGTGTGCGGACGGTTCGACGGAGAGCTGTGGAGGGCCTGCTCGGCAAGGAGCTCGAGCACGTGCCGGTAGGGCGAGCCGGTGGCTCGGGTCATGCCGAGCTCGCAGGTGCGGTTGCAGGAGGCATGCGCGTCGGCGTCGAGCGCCGCGGCCTCGGCGGCCTCGCGACGGGTCGCAGAGGCGGTGAGCTCGGGGTGCAGCATCCCGCGGTCCCCGGCGAAGGCGCAGCAGCCCCAGTCGAGCGGGACGGTGACCTCCTCGGCGACGGCCTCGGCCACGCGCACCAGGTCGGGGTTCAGCCCCATCTGGGTCGAGGAGCACGTGGGATGCAGGGTGAGGGTGCCCAGTCGTTCGTGGTCCGGGAGCAGGGGAAGGACGTGCTCGGCGACGAAGGCGACGGCGTCGATGACCTGGACGTGCAGGTCGGGGTCGCTCTCGATGAGATGCCGGAATCCCTCGGTGCAGGAGGAGGCGTCGGAGATCACCGGCAGCCGGCCGCCCTGCGTCGCGGCCCGGATGGCCGGGAGCACCGCCGCCCGCATCGCGTCGTGGCCGGCGGCGATCCCCTTGGAGGACCACGGCGTCCCGCAGCACAGGGAGTCGATCCCCTCGGGCACCAGCAGGGTGATCCCCGCGGCCTCGCACAGCTCCTCGACGCTGCGCTGCACGCCGATGCCCTCCGCCGGGCCGAACATCACGTTGACGCAGGCGGGGAGGTAGACGGCCGCCGCCGCCGCGGCTGGTGCCGGCCGTCTCCGTGAACGCCCGCCGCCCGGGAGCTCGGTCGACCACAACGGGAGGGTGTCGGTGCCCAGGACGGCCCGAGCCACCCGGTTCGCTCCGCGCAGCACGGGCGCCACGGCGGGGGGCAGGGCGTCGGCGACGTTCAGTGCGCTCCGGGCGACGGTGGTCGTGGCGGACCAGTGCTTGGCCGCCGTCGTCCAGACGGCCGCCGCCGCTGCCGGGACGCTCTCGCGGCGCAGCCTCTTGACGAGCTGACCCGTGTCGATCTGCACGGGGCAGGCGGTGCTGCACATGCTGTCGACGGCGCAGGTCTCGACTCCGGCGTAGGTGTAGGCCCGCTCCAGGCTCGCGGCGGTGCGGGTATCGCCCGCGAGCTCGGCGGTGCGGATGTCGCGGCGGACGACGATCCGCTGCCGCGGGGTCAGGGTCAGGTCCCGCGAGGGGCACACCGGCTCGCAGTAGCCGCACTCGACACAGCGATCGACCTCCTCCTCCACGGAGGGCGCGAGCTTGATGTGCCGCAGGTGCGCGTCCGGGTCGTCGGTGAGGATGACGCCGGGGTTGAGCAGCCCGCGCGGGTCCACGAGCCGCTTGATCTCGCGCATCACCTCGTAGAGCTCCCTGCCGTACTGGCGCTCGACGAACGGCGCCATCACCCGGCCGGTGCCGTGCTCGGCCTTGAGCGAGCCACCGTTGCCCAGCACCAGGTCGACGAGGGCCTCGGTGAACTCCGCGTACCGGCCCAGCTGCTCCGGCGTCTCGAACCGGTCGGTCAGCATGAAGTGGATGTTGCCGTCCTTGGCGTGGCCGAAGATCACCGAGTCCTCGTAGCCGTGCCGCTCGAAGAGCTCGGCGAGCGCCGCGCAGGTGTCCGCCAGGTTCTCCACCGGGACGACGACGTCCTCCAGCAGCGCCGTCGTCCCGCTGCGGCGTGCGCCGGCGACCGAGGTGTAGAGCCCCTTGCGCAGCTTCCAGAGCTCGGCGCGGACGGCCTTGTCGCTGCTGAGGACGACGGGGCCGTCGACCGGGAGCGAGTCGAGGGTGGGGCGGGCCGCGGCGGCGAGCGCATCGAGCTCGGCCGCCGACGTCGCCTGGTACTCCACCAGGAGGGCGGCGTGGCGGTCGACCCTCAGCCCCCGGACGGCGGCCGGAGCGCCCGGCACCGACTGGCCGACCCGCAGCGAGGTGGCGTCCATCAGCTCGATGGTGGCCGCCCCGGTCGCGACGAGGGCCGGCAGGGCACGGTTCGCGGCGACGAGGTCGTCGAAGACGAGCAGGGCGGTGCTCGCATGGCTGCGCAGCGGCACCGTGCGCAAGGTGACCGAGGCGAGGAAGGCGAGCGTCCCCTCGCTGTCCACCAGCAGGTGGGCGAGGATCTGCGGGGGGCTCTCGAAGTCGACGAGGGCGTTGATCGAGTAGCCCATCGTGTTCTTCATCGCGAACTGCCGGGCGATGGTGGCCAGGGAGGCGGGGTCCTGCAGGACGCGCCGGCGTAGGCCGAGGAGCCCGGCGTGCAGCGCGGGCTCCCGGGCGCGCAGCATCAGGTCGGCATCCCGAGCGCCGGTGTCGACGACGGTTCCCGATGGCAGCACGGCGACGAGCGACTCCACCGTGCGATAGCTGTTCTCGGCCGTCCCGCAGGACATCCCCGAGGAGTTGTTCGCCACCACGCCGCCGATGGTGGCCGCCGCCTCGCTCGCCGGGTCGGGGCCGAGCGTCCGTCCGAAGCGGGCCAGGCGGGCGTTCACCTGGCGGACGGTCACGCCGGGCTCCACCCGCACCCTGGCACCGTCGTCGAGCACCTCGATCTCGGTGAAGTGGCGGCGCACATCGACCAGCACGCCGTCGGTGCCTGCCTGACCGGAGAGGCTGGTACCGCCGGACCGGAAGGTCATGGCGATCCCGGCGCTCGCGGTTGCGCGCAGGAGCCGGGCGACCTCGTCTGCATCGCGCGGGGTGACGACGGCCGTCGGGAGGAGGAGAACGTGCGAGGCGTCGTGCGCGAGGGCGTGGCGGGAGAGGTCATCGGTGCGCACCCGGGCCGGGTCCGCGACGCAGCCGGCGAGCAGCGTGCCGAGGCTCGCGGGGTCGCGGGCGGGCGTCGTCGGCGTCGACTGCAGCAGGGTCACGGCTCTCCTCTTCGAGATCGGTAGATTGTCGGACAAGTAGACGCAAGTGACAAGAGTCCTAGCCGACCCATATTGTTCGCCGGGTCGAAGGAGGTCGCGATGGCGCGGGGAATCGTCGTGACGAGCCTCGTCGACGCCCTCGTCGAGGACCTGCGCAACCAGGTCGTCTCCGGTGCTCTCGCTCCCGGGACGCCACTGACCGAGCTCGATGTCGCGACCCGCTACGAGGTCGCCCGGGCGAGCGCCAGGGCGGCGATCGAGCGGCTGACCAGCGAGAAGGTGCTCGTGAGGCACAACCACAAGACGGCCCGGGTGGTCCACCTGGGGCCGGCTGACGTGCGCGACATCTACCGCACGCGCACCTACCTGGAGTCGGAGGTGCTGCGACGGCTGGCCGCAGACCGTCGCGTCCCGGAGGCGGCGCGTCAGGCCAATGCCGAGATCGCCGCGATCTGGGCCGAGGGCTCCTGGGCGATCGTCGGCCCGGACATGCGGTTCCACACGAGTCTGATCGACGAGCTCGGCAGCGAGCGGACCAGCGCGATGTACCACTCGCTCGCCTTCGAGGTGAAGCTCTGCATGGCCCAGCTCCAGGGCCGGCAGGAGCTGAGCCCGCAGATCATCGTCGCCGAGCACGCCCGGATCCTCGAGCTCATCGAGGAGGGGGACGCCGACGGGGCTGCGGCGATGCTCGACGAGCACCTGGCCAGGGCGCGCGAGCGGCTCGCCGCGAGCCTCGGCGGCGAGGCGGGCCCGGAGGCGTTCGTCCCGTCGTCGGCGCTGGCGGAACCGCAGCGCTGAGCCGGGCTTCCAGGGCGTCGACCGCGGCCGCCCGGTCCGAGCGCAGGTGTGCCCGTCGGTCGGCCGGCCCCGCCTCTCGACGGTCCTCGGTCCGTGGTTCCGTGCCCGTGGCGGGTGGACGGTCGGAGCTCACCGGGAATGCGCGGCACCGACGGCTCGTTGTAGCCTCTCAGTACATACCCCCGGGGGTATACCTGACCAGAGGAGCAGCCGATGATCGAGATCGACCAGCAGGGTTTCGCCGCCGCCTTCGCCGACGGTGCCCGAGTGATCGACGTGCGCGAGCCGCACGAGTACGTCGTCGGGCACGTGCCCGGAGCGCGGCTCGTCCCGCTCGGCACGGTCGCGGCGAGCATCGGCGAGATCCAGGGAACCGGGACCGTCTACGTCGTCTGCGCGAGCGGCAACCGGAGCCGCACGGCTGCCCAGACCCTCGTCGCCGCGGGTCTCGACGCGCTGTCCGTCCAGGGCGGCACTGCCGCCTGGGTGGCCGCCGGCCGACCTGTGGTCCGCGGCCCCCGTGCGCTGGCCTGAGCCCACCACGAGACCGGAGCAACCATGACCGTCACGATCCTCACCCTCGAGACCCCGTCCCTCGGCGACCGCAGCTATCTCGCCCACGACGGCGAGGTCGCCCTCGTCGTCGACCCGCAGCGCGACATCGACCGCATGCTCGCCCTGGCGCTCGACGCCGGGGTACGCATCACGCATGTCTTCGAGACGCACATCCACAACGACTACGTCACCGGTGGGCTGGCTCTCGCCGAGGCCACCGGCGCGACCTACCTCGTCAATGCCGAGGACCACGTCGCCTTCGCGCACACCGGGATCCATGACGGTGACATCGTGGCCGTCAGCCCGACGATGACCGTCCGGGCCGTGAGCACCCCCGGCCACACGTTCACCCACCTCGCGTTCGTGCTCGAGGACGCCGAGGGCGGCGACCCGCTCGTCTTCTCCGGGGGCTCGTTGCTCTACGGGTCGACCGGCCGGCCCGACCTCCTGGGCCACGACCACGCCCACGCGCTCGCGCACCACCAGTTCGCCTCCGCCCACAAGCTCGCCGGCTCGCTGCCGGACGCGACGGGGATCCTCCCGACGCACGGCTTCGGCAGCTTCTGCGCCGCGACGGCGACGACCGCCGGCGTGACCGGCTCGACCATCGGCGCCGAGCGGATCGCCAACCCCGCGCTGACCAGGGACGAGGAGGACTACGTCGCCGAGATCCTCGCCGGGCTCGACGCCTTCCCCGCCTACTACGCGCACATGGGGCCGGCCAACACCGCCGGACCCGCGGCCCCGGACCTCAGCCCGCCGACGACCGCCGACCCCGCCGAGCTGCGGCGCCGGCTCGAGGCGGGGGAGTGGCTCGTGGACCTGCGCACCCGGACCGCCTTCGCGGCCGGCTACGTGCCCGGCTCGTACAACGTCGGGCTCGACGGGCAGTTCGCGACGTATCTCGGCTGGCTGCTGCCCTGGGGCACGCCGCTCACCCTGCTCGGCGCCACGCCGGAGCAGGTCGCCGAGGCCCAGCGCGAGCTCGTCCGCATCGGGATCGACCGGCCGGCGGCAGCAGCGACCGGCCGGCCGGAGGACTGGACCGACGAGCCGCTGGCGCGCATCGAGCGGGCGACGTTCGCCGACCTCGTGCAGGTGCGTCACCACCGCCCGGTGATCGTGCTCGATGTCCGTCGCGACGGTGAGGTGGCCGGCGGTCGCATCGTCGACGCCGTGACGATCCCGTTGCACCAGCTCCTCGCCCGGATCGACGAGGTGCCGCCCGGTGAGATCTGGGTGCACTGCGCCGCCGGGTACCGGGCCTCGTTCGCCGCATCGATCCTCGCCGCGCACGGCCGGCACGTCGTGCACGTGGACGACAGCTTCGACCTGAGCGCGCGGGCCGCGGGGCTGGAGCTGGTCGGAGCCGGCACCGGCGCATGACGCGCCGGTCCGGCCCCTCGGGGCGCCACAGGTGAACCCCGAGCTCGCGGCACTGCTGGCGATCCCGCTCGGCCTGGTCATCGGCCTGGCAGTGGGGCTCCTCGGCGGTGGCGGGTCGATCATCGCCGTCCCGGTGCTGGTCTACGGCTTCTCTCAGTCCGTGATCGCGGCGACGACGGGCTCGCTCGTCGTGGTCGGTCTCACGGCTGTCGCCGGATCGCTCGGCCACCACCGCGCCGGCCGGGTGCGCTGGGCGGACGGACTCGTCTTCGGTCTGCTCGGCGCGGGCGGCGCCTTCCTCGGCACACGTGCCTCGACCGCGGTACCCGCACAGGTGCTGCTCGCAGCGTTCTCCGTCCTGCTCGTGGTCGTCGCGGTGCTGATGACCCGGCGTCGTCGCGCGCAGGCACGGGCAGCTGCCGGCGCGGAGCTCGCAGCGCCCGAGGAGGCCGGCGCCGTCGAGCGCAGCGGCCGTCACCGCCTCCTCGTCGTCGTCACGGCCACCGGCGTCGGACTCCTCACCGGGTTCTTCGGGGTCGGTGGCGGCTTCGCCGTGGTCCCGGCGCTCGTGCTCGCGCTCGGGATGTCCATGCCGACCGCGATCGGGACCTCGCTCGTGGTCATCGTGGTCAACACGGTCGTGGCGCTCGGCTCACGGATCACCCAGCAGGTCGACCTCGACCCCGTCTTCCTCGCCGTCTTCGGTGGGGCGGCAGTGGTCGGGAGCCTGCTCGGGGTCCGCGCCGCCGGCCGGGTCTCGCCGGCGCGGCTGAGCCTGGGCTTCACCGTGCTGCTCCTCGTCATCGCGGCCTTCACGGCCGTGCGGAGCGTGACGCAGATGCTCTGAGCTCCGGTGACCCACCGGACGCCG
>JBBRGX010000112.1:0-9065 GCA_038223605.1 Actinomycetales bacterium | reverse complement strand
CCGTTGCCAGCAGCGGGACGTGGACCACGGCCACCTGGAGCATCAGCGACAGCCCGATCGCACCCCAGAGCCAGTGGTTCGCCCCGATCCGGTGGAAGGCGCTCACGGTCTCGGAGCGGGAGCTGAGCGCGTTGAAGAGCTGGGCGAGGACGAGGACGGTGAAGCCAGCGGTCCGCGCGGTGTCGAGGTCGCCGCTGCCCGGGAGCAGCCCGCCGGGAAGGGAGAGGTCGATCATGGCTAGTGTCGCCAGTGCCATGACCAGACCGACGACAAGGACGCCGCCCCACATGCGCGCGTCGATGACCCGGTCGGTGACCCCGCGGGGCGGGCGGCTCATCACGTCGTCCGTCTCCGGGTCCACCCCCATCGCCAGTGCGGGGCCGCTGTCGGTCAGCAGGTTGATCCACAGGATCTGGGTGGCCAGGAGCGGAAGGACGAGCGAGCCGTCCGGCGCGGTGAGGCCGATCACCCCGGCGAGCACGACTCCGAAGAACACCGTGAGCACCTCGCCGAGGTTCGAGGAGAGCAGGTACCGCAGGAACTTCTTGATGTTGAGCAGGATGCTGCGACCCTCGCCGACGGCCCGGATGATCGTCGCGAAGTTGTCGTCGGCGAGGATCATGTTCGCCGCCTCCTTGGTCACCTCCGTGCCGGTCAGACCCATGGCGACGCCGATGTCCGCGGACTTCAGTGCGGGGGCGTCGTTCACTCCGTCCCCCGTCATGGCGACGATCCGGCCGTCGGCCTGGAGGGAGTCGACGATCCGCAGCTTGTGCTCGGGTGTCACGCGGGCGTAGACGGAACGCCGGCGGACGATCTCGCGGAAGCCTTCCTCGTCCAGGCCGTCCAGCTCGTCACCGGTCACCGCGACGGGAGCCGCGTCGCCGATGCCCAGGTCCTCGGCGATGCGTGCGGCGGTCAGCGGGTGGTCCCCGGTGATCATGATCACGCGGATACCGGCACGGTGCGCCTCGCTGATCGCCGTCCGCGCCTCCGGCCGGGCCGGGTCGACGATCCCGACCAGGCCGGCGAAGACGAGCTCGTGCTCGAGGGTCTCGTCGACCGCTGGGCCGCCTGTGACGTCGAGCGGAAGGTAGGCCACCGCCAGGGTCCGGAACGCCTGGGCGGACAACCGGGCGACGTCGGCCAGGATCCCCTCCCGCCGGGCCGCGTCGAGCGGCTCGATCTCGCTGCCGACCCGCACATGGGTGCATCGCGCGACGACGACCTCGGCCGCGCCCTTGGTGACCACGGCCAGACGCCCCTCGCGGTCGGCGTCCGCCTCGAGGGTCGTCATCATCCGACGCTCGGAGGTGAACGGCAGGACGCCGACCCGACTGAACCTCTCGGTGCGCAGCTCGCGGGTGCCGAGCTTGGCCTCGGCGACCATGAACGCCGCCTCGGTGGGGTCGCCCTGCACGGCCCAGTCGCCGTCCGTCTCGACGAGGGTCGCGTCGTTCGCCAGGCTCCCGCCGCCCAGGACCGTCGCCGTCTCGAGCCACACGGCGCTCCCGCGTGCCAGGGGAGTGCCGTCGACCGTGAGCTGACCCTCGGGTCGGTACCCGACGCCGGTGACCGTGACCTCACCCGAGGCCACCACGACTCGGCCGATCGTCATCTCGCCCCTGGTGAGCGTCCCCGTCTTGTCCGAGCAGACGACCGAGGCCGAACCCAGGGTCTCGACGGAGGACAGGTTCTTGACGACTGCGTGATGCTTCGCCATCCGCTGGACGCCGAGGGACAGGACGACGGCGAGGATCGTGGGCAGGCCCTCGGGCACGGCAGCGACCGCGAGGGAGACACCGAGCAGCAGCGCGGTGACGACTCCCTCGGCCGAGCGCACCCCGGAGACGGCCAGCACCGTGACGACGACCACGACCGCGATGACGACGACGGCAGCGCCGAGCGCCCGGCCCACCCGGGCGATCTCCTGCTGCAGCGGGGTCGGGGCATCCTTCGTGGCGTGCAGCAGCCCGGCGATGACGCCCATCTGGGTGGACATCCCCGTGGCGGTGACGACGGCCCGACCGGACCCACGGACGACGGCCGTCCCGTCGAAGACCATGTCGAGCCGATCGCCAAGCGTGGCGAGCCGCTGAATCGTGCGGGCGTCCTTGAGGACCGGCTCGCTCTCGCCGGTCAGTGAGGCCTCCGAGACCGTGAGCGTCGCCGCAGTCAGGAGCCGGGCGTCCGCGGCGACCGCGTCCCCCTCGGCGAGGACCAGCACGTCGCCCGGCACCAGCTCACGGGTCGGTACCTGGACCTGCTCGCCGTCACGCAGGACGGTCGCCGTCGGGGCGCTCATCCGCGCGAGCGCAGCGACGGCGTCGTCGGCCCGTGCCTGCTGGGCCCAGCCCAGCACGGCGTTGAGCAGGACGATCGCCGCGATGACGATCGCGTCCACGGGGGCGCCACGACGCCCCTCGACGACCCACGCCAGTACGGAGACGACGATCGCGCCGAGCAGCAGGGCGATCAGCGGGTCGTGGAACTGGGCGAGGAAGGCGCGCCACCGCGGCGGGGCTGCGGTCGTCGCGAGCTCGTTCGGCCCGACCGAGGCCAGTCGCCTGGCTGCCTCCTGCCCGCTGAGCCCGACCCCCGCGTCGCTCTCCAGCGTCGCCAGGACCTCGGCGGCCGGCAGCGTGGACGGGTCCGGGGGAGCCGATGGCGCTCTCGGCGCGGGGGTGCTCATCGTGTCACTGTGTCATGGGCTCGCTGCCCGCCAGGGTCGTGGGCGCGACCACCACTGCCGCAGGTCCCGTCCCGCGGGCCGGATCCGGCACGACCGGGCTGCGGGGGGGGGGGGCGTCCATCCGGTGGCGGACGCCCCCCGCGGCCCTAGGCGCCCGCTGCGGCGAACAGCGGAGCCGTCGCCGGCGCGAGGTATGCGCTGTAGGGAGTCGACATGTGGCTCGCATCGCGGTACGCGAGCATGTTCCCGATCACCGCAGGGCACTTGCGATCCGTGCAGAACCAGTCGACCGGCTCGACCGTCGTCACGCCGATCGCCGCGAGCGTGCTCGCGACCTGCTCGTGCCTGCCGGGGAACCCGTAGGCGCTCTCGCGAGGGGTGATGCACGCCTCGACCTTCGCCAGGTTGTTGGACACGCAGTCCGGTGCGCTCTGGGTCGGCCTGGGGGTGTCGAGCAGGTAGACCACCGGGATCCCGCCTGCGCCGAGCTTCACGACGCTGCGGGCGGTCGCATCCGCCCACTGGGTGCTGGTGACCTGGTTGCCGGGGACGCTGTCGCTCTGCGAGAGGACGATCATGTCGGGGTGCAGGGCAGCGATGCGCCCCATGGTCGTGTCCCGCCACTGCAGGCACTCGCTGTAGACCCGGTTGCCCAGCTGCGGTGCACGGACCTCGACGTCGGCGACGGGGCACGCAGCCTTGGTCCACGCGACCAGTCGCCAGCCCTTGGCCTTCGCCTCGAGGTCGAGTGCCGGGAGCCACTGCTGGGCGTGCGAGTCACCGATGAGGGCCATGGTCCGGGTCCCCGCCGGGTCGCCGTACACGCAGTCGCCCTGAGCCACGCCGAGGAAGTCGGCGTGGCAGCCGTCCAGCGAGCTGATCGGCTGGTCGGCGTTGATCTGCGAGATCGCGGGCGTGAGGTTGCTCGGTACTGCCTGGGTGAGCGTCCCGCGCGCGACCTCCTCGCGGATCTGACTGCTGTCCGCAGCGGTGATCGTGACCGCAGCGCCGGAACCGACCAGGTCGGGGATGGTCGCCGCGACCGCGACCGACGCGCCGGCCGAGGTCAGCGCGAGCGCGAGGCCGATCGGTAGCCAGAAGGCCTTCCGGATCCGTGCGCGCAGCGCCGGGCTCTCGATCAGGTAGAACATCAGGACGGCGAACCACAGGCTCAGCAGCGCGATCTCGAGCTGCACCGGCCAGGCGAGGCTGTAGCCCAGCACCATCGGGAAGATCACCAGCATCGGCCAGTGCCACAGGTACCACGCGTACGAGAACTTCCCGAGCCCCTGCATCAGTCGCAGGCCGAGGACGACCTCGGCGCTGCGGCGGGAGGGCCGGCACCCGGCGGCGATGACGACGGCGGTGGCCAGGACGGGGAGCAGGGCAGCGGTCCCGGGGAACGGGGTGCTGTCCGTGTAGACCAGGCCCGCCAGGACGATCCCGCCGAGCCCGGCCCAGGACAGCGCGCGAGCGACCGGTGCCGGCATGCGCGTCAGCCACGGTGCTCCCGCGGCGAGGAGCGCACCGGCACCGAGCTCCCACGCCCGGGTGTGCAGCGAGAAGTACGCCAGCGGCTGGTTGCTGCCGGTGAGCCCGATCGCCGCCGTCAGCGACGCGGCGCTGAGCGCCACGACGACGAGGACGACCGCCGCCCGCAGGCGCCGGCGGGCGAGCCAGGCGCAGAGCAGGAGCAGCAGGGGCCAGAGCAGGTAGAACTGCTCCTCGACCGCGAGCGACCAGTAGTGCTGAAGGGCGCTGGGCGGGGAGGAGGCGTGCTGGTAGTTCACTCCCTGGGAGGCGAAGCGGTAGTTGATGGCGTAGAACGCGGCGAAGAGCGCCTCGGTGGTCACCTCGCGCACCTGGAAGACGGAGTCCCAGATGCGGGTCGCCAGCAGGGTGACCGTCAGGACGACGGCAGCCGGGACCGCGAGGCGCTGGAAGCGTCCGGCGTAGAAGCGCCAGAGGCTGATCCGGCCGGTCTGCTCGAGCTCGCGCAGCAGTCGCCCGGTGATGAGGAACCCGGAGATCACGAAGAAGACGTCCACGCCGACGTAGCCGCCGCTGATCCCCGGGACGTGGGCGTGGTAGAGCACCACGAGGAGGATCGCGACGGCGCGCAGCCCCTGGATGTCGGGCCGGAAGGACCTCAGCCCTGCCGTCGGCTCGGGGAGCCCGGCGTGGTCCCCCTGGCGCCGGGCAAGCCTCGCGGGGAGCGCAGCGGTGCGCTGCCGCACCCCGCGGGCCAGCGTCCTCAGCAGGGCGCCGGCCGCGGCCACGGACCGCAGCAGGCCGTCACCGAGCTCGGCCGGCTGCCGGGGCGCGGCCGTGCCTGCCGGGGTGGGACGCAGAGCGAGCACCGGCCACAGGACGAAGGCCGAGAGCGCCGCGAGCGCGATCATCGCCCAGAACCGCTCGATCCCGAAGACGGCGACGCCGCGCGCGAGACCGAGCCAGATGGCCAGCTGCGTCACGCCGATCCAGACCTTCGCCGTCCGGAGCACGGTCACCCCGATGGGTGTCGCGCGGTTGCGGGCCGGGCCGGCGGTGCCGGTCGCGACCCACTCCTTGGTGCGGCCGGTGAGGACGTCGACGATGGCGACGAGGTGCGCGAAGGAGTACAGGGCCTGCACGCGCAGGACGTCCACCCGCCAGTGCGAACGGAAGGCCAGCGGGAGGAGGACGAACCACAGCAGCACCGCGCCCACGAGGTAGAGCGAGTTGCGCGGGACGACGTACTGCGGCAGCAGCCAGAGCATCGCCAGGGCCGGGAGCGGGCTGGTGAGGATGTTGAGCGCCGTGGTGATGTAGTAGAGGAACCCTGCCCAGAAGGCCAGCCGCTGGCGGGGGGTCAGGTGCGGGTCCTCGTGGAAGGTCCGGTCGGCGAGCAGGCTCATCGAGCCGGTGCACCAGCGGTACTGCTGGTTGAGGAAGGGCAGGACGTCGTCGGGGCACAGGCCCTTGGAGACGACGACCGGTACGTAGCGCAGCCCGTAGCCCGCCTTCATGAGCTTGACCCCGGTGTGCACGTCCTCGCTGTGGCCGATCTGGGCGAACCCGCCGGCGGCGTCGAGGGCCACGCGGCGGTACACGGCGCAGGTGCCGACGCAGATCGCGGCCCCTGAGCGGTCGCGGGCCGGCTGGATCCAGCGGTAGAAGAGCTCCTGCGTCGCGCCGGCGCAGCGCTGCAGCCACGGCATTCCGCGCACGGCGTCGAAGTACTGCGGGGACTGGACGATCCCGACGTCATCCTGCGCGAAGTACGGCACGAGCTCGTGCAGGTACTCGGGTCGGGGGACGAAGTCGGCGTCGAAGATCGCGATGAGGTCGCTGCCGGACTGCTCGTACCCGTACCGGAGGTTGCCGGCCTTCTTCAGCCGACCGCGGTCGGGCCGGCTGCGGTAGACGAAGCCGTGCTCCTCGGCGAGCCGGCGGACCTCGTCCCGGGCGGCGTCGTCCAGCACCCAGACGGTGAGCGCTGCCGGCCACTGGAGGGCGCGGACGTGGTGGTAGGTGTTCGCCAGGACGGCGAGGTCCTCCCCGGCGGTCGGCAGGAAGACGTCGACCGTCGGGTAGGTGTCGGGCCGGTACTCCAGCACGCGCAGCTCGTGGTCCCAGCGGTCCACCCGGCGCCCCCGGGTGCTCGAGGCGAGGCTCACGACGAGCGCCACCGCGTACAGCGAGAACGGGGCGAGGAAGAGCAGCAGTCGCGGGTCGGAGAGGCTGAACCGCACGACGCTGACGCCGATCAACGCGAAGGACAGCGACTGGACGACGAGCAGCCAGCGGTGCTGACGTCCCAGGTAGCCGTACTTCTCGACGAGGGTCGGCGGGAGCGGCAGCGCCCACGGGTGGCTGGGCGCTGTGATCCCGAGCTCTGGGCGGTCGTGCTCGAGGGTGCCAGGGGTAGGTCGGATGAGTCGGTCGGGAGCCATGAGGCCTCCAGGGGTTCGCCGTTCCGGTGGTCCGGACGACGGTGTCCCCCCGGGGTTCCGCTCCCGCCGGTGCGGCGGCAGGAAGGCCCTCGGATGGTCCGACGGTACGCACGGTCGTGGTGCCTGTCGAGTAGATCATGACTTCATGACTCAGGGCCGTGACTGCGGGAACGGTCCCGACCCGGGGCCGCCGGGCCGGGAGCAGGGCTCACCCGTTGGAGTGAATCCGCTGGTCAGCCCGCGATCGGCAGGGCCGTGGCCGTGCCGACGACGGCGAGGGATCTCGCCGTCTGGTTCACGGCTCGCAGTGTCCACGTGGCGGGACGGCCAGGGTACACGCCGGTGGCGGTGAAGCTCGTCGTCCCGACGGCGAGGTCGGGGTAGGTCGTCGGGCCGATGGTGACCCGCCAGGCCGTCGTCCCGGCCGGTGCCGGCGGCAGCGTGAGGGTGATCCGTGCGGGCCCAGGGGTGACCAGCGGAGCCGCAGGGGTCGCCAGGGGAGTCGCGGAACCGACGCTCGCAGGGCTCGTCGCGCCATCGGCACGTCCGTCCCAGGAACCCGTCACCGCGACCAGCGCCCAGGTGTGCGGGCTCCCGGTGCTCAGACCGAGAGTCGTCGAGGTGGTGGCGACGGCCAGGCGGTGCTCCACCCCGTCGGCGGTGAGCACCCAGCCGCTCGCGCCGGTCGGAGCCCGGGGCAGGGTGAGGGACACCGTCTGCCCGGTGACGGACACGAAGGGCGCGTACGGACGGGTCATCGCCGCGACGGTCCCGCTGGTCGGAGCCGACTCGACGCTCTGGCCAGGGCCGACCGTCACGGCGGTCAGGCTCAGCGCCGTCGGCGCACCGCTCACCAGACCCGTCACCCAGTAGTCGACGGTGCCGACGGGGACGAGCTGGAGGGTGGCACCGGCGAGGCGCAGCTGCCAATGGGTCGCGCCCGCCGGTGGCGCAGGGAACACGACCCTGAGGGCCTGCGGATGAGCTTCCACCTGGGGGGCGGCAGGTCGTGCCGGCGCACCGACCACCCTCGGGCTCGGAGCCGAGGCGAGGGTGGTCGTCCCTCCGGGACCGACGGCCAGCACCTCGTACCGCACGACGGCCCCCGCCGTCGACGCGCTCAGGGTGAGGGAGGTCCCGACGGCCCCGCTCGGCGTGCAGGAGGTGAGCAGCTCGTCCGAGCAGCGGAGCCACCGGCCCGTGACCTCGGTCGCCCCGAGCCAGGTTCCCGGCGCCGCCTGGAGCACGCCGCCGACGGTGGCCCCGCCGCTGAGCGTCGGCACCGTCTGCGCGAGCGGCGGCGGCCCGGGGAGGCCGGCGGTGTACCAGGGCGAGGAGATCTCCTCGCGCAGGGCGTCGAGCGCCGCCGGGTCGTCGTCGATCCTCCAGTCCTCCCGGGAGTCGATGTCGAACCAGGTGAAGCCGATGGCGCGGGGGGTGCGCAACAGGTGGCCGAGCAGGTCGTGGATCATCGCGACGCGCGTAGGGCCCGGCAGCACCGCCGTCTCGGCGAGGTACAGGGGCTTGGTCGGGGCGAGGAGGTCGAGCTGCCGGACGGTGGGGGCGACGCTCGTCTCCCAGGTGTCGGCCTCGTCGTCGAAGTAGACGCTCAGGCCGACCCAGTCGACGTACTCGTCTCCGGGGTAGAGGGTGGCGAGGGCGGGACCGTCCGCGGAGCCGTGCACCGCTGGCGACCAGACCCAGCGGACGTTGCGCACCCCTTCCGCCGCGAAGAGGTCATGCACGTGCCGGTAGGCGGCGACGTACTCCTCAGGGGTGTTGCCGTGCACGCCGACGCCCCACGGGTACCAGCCGGCGTTCATCTCGTGGGCGAACCGCAGAGCGACCGGTCGGCCGATCTCACGGATCCGCGCGGCCTGGGCGCGCAGGTACGCGTCGCTGGTCCCGGCGGCGATCTCGCGCAGCGGGTAGCGGTCCTGATCGGGGACCGTCGGGTCCCACGGCTCCCAGGTCACCATCGGGATCCGGCCCTCGAGCGCCAGGGCCCGCAGCAGGGGCGCGTCGAAGGCGAAGCGGAACGAGGTGAAGGTCAGGGCCACGTCCGCCGTGCGGCCGAGGTCGCCCTCCAGGGACTCCAGGGCCCCCGTGGTGCGCGGCAGCCCGGCGGTCGCGAGGCCGACGGCGAGCCTGGACGGGCAGCCGACGGCACGCACCGTGCAGCCGGTGTCGGCTGCGGCTCCCGGGGACGCCACGAGGGCGGCCCCGATGACGGCGGCCACCGCGGCCGCAGCCGAGAGCCGCACGACCGGTCGCCGCAGCCAGCGCCATCGCCAGCCGATGCTGGGGTAGGAGTAGGACCGGGGCAGGTGTGCGGGCACGCGAGTCCTTCGTCGGGGTGACGGGCGCCTCGCGCACCGCTCAGCTCTCCGATCGGTCCGCCGACGGCCTGCGCAAGACGTCCCGCGCCCCGTCACCCG
>JBBRGX010000111.1:0-9164 GCA_038223605.1 Actinomycetales bacterium | reverse complement strand
CGCCCTCAACTCCGGATCGATCTTCTTCGGCATGACGTCATCCTCCTGGACTCAAACAGGAGCGGCATCAAACCTGGGGCGCTTCATCAACGATGACACGGGACTGCGCTTTAGCTCGACCGAGACCAGTTCTCTTGGGTGGCCTGGATACTTGGCCACGCTCACGTTTGGCTGGCTCGCCTGCTGGATCTTCGTCCA
This sequence comes from Actinomycetales bacterium, assembly GCA_038223605.1. GTDB lineage: Bacteria > Actinomycetota > Actinomycetes > Actinomycetales > Cellulomonadaceae > Actinotalea. Next base: position 8,966 of record JBBRGX010000111.1, on the reverse strand, counting down.
AGCGCCCTGGTCCTACGTCCTTGCTGGGGTGGTGGCTCTTATGGTGCTTGTGCTCGCGCGCTTCCTTCACAAGGATCGTTTGACGATAGAGGTCACCGGAACGCTGCTGATACGTGACAAGGGCGATGGTGCGGAGGAGTTCCAGCTCTCCGCGTTGACCGACGCTTCGTACCAGTGGGTGCCGTACTACGGATCCGCCTTGCTCCTCACGTGGCAAGACGGGCGCTCGCTGGAGTTCGCCGTCAACCGAAGTACGCGTCGGCTCCGAGCGGCCCTTCGCGCTGCAATCGCGGACGCTCACCCGCGAGCCGTGATGGCAGATCCTGGGTCCATGCGCAGTCTGCGCCGCGCCGGGCTCGCCTGAGTGGCCAGCTCCTCCTCCTTCGCCGCACCGATGGCTCCGGGTTCGACCTGATGCGCCTCGACGCGGGCACGGTTGGGTTCCGTGCGGTGCTGGGTCGGCAACTGGCCCAGGTGTCACCTGGACCGAAGATCAGCCAGCGGGCCAAGCCCTTCCTTGGGCTCGATGGGGGAACGTGAGACGGACCGGGTCCACCCAGCCCGCTCGACTGGCGCCGCGCTCGTCGGCACGCCCGCGACGAACCTCGATCGGGCGGTTCGCGGCGACCGCCTCGGGGCGTCTCACTGTGACTCATATGTGACGCGGAGTTGCGTTTCCGCTGGTCAGATGGTGCCCGCGATAGGATTCGAACCTACGACCTTCCGCTCCGGAGGCGGACGCTCTATCCCCTGAGCTACGCGGGCGGGGCGGTGAGAACCTTACCAGCCCGTCAGTCCCAGCTCGCCCCGGCGATGAGGTCCGAGAGGTACCGGTCGATCTCCGCCACCGCGGCCTCGGAGTCGCTCGCGGCGATCGCCTCGACGAGCGCGTTGTGGGAGTCGTCGTCATGCACCGGGTTCTCGAAGTTGAAGCGGATGTTCTCCGAGATCGCATCCTGAAGGTTCTCGTACAGGGCGAGGAGCACCGGGTTCTGCGCCGCCTCGGCGATCGTGCGATGCAGGGCGAGGTCGGCCTCGACCATCTGGTCCATCTCGCCACCCGCGTACGCCGAGGCCCGGGTGTCGCGGAGCCGGCGCAGCTGCTCGACCTGGTCGGGCCTGCGTCGGACGGCTGCGAGCCGGGCGGACTCGACCTCCAGGCTGCGCCGCACCTCGAGCACGTGGCGCTGGTGGGCCCCGGCGATCTCGCGGCCCATCGCGTTGCCGAGCTCGGAGTCGGCCAGCACGTAGGTGCCGGAGCCCTGGCGGCGCTCGAGCATCCCTGCGTGGACAAGGGACTGCACGGCCTCGCGGACGGTGTTGCGGCCGACGCCGATGAGCTCGGCCAGCTCCGGCTCGGCCGGGATGCGCGAGCCGATTCCCCAGGCCCCCGAGGTGATCTGTTGGCGCAGCCTGGTGACGGCCTTGTCGATCAGGTTCGTGCGACGCATCCCTACTCCGCTGCCTCGGGTGGCTGCAGTCCGTTCTGCAGGAGCCACGGGCGCATCCTCCTCTCATCCCACCTCTCGATCCAATCGGCGGCCCGGCACGGCCGTCGACGGGCCTCAGCACGCTGCGGTCGCGCGCCCGTCGAGGTCGGCCCGCTCGGTAGGATCGGCCGGTGACCCCCGCCGAACTCGCCGCTGCGCTGCGCACCGTCCTCCTCGCCGCCCAGGCCGATGGAACGCTCCCGATCGACGCCGAGGCGATCCCGCAGACGGTCCCCGTCGAGCGGCCCCGATCGCGCGAGCACGGCGACTGGGCGACGAACATCGCGATGCAGCTGGCGAAGAAGGCCGGGCTGGCGCCGCGCGAGCTCGCGGCGACCCTCGCGTCCCGGCTGCTCGCGCTGCCTGGCGTCGCCGACGTCCAGGTCGCCGGTCCCGGCTTCCTCAACATCACTCTCGATGCCGCCGCCGCAGGTGAGCTCGCCCGCTCGGTCGTCGAGCAGGGCGCCGCCTTCGGGCGGAGCACGACGCTCGCCGGTCAGCGGATCAATCTCGAGTTCGTGTCCGCCAACCCGACCGGACCGCTGCACATCGGTGGGGTGCGCTGGGCGGCTGTCGGCGACTCCCTTGCGCGCATGCTCCAGGCGAGCGGTGCGGACGTCACGCGCGAGTACTACTTCAACGACCACGGCTCGCAGATCGACCGCTTCGCGCGGTCGCTGGTGGCGCGTGCCCGCGGCCAGGAGGCGCCGGAGGACGGCTACGGCGGCCAGTACATCGCCGAGATCGCCGATGCCGTGCTGGCGCAGATCGCCGAGGCCGGCGAGCCCGATCCGCTCTCGCTGCCCGAGGCCGAGGCGGAGGAGGCGTTCAGGGCCCGCGGCGTCGAGCTGATGTTCGGCGAGATCAAGGCGGCGCTGCACGCCTTCCGGGTCGACTTCCAGGTCTACTTCCACGAGGACTCGCTGCACGAGTCGGGAGCGGTCGAGCGCGCCGTCGCCCGGCTGCGCGAGCTCGGCCACGTCTTCGAGGCCGATGGCGCCACCTGGCTGCGGACCACCGACTTCGGCGACGACAAGGACCGCGTGATCATCCGGTCGGACGGCATGGCCGCCTACATCGCCGGTGACCTGGCCTACTACCTCGACAAGCGCGAGCGCGGCTTCGACCGGGCGATCATCATGCTCGGCGCCGACCACCACGGGTACATCGGCCGGATGATGGCCATGTGCGCTGCCTTCGGGGACACCCCGTGGGTCAACCTGGAGATCCTCATCGGCCAGCTGGTGAACCTGGTCAAGGACGGCGAGCCCGTCCGGATGAGCAAGCGGGCCGGGACCATCGTGACGATCGACGACCTCGTCGACGCCGTGGGGATCGACGCCGCGCGCTACTCCCTCGCACGCTCCTCTGCCGACTCGACGATGGACCTCGACCTCGACCTGCTCAGCCGCGCCACGAACGAGAACCCCGTGTTCTACGTGCAGTACGCCCATGCGCGGACGGTGAACGTCGCCCGGAACGCGAACGAGCTCGGCGTGCGACGTGAGGACGGCTTCGACCCCTCCGTGCTCACGCACGTCACCGAGTCGACCCTGCTGGCCCACCTCGGCGAGTTCGGGCGGGTCATCGCCCAGGCCGCCGAGCTGCGCGAGCCGCATCGCGTCGCGCGGTACCTGGAGGAGCTCGCCGGCGGCTACCACAAGTGGTACGACCAGTGCCGCGTCTCGCCGCTCGGTGCGGAGCCGGTCACCGACCTGCACCGGACGCGTCTGTGGCTCAACGACGCGACCCGTCAGGTGCTCGCGAACGGCCTCGACCTGCTCGGTGTGAGCGCTCCGGAGCGGATGTGACGCTCGATCGTCACCTCTGGCCGGCCGGGACCAGCCGCGGGTCAGACGGAGCGGTGAGCATCGCCGGGGTCGACCTGCGCGCTCTCGCCGCCGAGCACGGCACCCCGGCCTACGTGCTCGACGAGGCCGACTTCCGGGCCAGGGCGCGAGCCTTCCGGGTGGGCTTCACCGAGGCGTTCGCCGCGATCGGCACCGGCGTCGACGTCTACTACGCAGGCAAGGCCTTCCTGTGCACCGCGGTCGCTCGATGGGCGCACGAGGAAGGGCTGCGCATCGACACGGCCACCGGGGGAGAGCTCGCGGTCGCGCTGCGCGCCGGCATCCCCGGCGTGGACATCGGCCTGCACGGGAACAACAAGTCCGACGCCGAGATCGCCAGGGCGCTCGACGCCGGGGTCGGGCGGATCGTCGTCGACTCGCTCGTGGAGATCGAACGCGTCGCCGATGCCGTGGCGGCGCGTCCCGATCGGGCCGGCCGCCCCGCCCCGGTGATGCTCCGGGTGACCACGGGGGTGCACGCCGGAGGCCACGAGTACATCGCCACCGCGCACGAGGACCAGAAGTTCGGCCTGTCGGTCACCGGGGGCCAGGCGATGACCGGCCTGCTCGCCGTCCTGGCCAGGCCTGAGCTCGAGCTCATCGGCCTGCACTCGCACATCGGCAGCCAGATCCTCGACCCCTCTGGCTTCGAGGCCGCGGCCCGCGTCGTCCTCGCCCTGAGGGCCGAGCTGGCGGCGGCGACGGGCCACCTGGTGCCGGAGGTCGACCTCGGCGGCGGCTACGGGATCGCCTACCTGCCCGGCGAGGTCCCGCTCGACGCCGCCCGGGTGGCCAAGGACGTCGCCGGCGTCGTGGATGCGGCCTGCAGCGAGCTCGGCACCGCCGTGCCGCGGATCTCGATCGAACCCGGCCGGGCGATCGTCGGCCCCTCGACGGTGACGCTCTACACGGTCGGCACCGTCAAGCCCGTCCCGCTCGACGGGGGCGTGGTCCGCACCTACGTCTCGGTCGACGGAGGGATGAGCGACAACCTGCGCCCTGCGCTGTACGGCGCGCGGTACTCGGCCTCCGTCGTCTCGCGCTCCTCCGACGCGGCAGCGGTGCTGGCGCGGGTGGTCGGCAAGCACTGCGAGAGCGGCGACATCGTCGTGCACGACGTCGACCTGCCGGGCGACATCCACGCCGGCGACCTGCTCGCCGTTCCCGCGACCGGCGCCTACGGCCGCTCGATGGCCTCGAACTACAACCTCGTGCCGCGACCGCCCGTGATCGCCGTCGCGGACGGAGCCATGCGGGTGCTCGTCCGGCGCGAGACAGAGGACGACCTCCTCGCGCTCGACGTCTCCTGACCTCGGCGGCCCCGTCCGCGGACAACCGCCCCCGGGCACCCTGCTCACCCGTATCCTGGGCGCGCTCCGGCGCGGACGGTGTCGAGCGGACGAGAGGCGGACTTCCGGTGAGCCTGCGCGTGGCACTGCTCGGCTGTGGCGTCGTGGGGACCGAGGTGGCCCGCCTGCTCGTGACCCAGGCCGACGAGCTCGCCGCGCGGGTCGGAGCACCGCTCGAGCTCGTGGGGATCGCCGTGCGCGATCTCGCGACGCCACGGGACGCGGTCATCGACCCTTCCCTCCTGACGACCGACGCCGAGGGCCTCGTCGACCGGGCGGACGTGGTCATCGAGGTGATGGGCGGCATCGAGCCCGCGCGCACCCTGCTGCTCCGCGCGATCGCCGCGGGTGCCGCCGTCGTCACCGCGAACAAGGCCCTGCTCGGCGAGGACGGCCCGACGCTGTACGCGGCCGCCGACGCCGCCGGGACCGACCTCTACTTCGAGGCTGCCGTCGCGGGCGCGATCCCGCTGGTCAGGCCCGTGCGGGAGTCGTTGGCCGGTGATCGCATCACCCGGATGCTCGGCATCGTCAACGGCACGACGAACTACGTCCTCGACCAGATGACCACGACGGGCATGGGTCTCGCCGAGGCGGTCGCGCAGGCCCAGGAGCTCGGCTACGCCGAGGCGGACCCGACGGCCGACATCGAGGGCTTCGACGCCGCGGCCAAGGCCGCCATCCTCGCCTCCCTGGCCTTCCACACGCGGGTCAGCGTCGACGACGTGCACCGTGAGGGCATCTCCGGCGTCACGGCCGACGACGTCGCCTGGGCGCACCGTACCGGTCACGTCCTCAAGCTCCTCGCGGTCGCCGAGCGACTGCCCGACGAGCACGGCACCGACGGTGTCGTCGTCCGGGTGCACCCGGCGCTGGTGCCGGCCGACCACCCCCTGGCCGGCGTGCACGGGGCATTCAACGCCGTCTTCGTCGAGGCCGAGGCCGCAGGTGAGCTCATGTTCTACGGCCGCGGCGCCGGCGGTGCGCCGACGGCGAGCGCCGTCCTCGGTGACGTCGTCACCGTCGCGCGGCATCGCGTGCTCGGCGGCAAGGGCCCGATCGAGTCCCGGTACGCGGACCTTCCGGTGCACGGTGTCGGTGCGGCCAGGACCCGATACCAGGTGCACCTGCGCGTGGCCGACCGACCCGGCGTGCTCGCCACCGTTGCCACCGTCTTCGCCCGTCACGGCGTCTCGCTCCAGGGGGTCCGGCAGTCCGGCGGCTCCGACGAGGGGCGCACGGCCGAGCTGCTCGTCATCACCCACGGAGCGCGCGAGGCCGACCTGGCCGCGACCGTCGCCGACCTGCGGGTGCTCGACGTCGTCGAGGGCATCCTGTCCGTCCTGAGAGTCGAAGGAGCCTGAGGTGGCCACACCCTGGCGTGGCGTCATCGCCGAGTACGCCGACCGTCTGCCCGCGCACGTGAGCACCCGGGTGATCACCCTCGGCGAGGGGGGCACCCCGCTGGTGCCGGCCCCGGCCCTGAGTCGTGCCGTGGGTGCCGAGGTGCACCTGAAGGTCGAGGGGATGAACCCGACCGGCTCCTTCAAGGACCGCGGGATGACCACCGCGATCTCGGCCGCCGCGGCGCGCGGGGCGAAGGTCGTGGTCTGCGCGTCGACCGGGAACACCTCGGCCTCGGCGGCTGCCTATGCCGTCGCCGCCGGGATGACCTGCGCCGTGCTCGTCCCGGACGGCAAGATCGCGATGGGCAAGCTCAGCCAGGCCGTCGCGCACGGAGCGAGGCTGCTCCAGGTTGACGGCAACTTCGACGACTGCCTGGTGGCCGCGCGCAAGCTCGCCGATGCCTACCCGGTCGAGCTCGTCAACTCCGTCAACCCGGACCGCATCGAGGGCCAGAAGACCGGCGCCTTCGAGATCGTCGACGTGCTGGGTGACGCACCTGACATCCACTGCCTTCCGGTCGGCAACGCCGGGAACATCACCGCCTACTGGCGCGGGTTCACCGAGTACGCGGCCGACGGCCCCGCGACGCACCGTCCGGCGATGTGGGGCTTCCAGGCCGCCGGCTCCGCGCCGATCGTCCTCGGCCACCCGGTCGACCAGCCCGAGACGATCGCCACCGCGATCCGGATCGGCAACCCGGCGTCCTGGCAGCAGGCGCTCGCCGCCCGCGACGAGTCGGGCGGCCTGATCGAGTCGGTGACCGACGAGCAGATCCTTGCTGCGCACCGTTTCCTGTCCGCGCAGGTCGGCGTGTTCGTCGAGCCCGCGTCCGCCGCCGGGGTCGCCGGGCTGCTCATGCTGGCCGAGCAGGGGCGCGTCCCGGCGGGCGCGCGCATCACGATCACCGTCACCGGCCACGGGCTGAAGGATCCGCAGTGGGCACTGCGCACCCCCGACGGCTCGGAGGTCACGCCGCAGCGGGTCTCCGCCGACGTCATGTCGATCGTCTCAGCACTCGGGCTGGAGGCAGGCGAATGAGGCTCGGTGCGGATCACGTCAGGGTCAGGGTCCCCGCGACCAGTGCGAACCTCGGCCCCGGTTTCGACGCGATGGGCCTGGCCCTCGGCGTCTGGGACGAGATCGAGGTGCGTGCCCTGGGCAGCACCGAGGTGCTCGTCGAGGTCACGGGAGAGGGTGCCGGTGAGCTGCCGACGGGGGAGGACCACCTCATCGTGCGGGCGATCCGCGCGGCTCTCGACGATGTCGGCGCGCCTCAGGTCGGTCTGCACCTGGTGTGCCACAACACGATCCCGCACGGCAGGGGGCTCGGCTCCTCGGCCGCCGCCGTCGTGGCGGGGATCCTTGCGGTGCGGATGCTCATCGGCGAGCCAGAGGCGCTGCACAACACGGCGGCGTTCCGCATCGCCTCCGCCTTCGAGGGGCACCCGGACAACGCGGCCCCGGCGATCCTCGGCGGCGGAACGATCTCCTGGACCGGTCCCGACGGCCCGCATGCCACGCAGCTCTTCCTGCACCCCGACGTCGAGCCGGTGGTGCTCGTCCCGACGACGCGGCTGGCGACGAAGACGGCCAGGGGAGTGCTCCCCGCGACCGTTCCGCACGCGGACGCCGCCTTCACCGCAGGGCGCTCGGCGCTGCTCGTGCAGGCCCTGTGCCAGCGGCCGGAGCTCCTGCTCGAGGCGACGGAGGAGCGGCTCCACCAGGAGTACCGCGCGGGTGTGATGCCGGCGACCTGGCGCCTCGTGCAGGCCCTGCGTGCCGCCGGGCAGGCCGCCGTCGTCTCCGGCGCCGGACCCTCGGTCCTGGTCCTCGAGCGGGCGAGCGACGGCGACGCCGGGGACCGGGTCCGGGCCGAGGTGCTCGACTCCTCGCCCGACACCTGGACCGTGCTGCACCCGGGCTTCGCCGACGGGGCCCTGGCCGAGCGGATCTGAGCCGAGCTCACCCACGCGGGTGAACTCGTGCGCGCCGTGGCCGCGGTGCGTGCGTCGGATCCGCCCGGTGCTATGGTGAGCTCAATCCCCCCGGTACCGCGCACCAGTTGCGCCGGTACCCGCAGATCTGCGGGTAGGCGGGGATCACACTCACCACCGCCCGGTCTGCTCGCGCACACCGGTGGTGCGAGGAACGCCCGTCGATCGGGCGTCGACCCACGCGGCCCACCTGTCGGCCGCCGACGAGGGGGAAGGATCCTTCGTGTCAGACACCATCGAGGCCACCACCGAGCGTTCCCGCGGTGCGGCCCTGTCCACGCTCCGGCTGCCTGAGCTCCAGGTCCTTGCTGCTGAGCTGGGCCTCTCCGGCGCATCGGCGATGCGCAAGGGCGAGCTCGTCACGGCGATCCGTGACCGGCGATCCGGCGGGCGCCCCGCCACCACCGAGACTGCCGCGCCGGCCAAGACCGCGCCCGCGGCCCGTCGTGCCACCTCGCGCGTCAAGGCTGACGCCACGTCCCCGGCTGCCGAGCCGACGGTCGCCGCGCCGATCAGCGATCAGCACAGCAGCTCAGCCCCCCAGCGCGACGACGCGGACGACGCCGGCTCCAGCCGCTCGGTCCGCGCACGCCGGATCGCGGAGCCGACGAGCGCAGCGCGCGAGCCTGCTGCCCAGGACGCAGCACCCCGGCACGGGAACGAGGCGGCGGAGGACCGCGCGGCCCGCGCGGCGGAGGCCGCCCGTGGTGCCGTCGACGTCCGCCGTTCGCGGCGCGCAGGTCGCGCCGAGGGTGCGCCCGTCGAGGCCGACGGTGCCTCGCAGGTCGCCGGCCAGCAGCGCGAGAACCCGCAGGTCCTCGGTCAGCAGCGCAACCAGCCGCAGGTCACGGGCCAGCAGCGCGACAGCCAGCCGCG
>JBBRGX010000110.1:0-9291 GCA_038223605.1 Actinomycetales bacterium | reverse complement strand
GGGGATCCTCGCGGGCGGGCCGCTGCCCGTCGAGCCGGAGCTGTTCGGGGCCGAGCTCATCGTCCGCGCCTCGGGCTGAGACGCCCGAGGCCGGCGCTGCTAGATGCCGGTCGCTCCCAGCAGGGCACCGATGCCGAACGTGGCGGCCATCGCCAGGGCGCCGCCGACGACCAGGCGCAGCATCGCGCGACGCCGACCGGCGCCGCCCAGGTGAGCCGAGACGGAGCCGGTGACCACCAGGGCGATGAGGACCGCGACGAACGTGATCCCGATCCGGGTCGCCGCGGGCGAGAGGAAGACCGCGAGGAGCGGGAGCGCAGCACCGACGACGAAGGCGATGGCGGACGCGACAGCGGCATGCCAGGGGTTCGTCAGGTCCTCGGCGTCCAGGCCCAGCTCGGCGTCCAGGTGCGCCTTGACCGGGTCGATCGCAGTGAGCTCTTCGGCGACGGCCCGAGCCGTCGCGGGCGACAGCCCCTTCGACCGGTAGATCCCGGCGAGCTCCTCGAGCTCGCCCTCCGGGTCCTCCAGCAGCTCGCGCCGCTCCCGCTCGATCAGCGCCCGCTCGGTGTCGCGCTGGCTGCTCACCGAGACGTACTCGCCGAGCGCCATCGAGACCGCGCCGGCGACGAGGCCGGCGACACCAGCGGTGAGGATCGCCGTGCGGTTCGTCGTGGCGGCTGCGACACCGATGACCAGGCCTGCGGTCGAGATGATGCCGTCGTTCGCACCGAGCACGCCCGCACGCAGCCAGTTGAGCCGTGCCCGCATGCCGTTGCCACCGTGCGGCTCGGTGCTCGTCATGGCCGGGACTCGATCGAGATCGCTCATGGGCAGAACCTAGGCAGGGTTGAGCGTGCGCGCCAGCAAGGCAAGCCTGTCCGAACCTGCGTGCGGCCCTGGGACGGCGGGGCACCGCGGCAGAACCGTTGTCACTCGCGCCGGGCTCGGGGACGAGGAACCGTCGGCTCGTTGAGCCGATCCTCGATCTCCTGCCACTGCTCCTGCGCCGCCGCGGCGGGGACGCCTCGTCCGAGGACGAAGCCCTGGGCGACGTCGCAGCCCATCTCGCGCAGCGCAGCGAGGGTCTCCTCGTCCTCCACCCCCTCGGCGACCACGCCGAGCCCCACCTGCCGGGCGAGATCGATCGTCGAGCGCACGATCGCAGCGCTCACCGGATCGGTACCGATCGCGGCGACGAAGGACCGGTCGATCTTCAGCCTCGAGACCGGGAGCTTCTGGAGGTAGGCGAGGGAACCGTAGCCCGTGCCGTAGTCGTCGACCGAGAGGCTCACCCCGAGGTCGGCGAGGCCCTGGAGCACCTCGGCCGAGCGGACCGGGTCCAGCATCGCCATGGTCTCCGTGATCTCGAGCTCGAGCCGGGCAGCAGGGAGACGATAGGTGGCCAGGAGGGTGCGGACGTCCTCGACGAGCGCGGTGTCGAGCAGGTTGCGGGCGGAGAGGTTCACGGCGACGGTGACCTGGTGGCCCATCGCGTCCCAGGCCGAGCACTGCGCGAGGCTGCGGTCGAGCACGACGAGCGTGAGAAGCCGGATGGCGCCGTTGCGCTCGGCTGCGGGGACGAAGGCCGCGGGGGGCAGCAGACCTCGGGTCGGGTGCGCCCACCGCACCAGGGCCTCGACACCGACCACCAGGCCCGTCGTGAGATCGACCTGGGGCTGGTAGTGCACGACGAGCTGACCGGCGGCGATGGCGTCCCTGAGCTCGGAGATGAGCTCGACCGCGAGCTCGGCACCCGCGGCGATCGACGGCCCGTACCAGACCACTCCCGACGGGCTCTCCCGCGCTACCGCGACGGCGTGGCCGCAGCGACGCAGGACCGCCGCGCCGTCGGTGCAGTCCGACGTCAGCTCGGCGATCCCCAGGACGACGGCTGCCGGGACCTGGAGGCCCCGCACGGCCAGCGGCACCTGAAACGTGGCGTGGATCCGGGAGGCGAGGTCCGCCACCGCGTCACGGCTCGTCCCGTCCACCGGAAGGACGGCGAACTCCCCGGCCCCCGTGCGAGCGACCGTCGCACCCCGACCGCTCTCGCGCCGGATGACCGAGGACGCGGCGAGGATGACGTCGTCGGCGATCGCGCGGCCGAGCGCGTCGTTGAGCTCGGAGATCCCGGACAGGCTCATGGCAAGGAGGTACCGGTCGCCGTCGGCCGAGCTCAGGGCCGCGTCGAGCCTCGAGGTGAACCGGTGCTCGCTCTCCAGACCGGTCAACGCGTCGGTGTCGATGCTGTGGGCGAGGCGCGCAGCCTGTGCCCGCAGCCGGCCCACCAGCCCGAACATCCGGGCGACGACGATCCCGACCGTCCCGAGGTGGACCGCGACGAGCGGCGGGAGCAGCGTGAGCTCGCCCCGGCGCAGGGCGACGACCCCCAGGACCGGAGCGACGAGGATGGCGAGCCCCAGGATGAGCACCCGTCGCAGCGTGAACGCGCGTCGAGCGGCATGACCCCTCCCGAGAGCGGCCCGCGACGGGTCGAGCGCCGCACCGCACCAGAGGACGAACGGCGCCGCCCCGAGCACCGTGAGCACCGGCGACGGCAGGTCGAGGACCTGGGCGGTCGCCAGCGCGGCGATCACGTCGTTGAGGGTGCCGACGAGAAGGCCGGCGGAGAGCAGCCGGAGCACACGAGTGCCGTCGGTCCTGGAGGCGTTGAGGAAGCGGACCTGCGCGAGGGTCGCCACGTCGAACGCGAGCTCGATCGACGGGTGCAGGGCCCCAGCGTCGCCGCCCGTGCGGACGGCGACGAGCGACCAGAGCACGATCCCGGCCACCAGCCCGAGCGCAGCGGAGTCAAGGAGCGCCGCACCGACGAAGTGCTCGTCGCGCCGATGGCCGAGGGCGACGGCGCCCGCGAAGACCGTCAGGCCGCCGAGCACGGTCGCCGGGACCTCGATCGCCGCTGAGCCGGTGGACGAGTCGAGGAGCGCGCCGACCGCGACCAGCCCGGCCGCAAGGGCGAAGAGGTTCCAGGCGAGCGGTCGATCGGGCGCCGGACCGCGCGGGCTGAGGAGCACCACGACCGTGACGGAGGCGACGGCGGCCAGGCACCACCGGTCGGGGATCCCGGCGACCAGGGCGAGCGCAAGGAGCACGGCACCGGAGACCATCACGAGCAGCCAGGGGGCAGGGCGTCCGGGAGCGTGGCGGAGGGACGCCGACAGCGAGACCGGGACACGCTCCTCGCGCCCTGACTCCGCCTCGTCGACCATGCACACCTCCGGTTGTGTTCGACGACCTCATCGGCCCGCAGACGCCGGAGATGAGGCGGAGCAGGACTCGCGTCGGCACCACGGCGGGACATTGGTCCCCAGGAGCCACGTGTCGCACTGCGGACGATGGACAATGGCATCGCCCTGCCGTTCGCGTGGGGAACGGCAGTGGGATCCGAGGAGGCTCTGGTGGCGACACGCGTGGTGGTGGTCGGTGGCGGCTACGGCGGCAGCGCGGTGGCTCGTGCTCTCGACGAGTTCGCCGACGTCGTGCTCGTCGAGCCGAGGGACACGTTCGTGCACACGACCGCTGCGCTGCGCGCGGTCGTCGACCCGTCATGGGACGAGCGGGTGTTCTACCCCTACGACCATCTCCTGACGCGTGGCCGCGTGGTGCGCGACCGCGCCCGCACCGTCGCGCCGGGACTTGTGCGCCTGAGCTCCCACGAGTCGATCGAGGCCGATCACATCGTCCTTGCGACGGGGACCGGCTACCCCTTCCCTGCGCGGTACCTCGAGTCCAGCGCCGCGTCCGCGCAGTCCCGTCTCGAGCGGCTGCGCGCCGACATGGCGGCCTGCCAGCAGATCCTCGTGGTCGGGGCCGGTGCCGTCGGCCTGGAGCTCACCGGCGAGATCACCTCGGCCTTCCCCGACATCGAGGTGATCCTCGTCGAGCAGGAGGACCACATCCTTCCCGGTGACCACCTCCCCGAGCTGCGCCAGCTGCTGCTCGACCAGCTCGGCGACCGGAAGGTGCGGCTCGAGCTCGGCACCGGGCTCGCGTACCTGCCGAGGTCGGACGTCGGGGTCCACGACCCCTTCACGGTGCACACCGAGTCGGGCACCCGGCTGAGCGCGCAGATGTGGTTCCGCTGCTACGGGACGGATGCGGCCTCCGACCACCTCGACGCCCGGCTCAAGGTCGGTATGCACGCCAACGGGACGCTCCCGGTCACCCCGCACCTGCAGCTCGTCGGGCACCCGACGGTCTGGGCGGTCGGGGACGTCACCGACGTCGCGGAGAACAAGCGCGCGACGGCGGCCAGGGCGCACGCAGCGGTGGTCGCCGCGAACATCCGCTCGATCATCGAGGGAGACGAGCCCCGCGCCACCTACCAGGCGGCCGCCGAGCTCTTCGTGCTGCCGCTCGGACCGCAGGGCGGGGCCTCGCAGATCGTCGACGCCGACGGCACCCGGCGGGTCCTCGGCCCGGTCGAGACCAGCCGGATCAAGGGCGCGGACCTGTTCAGCGGTGCGATGGCCTCCTTCTTCGGCGTCGGCCAGGACTGACCTCGCAGGATCAGGACAATTCGGACGACCGAGAGGTGGTCCTGGGGGAGCGTTCAGCCTCCCCGTACGGCAGAATCCCGAAGATGACTCCGGCGACCGAGCCCCGTGCCGTCCTTGCGCAGCCGGCATCGGTGCTCGTCGTGTGCACCGGGAACATCTGCCGCTCGCCGGCGGCCCAGGCGCTGCTGGCCCGATCGATCGGCGCCGACTCCACGGTCCAGGTCCGCAGCGCCGGCACTCGCGCTGTCGTCGGCAGCGGCGTGTCACCGGCGATGGCTGCCCTGCTCGATGCGATGTCGGTGCCGACCGTCGAGCACCACGCCCGTCAGCTCACCCGGGCGATGGTCCGCGACTCGACGCTCATCGTGGGGATGACGCTGGCCCACCGGGCGGAGATCGTCGGCCTGCACCCCTCGGCCGTCCGGCGGACCTTCACTCTGCGCGAGCTCGCCCGGCTCGCCCACAGCGTGTGGCTGGACGCCGGGACGACGGGCACCATGGCCGAGCGACTCACCCAGTTCATCGGCCTCGCCGGAGCCGCGCGCCGCCCTCCTGAGCGCCCGTCGGACGACGAGATCGCCGATCCCTACGGGGGCAAGAGCACGGACTACACGCGGGCCCTCGGCGAGATCGAGCAGGCCGTGCACACCCTCTCTGCTGCGCTCTACGGTGCGCCGTCCCGTCGCCAGCGGGCCATCGGCGTCCTCGTCCCGGGAACGAGACGCGCTCACTCCTGACCGGGCGCCCGTCCGAGGATCGCGCCGAGGTCGGGGACCGCGAACGGGTCCCGACGGCTGCGAGGGGGCCGCCCGACGACGAGCGAAGCGAGCTCCCCGACGGCCCGCTCGATCCGCCCGGACAGGGGAGCCGCGTCGGCGGGGGTGCCGGCCGACTCGCCGAAGTCCTCGGTCGCAGCGAAGACACCGGTCGGCACGACGAGCGCCCGCAGGTAGCTGAGCAGCGGCCGCAGGGTGTGCTCGAGCGCGAGGGCATGCCTCGCCGTCCCGGCCGTCGCCCCCATGAGCACCGGAACCCCGGCGAGCGACTTCTCCGGGAGGAGGTCGACCAGGTCCTTGAACATCCCCGGGTAGGAGCCGGAGTAGATCGGCGTGACGACGATCACCGCATCGGCCTCGGCCACCATGTCGAGAACGGCGCTCACGGTCGGGCTGGGGAAGCCGGTGAGCATCATCGTCGTGAGGTCGCGGGCGTGCTCCCGGAGCTCGATCGTCGTCGGCTCCACCTCGACCCCGGCGCCGGCGAGTGCTGCGATCGCTGCTCTGGTCATCCGATCGGCGAGCAGGCGGGTGCTCGAGGGCTGGCGCAGCCCCGAGGAGATCGTCACCAGGCGCCGAGGCGACGCGGCGGCGGTCATCGGCTCACCACCACGTCCGGCGAGCTGCCGGTGACGTCGTCGGCCGCGGCGTGCACGGTCGCCTCGCGCCCTCCGCCTGCGGCCGCGACGAGCGAGGCATGGGTCGGGGCGTCCGGGACGTGCGCTGGCCGGCCGACGGCGAGCTCGCGGCGCAGCACCGGGACGACCTCGGCACCGAGGATCTCGATCTGCTCCAGGACCGTGTGCAGCGGAAGGCCCGCGTGGTCCATCAGGAAGAGCTGGCGCTGGTAGTCGCCCACGTGGTCGCGCATCGCGGCGTAGCGGTCGATGACCTGCTGCGGGCTGCCGACGGTCAGCGGCGTCTGGGCAGAGAACTCCTCGAGCGACGGCCCGTGGCCGTAGACGGGTGCGACGTCGAAGAACGGTCGGAACTCGCGGACGGCGTCCTGGGAGCTCGCTCGCATGAAGACTTGGCCGCCGAGCCCGACGATCGCCTGGTCGGCCCCGCCGTGGCCGTGGTGCTCGAAACGCCCGCGGTACAGGTGGACCATCCGGGCCGTGTGCTCCATCGGCCAGAAGATCGCGTTGTGGAAGAAGCCGTCACCGTAGAGGGCAGCCTGCTCGGCCATCTCGGGGCTGCGGATCGAGCCGTGCCAGACGAACGGCGGCACTCCGTCCAGCGGCCGCGGGGTCGAGGTGAAGGACTGCAGCGGGGTGCGGAACCGGCCCTGCCAGTCGACGACGTCCTCGCGCCACAGGCGGCGCAGCAGGGCGTAGTTCTCCAGGGCGAGCCCGAGGCCCTCGCGGATGTCCTTGCCGAACCAGGGGTAGACCGGCCCGGTGTTGCCGCGGCCCATCATGAGGTCGACCCGACCGCCGGCCAGGTGCTGGAGCATCGCGTAGTCCTCGGCGATCTTCACCGGGTCGTTCGTGGTGATCAGCGTCGTGGCGGTCGACAGCAGGATGCGCTCGGTACGGGCGGCGATCCAGCCGAGCATCGTGGTGGGCGAGGAGGGGACGAACGGCGGGTTGTGGTGCTCCCCCGTCGCGAAGACGTCCAGGCCCACCTCTTCGGCCTTGAGGGCGATCGCCAGCATCGCCTGGATCCGCTCGGCCTCGGTCGGCGTACGACCTGTGGTCGGGTCCGTGGTGACGTCGCCGACGCTGAAGATTCCGAACTGCATCATGAGAGCTCCCGATCCGGTGTTGTAGAAGATTCAACCATTCGGTCGCGTGAACAGCAATGCCGATCGGACAATTCCCTCACGCAGCCGCGGGGACGGTCCATCGGTCCGCAGGGGTCCGCACGGTCCTCGCGGGTCATCGGCCCACGCGGGGAGGTCGACCGAGGCGCGGCGCCGACCCGCTCGCCTCCCCGCGTGGAGCCGGGGACCTCCGCTCAGAACGCGAGCGCGGCGTCGAAGGCGGAGTGGATCGCCGCTCCGACATCTCCCGGTGCTGCGGCGTCACCGACGACCCAGACCCGCGGGTCCTCCAGGGCGCCCGGGCCGACGAGCTCGTCGCAGGTCCGGACACCGAGAGCGAGCACCACCGTGTCAGCGGGCACGACGCAACGATCGCCCACCGCCTCGACCAGGACCCCGTCGTCGTCGATCGCCACGAGCCGATGTCCGGTCCGCAGCTCGACCCCGTTCGCCTCGAGCGCGGCGAGGAGAGCTCCGCGCTGGACGACGGCGGCACCCGAGGCGAGCTCCTCGCTCTCCTCCAGCACCGTGACCTGGTGCCCGTCGATCGCGAGCGCGAGCGCCGCATCGCAGCCGGCGAACCCTCCACCGGCCACCACGACGCGGCGACCGACGGGCGCACCGAGGTGCACCGCCCGGACGTCGACGACCTCCGGTCGGTCCAGACCTGCAACATCGAGCGGCCGGACCCGATCCCCGCCGGTGGCCACGACGACGACCTCGGCCCGCGCGAGGACCGACGAGCCCGGACGCACCGGCCGGTCGAGGTGCACCGTGACGTCCAGCTCCCCGAGGACGTGCACGTACCAGCGCACGAGCTCGCGCAGCTCGGCCTTGAAGGGCGGTCCTGCGGCATCGGCCAGGGTCCCGCCGAGCACCGAGCGGGCCTCGTACAGGTCGACGACATGACCGCGCAGCGCCGCGACCCGGGCCGCCTCGAGCCCGGCCGGCCCGCCGCCGACCACCACGACCCGTCGTGGCCGCGCGACGCGGCGCACCGTCACTCCTGCCTCGCGTCCCGCCAGGGGGTTGACCGCGCAGCGCAGCGCCCGGCCCGAGCGCACGGCGTCGAGGCAGGCGTTGCAGCGGACGCACGGCCGGACGTCGTCGGGCCGACCGGCCGCGAGCGCGCGAGGCAGGTCCGGATCGGCGAGGAGGGCGCGCCCCATCCCCGCGAACGCGATCTCCCCGGTATCGACGGCCTGGGCCGCCCGCATCGGCGTGAGGCTGCCGGCAACCATCACCGGGACCCGCAGGTGACGCGCGAGGGCAGCAGCCGAGGCCAGGTGGGCGTCACCCGGCAGATAGCTGGCCGGCGCCATCCACGCCGGGGACATCGCCGCACCCTCCTCGCAGATGAGCAGGTCGATCCCCGCCTCCTGCAGCAGCCCGGCGATCTCGATGGACTCCTCGACCTCACGGCCGCCGGGCAGGTGGTGCGCTGTCGAGAGACGGAAGCTGACCGGGAGCCCGGGGACGGCATCCTTCACGGCACCGACGAGGGCGAGGGCGAAGCGTGCTCGGGCGGCGAGGGACCCGCCCCACCCGTCGGTCCGCTGGTTCCACAACCCGCTGAGGAACTGGTCGACAAGGAAGCCCCCATGGCCGTGCACGTCGATGGCGTCGACGCCGGCCCTGGCGAGCAGCTCAGCAGCGGAACCGAAGTCCTCGACGGCCGCGAGGATCTCCGACTCGTCCAGCGGTCGGCAGGCGAGGGACGGGTCGCGCACCCACGGCGTCGCTGAGGACGAGACCGGAGTGCTGCCCCCGGGTTCCGGCGGACCGAGCCGTCCGCTCCCTGGCGAGAGCTGGACGCTGATCAGCCCACCGGCCCGATGGACGGCGTCGACCAGCCTCACCAGCCCCGGCAGGAAGCGCTCGTCGTCGGCGCGGGCCATCGTTCCGGAGAACGCCTCATGAGCCGTGGAGGAGAGCATCGGCGCGGAGACGAGGAGCCCGGCCCCGCCACGGGCGCGCGCCACGAGGTAGGCGATCTCGCGTGCGCTGACCGCACCGTCGGGCGAGGCCATCCGCGTCGTCAGCGGCGCGAGCACGATCCGGTTCGGCACCGCGAGCCGACCGATGCTGCCGGGCCGGAACAGGGCGGACACGTCACGCATCTCCGACAGCCTCTCGTCGTCGAGGACCGCCGCCGGGAACGGCGGGCACCCCATCATCCGGACCCGCAGGGTGCGTCGAGGCGGGCCCATGGTCCCGAGGACGCCGG
>JBBRGX010000109.1:0-9333 GCA_038223605.1 Actinomycetales bacterium | reverse complement strand
CGATCGCCGCGGGCTACGTGGTCAGCGGGTACTGGCTCGGACTGACGATCGGCCGGTTCGTGATCAGCCCGCTCGCCGACCGGTGGCGCGTCACCTCCGGCCGGATGATGCTCGGGTGCATGGCAGGGGTGGTCCTCGCCGCGCTGCTCACCTGGGTCGCGCCCGATGCCGTCGTCCCCGGAGGGTTCGTGCTGCTGGGGTTCTTCCTCGGCCCGCTCGTCCCGACGGCGATGGCGCTCCTGCCGACGATGACAGCTCCGGCGCTGGTCCCGACAGCGATCGGCCTGATGAACGCGGTGTCGGTGATCGGTGGATCCGCGCTGCCCTGGCTCGCCGGGGCGATCGCGCAGCGGGCAGGGATCGGTGCGCTGCTGCCGTATGTCGCCGTGCTCGGGGTGCTGCAGCTCGGGCTCTGGCAGGCGGCCGTCCGGAGCGCAGCCGTCCGGGAACCGCAGACGACCCCGGCGGTGTGAGGGGGCCGCTCAGCGTTGGGGCCAGGACGGGTGCTCGCCCGGAGCGGGACCGGGCCCGTGCAGCCCTCCCCGTCAGTGCACCCCGCGCAGGGGGTCGTGATCGGCGACGGCGCTGCGCAGTGCCTGGTCGAGGTCGCGCCAGAGGTCCTCGACGTCCTCGATCCCGACCGACAGCCGCAGCAGGTCCGCCGGGACGGTCACCGACTCCGTCGCGAACCGCCGACGGCGCTCGAGGCTCGACTCCACGCCGCCGAGGCTCGTCGCCGGGAGCCAGAGCCGGACGGCCGCCACGACCCGGTCGGCCGCCTCGGGCCCGCCGTGGGGGCGCAGTCCGAGGATCGAGCCGTAGCCGTTCAGCTGCGCGGTGGCGCGTGCATGCCCCGGGTCGGACGGCAGGCCGGGGTGACGGACCTCGGCGACGGCCGGGTGCTCCGCGAGCCGCGCCGCGAGGACCAGTGCGCTGGCCTGGGAGCGCTCGACGCGCAGGGCGAGCGTCCGCAGCCCGCGCAGCGCGAGCCAGACCTCCCACGGGCCGGCGATCGCGCCGTGCAGCGTCCGGTAGGCGGTCAGGCGTGCATGGAGGCCGCCGTCGTCCGCGAGCGCCGCGCCCAGCACGACGTCGGAGTGGCCGGCGAGGTACTTGGTCACCGAGTGCACCACCAGGTCGGCGCCGAGCACGAGCGGCTGCTGGCCGAGGGGAGTGGCGAAGGTGTTGTCCACGACCACGAGCGATCCGGACCTGTGCGCGCCGGCGACGAGGGCCGGCAGGTCCGCGACCTCGAGCATCGGGTTGGTCGGCGACTCGACCCAGAGCATCGCCGCAGGGCCGTCGTCCTCGCCACGGACGGCAGCGAGCACCGCGTCGGTATCGGCGATGTCGACCGAGGTCGCCGTGATCCCGCAGCGCTCCTTCAGGTCGGCGACGAGCGCGAGGGTGAGCTGGTAGGCGTGCCGCGGCACGACGACGCGGCCGCCGGCCGGCACCAGGGCGAGGCAGGCGGCGATCGCTGCCATCCCGGAGCCGAAGACGATGCCGGGGCGCGCGCTCCGCTCGAGGGTGCCGAGCGCCGCCTCGAAGGGCTGCCAGGTCTCGGTCCCGGCGCGCGCGTACAGCAGCTCGCCGGGTGCGGGGACGCCGGCGGAGACATACGTCGAGGAGAGCACGACGGGCGGGTTGACCGGCCCGCCGGCCGTCCGCTCGGGGCGTCCGGCGGTGACGGCAAGGGTCTGGGGGGAGAGGTCCTCGTGCATCAGCCGAGCCTAACGGCGGCCGGGTGCTAGCCTCGTCGCCGTGCTGACGGTCGTGGCGGGGGACCTCCTTGCCGACCGGGTCGGCAAGGCCGCTCCGCGTGTCCTGGCCCTGCACGGCTGGCAGCGTTCCGGCGCCGACTTCGGCCGGATCCTCGACGGGACCGACGCACTCGCGATCCACCTCCCCGGCTTCGGCACCACCCCCGCCCCGCCCGAGGCATGGGGAAGCGTCGAGTACGCCGACCACCTCGCCGAGGCGCTCGCCGGGAGCGGGCCCCTCGTCGTCGTCGGGCACTCCTTCGGTGGACGCGTGGCGGTCCGCCTGGCGGTGCGACACCCCGAGCTCGTCTCCTCGCTCGTCCTCACCGGCGCCCCCCTCGTGCGCGCCACCCCACCGCCGCGGCCCTCGCTGGTCTTCCGGGTGCTCAAGCGCCTGCGGGCAGCCCACCTGGTCCCGCAGTCGGTCATGGACCGGGTGCGCCGGAACAGCGGCTCCGACGACTACCGCGCCGCCGAGGGTGTGATGCGTGGCGTCTTCGTCCGGGTCGTCGGCGAGGACTACCGCGAGGACCTCGCCGCGCTGCGCGTCCCGGTGCACCTGGTCTGGGGCGAGCTCGACGACTCCGCACCACTGGCGGGCGCGCGGCTGGCCGCGGGGATCGTCCCCGGCGCGCACCTCGACGTCGTCCCGGGCGAGGGGCACCTGATGACCGGGGCGCTGCAGGACGCGGTGCGCCTCGCGATCCTGGAGGCTCTCGACGTCGCCACGGCCGCGCCGAGCACCCCGTCGGTGCCCGTGCCGTCCGTTGACGCCGGCTCGACCGACGAGGAGTCCGCGTGAGCACGATCCTCGACGGGCTGGTCCTCGCAGGCGTTCTCGCCGCGACGGTCGTCGGCGGGCTGCGCTGGCTGCGGGTCAGCCAGCGCGAGCACTACCTGCCGGGGCGTGCGGCGCGGATCGCCCGGCTGTGGCTCTCGCTCGCACGGCTCGACCTGGCGGTCGCGGCGGTCGCGGCGGTGCTCGCCATGGTGGCCGTCCTGCCGATCCTCGAGCCGGCGGCCCTGGTGGCCGCAGCGCTCGCCGCCGTCCTGCCGCGCGGACTCGGCGTCCATGGCCGCACCTCGCGGCTCGCGTGGACCTCCCGGCTTCGCCGCCTCGCGCTGGCCTGGGTCCTGATCGTCGCCGTCCTGCTCATCGGTCTCGCGCTGCTCGGCGGTGCCGGGGCGACGGCGCTCGTCGCCGTCACCGTGCCGCTGACGGTCGACCTGGCCGCGCTGCTCATGGGCGTCGTCGAGAAGCGACTGTCCGCGCCGTTCGTCGCCAAGGCCCAGCGACGGCTCGCCCGCGTGCGACCGACGGTCGTCGCGATCACCGGTTCCTACGGCAAGACGTCGACCAAGGGCTACGTGGCCCACCTGCTCGCCATGAGCCGCGGGGTCGTGGCCTCGCCGGCGAGCTTCAACAACCGGCTCGGGCTCTCCCGCGCGGTCAACGACGGGCTCGTCGAGGGCACCGAGGTCTTCGTCGCCGAGATGGGCACCTACGGGCCGGGCGAGATCCGCGAGCTCTGCGCGCTGTTCCCGCCGGACATCGCGGTCATCACCACGATCGGCGAGGCGCACCTGGAGCGGATGGGCTCGCGCGAGACGATCCTGCAGGCCAAGTCCGAGATCACCGAGCGCGCGAGCACCGTCGTGCTCCCGATCGACGACGACGGCCTCCGCGCCCTCGCCGAGCGCTGCCGGGCCGAGGGCAAGCGCGTCGTCACCTGCTCCGTGCGGACGGCGGAGAACGAGGCCCGCGAGGCCGATGTCGTCGTGGACCTGCTCGTGCACGAGGCCGTCGTCCAGCAGGGCGGCCAGGCACACAGGCTGCACCTGGGCGAGGGGATCGCGCACGGGGTCAACCTCGGGGTCGCCCTCGGGGTGGCGCTCGCGCTCGACGTCGAGGTGTCGGCCCTGGAGAACCGGCTCGCCGCGCTGCCGCGTGCCGCCCACCGGGCCGAGGTCCAGGACACCGGGACCGGGCTGCTGGTCGTCGACGACACGTACAACGCGAACCCCGTCGGCTCGCACGCCGCGCTCGCCGAGGCCGCGCGGCTCGCCTCGGCACGCGGCGGCAGGCTCGTCCTGGTCACACCGGGGATGGTCGAGCTCGGGCACGTCCAGCACCGTCGCAACGCCGACTTCGGTGCTGACGCCGCAACGCTCGGCGCCCATGTGGTCGTCGTGGGCAGGACCAACCGCGCGGCGCTCGTCGAGGGGGTCACGAGCAGGGGCGGGAGCTTCGACCTGACGGACCGCCGGGAGCAGGCCGTCGCCGTGGCGACGCAGGTCGTGGGCACGCAGGGCGTCATACTCTACGAGAACGATCTGCCCGACCACTATCCGTGATCGTGGCCCCCGAACCCGTGAGGTGAACCGCTCGATGTCTGAGAGCCGCTGGGCCGTGGTCTTCGGGGGTCCGTCCCCCGAGTACGAGATCTCCATCCTCACCGGCCTTCAGGCCGAACGCGTGCTCACGGCGACCGGTGCGCAGGTCACGCCGCTGTACTGGACCCCGACGGGCGACTGGTTCGTGGTGCCGGCCGGCACCGAGGCCACGGACTACCTCCAGGGCCCCCCTGCCGGGTCGCGTCCCGTCGAGGTGCGCCTCGGCGCCGACAGCGGGCTCTTCGTCAAGGGTCGGCTCCGCTCCGAGCGGCTCGCGATGGATGCCGCGCTCTCCTGCCTGCACGGCGGTGTCGGCGAGGGCGGCGGCTTCGCTGCACTCTTCGGACTGCTGGGCATCCCCGCGACGGGGTCGAGCATGTACGCCTCTGCGCTCGGCATGGACAAGCTCGCCTTCGGCGGCGTGATGACCGCAGCCGGCATCCCGACGCTCCCGCGCGTGGCCCTGGAGGATGCGGTCGACCCGCCGTTCGCCGGGCCCTACATCGTCAAGCCACGCTTCGGCGGCTCCTCGATCGGCATCGAGATCGTCGAGGACGTCGCCACGGCGCGGGCCATCGGTCGCAGCAGCGCTCACCTGCGCGGCGGTGCCGTCCTCGAGCCGTTCCGCAAGGACCTGATCGACCTCAACATCTCCTTCCGCACCGCGCCGGCGCTGGAGGTCTCCGACCTCGAGAAGCCGCTGCGGCGCCCGGACGGGGCCGTCTACTCCTATGACGAGAAGTACCTCGGCGGCGGCGCCGGCGCGGCGGCCGGCCTGTCGAGCGCCCCGCGGGAGTTCCCGGCCGTCGTCCCCGCGGCCGTCACCGAGCAGGCCGGAGAGCTGGCCCGCCGCGTGGCTGCCGTCACCCGCCTGACCGGCGTCGTCCGGGTCGACTTCCTCTATGACGAGGCCACCGAGGAGCTCGTCGTCAACGAGGTCAACTCCGTCCCCGGCGCCATGTCGCTGTACCTGTGGGCGCCGCGGCACCCTGCCGGGCAGGTGCTCACGGACGCGCTCGTCGAGGCCCGCGACGCCCGCGGGACGTCGGCGCCGAGCGGTTTCGGTGCGGGTGCTGCGCTTCGTGCGGCGGGCGGGATCGCCGGAAAGCTCGTGGGGCTGGACGGCCCGCGACCCTGACCGGGACGGCTGCCCCGTCGAGGTCGACCTGGCGGACCACACGGCGCCGACGGAGGCTGCGAATGGAGATCGAACCGATCCCGTCCGATGTCCTGGACGCGGGCCCCTTCTTCCACGGCACCAAAGCCGCCCTGACGCCCGGTGACGTGCTGGGACCCGGCCGCAGCTCCAACTTCGGCGAGGGACGGCCGGCCACCTTCGTGTACCTCACGGCAACGATGGACGCCGCGACCTGGGGAGCCGAGCTCGCCCTCGGCGACGGCCCCGGCCGGATCTATCGTGTCGAGCCCACCGGCCCGATCGAGAACGACCCGAACCTCACGGACACGAAGTACCCCGGCAACCCGACGAGGTCCTACCGCAGTCGCCAGCCGCTGCGCGTGGTCGAGGAGGTCCTGGACTGGCCGGGGCACGCACCCGAGGTGCTCCAGGCCATGCGGGACCGCGTCCAGGAGCTCAGGCGGCAGGGCGTCGAGGCCATCAACGACTGATCAGCCGGGCATCGTCCAGCGGTGGTGCGGTGCGGACTCGGCGGGCACCGGTGCCGGGGCCGCGGTCCACCGAGGTGGCACCCGTTAGCCTCCCTCTACGGGCCGGCGGATGGCCGGCCGAGGGACGACAGGGGAGTCGGACCATGACGCGACATCGGATCTTCGCCATGAGCTTCGCCAGCATCTACCCGCTCTACGTCGCCAAGGCCGAGCGGAAGGGCCACCTCAAGGACGAGGTCGACGAGGTCATCTCCTGGCTGACGGGCTACGACGCGGCCGGTCTGGATCGAGCCATCTCCGCCGAGGTCGACCTGGAGACCTTCTTCGCCGAGGCTCCCGCGTTCACCCCGCACGCCTCGCTCATCACGGGGTTGATCTGCGGGATCCGCGTCGAGGAGATCGAGGACCCGCTGATGCAGAGGATCCGGTACATGGACACGCTGGTCGACGAGGTGGCCAGGGGCAAGAAGATGACGTCGATCCTTCGCGGCGGGGACCGGAGCCGCAGCGCGACCTGAGCGGGTGCGGACGCGCGCGGCCCGCTGCCCCTGGCCCGGCGACGGGGTGTCGATG
Organism: Actinomycetales bacterium; assembly: GCA_038223605.1. GTDB lineage: Bacteria > Actinomycetota > Actinomycetes > Actinomycetales > Cellulomonadaceae > Actinotalea. The sequence goes on along the minus strand of JBBRGX010000109.1, from coordinate 2,974 downwards.
GAGCCGCTGGCCCCCGCGCCTCAGACCGCTGAGCTCACCAGCCGGTCGGACTCCCGCGCCGCTGCCCCGCGAAGGATCTCGGCGGCGACCAGCCCGATGATCGAGGTGTAGGTCGGGTAGGCGAACCGGGTGCGCGCGAGCGTCTCCACATCGGCGCCGGCGGCCATCGCGACGGCGACCGCCTGGATGACCTCCAGCGCCTCCTCGCCCACGGCATGGGCGCCGAGCAGTCGGCCGCCGTCAGCGGTGGCGATCAGCTTGAGGAAGCCGTCGGTGCGCAGGTCGATGACCGCGCGCTCGACCTGCGCGTAGGGCACGGATGCGACGAGGGCGTCGGGGTGCTCCGCGAGCGCCTGAGCCTCGGTGAGCCCGACCTGCCCGTAGTCGGGGTCGGTGAACCCGCCGGCCGGGAGCACGGAGTGATCGGTCGTCAGCCAGCGGCCCGTGCGGCCGCCGAGCACCGCGTTGGTGGCCGCGACGTAGCCGTCGGCCTCGCCGGCCTGGACGAGCTGCGCGTCGCCGTCGGCGTCCCCCGCGACGTAGATGTGCGGGACGTCGGTGCGCTGGTGGGCGTCGACGGGGATGCGGGTCGAGGTCGCGGTGACCCCCGCTGCCGCCAGGCCGAGGCCGTCAAGACGGGCCGGCCACCCGGCGCAGACCACGACGAGCTCGGCGTCGACGTGCTTCTCGCCCTCGTCCTGCCGGGCCGCCAGGACGATCCTGCGCAGACCGCCGTCGAGCGCCTCGATGCGCAGGATCCCGGCGATCCCGGTGCGCACCTCGACCCCGCGTCGGGCGAACGCTGCCTCGATCGCGGCGCTGACCTCGTGATCCGCGAAGGGCAGCACCCGGTCGGCGAGCTCCAGGAGCGTCACCTCGACCCCGAACCCGGAGAAGACCGTGGCGAGCTGAGAGCCCGTCGCCCCGCTGCCGACGACCACGACAGATGCGGGCAGTCGCTCCAGGTCCACGATCCCTTCGGCCACCGTCGTGAGCTCGATCCCCTCGAGGGGGAGCCGGCGCGAGCCGCCACCTGTCGCCACGACGAACGCCGAGCCGGACAGACGCCGACCCGTGCCGCTGAGCTCGACCGTGTGCGGGTCGACGAACCTCGCCCAGCCCTCGGTGATCAGCCGGACACCCGCGGCCTCGAGGCGACCGGCGGTGTCCTTCGCGACCTGGACGTGCTCGATCGTCGCGCGCAGGCGGTCAGCCGTGCGCGACCAGACGAGCCCTGAGGCGGGCACCTCGACCCCGAAGTCGTCGGCGGTCTGGGCGTCACGCAGCACCCGGGCCGTGCGGGCGAGCAGCCGCGTCGGGACGCAGCCCGTGTTCACGCAGGTGCCACCGACCCGCGCTCCTTCGATGATCGCCGTCCGCGCCCCCAGCTCCGCGGCGCGCATCGCGGCACTGACTCCTGCGGGGCCGGCGCCGATCACGACGACGTCGTACCGTTCGGAGGCCTCGGACGCGGGGTCGTCGCCACCGGCGAGTGCCGTCGCGGGCCGGCTGTCGGCGGGGTCGTGGGTCACGGGGACTGCCTCTCGAATCCGATGTGGTCGGGAAGTGAGCATCACCCACGCCGGGGCGTCGCGCGCGCCGGCGACGGCAGATCCTGGTGTGTCCTTGACCTCAGTGCGGACACGCGACCGTCTGAGGGACGCCGTGCCGCTCGCCAACCCGGTGGCCGGTCGACGCACCGCCAGGGAGGATCGACCCCATGCACCTGCGCCGGCGACCTCGGCCGGCCGGGTACGGGGTCGTCGCGGACGACGTCCCTGAGCCCGGGACGGCGGTCCTCGCTCCGGATCGCGGACTCGGGCTCAGGGGCCGGGTGCGCGACACCTCGACGAGACACGCGGGTTCCGCCCGGTAGCTCGCGTCGGTGGGTCCGGCACCCTGCTGCTCCAGCCCCGATCCGTCGCCCGGCGCCGGCCACCCGTCGCCGGCCACGTGGGCGAGGTGGTTCGTCCCGCTGCCGAGGTGGCGGTGACCACGCACCCGGAGGGTGGTGAGGTGTGGCGTCGGGGCCCGCTGAGCGGCGTCGAGTAGCGCCGTCCCCACCGGCCGGGTTCACTGTGCCCATGCGCTACGTCGAGAGCCCCCTGGGCACCCCCGTCTCCGTCATCGGGCTCGGTACCTGGCAGTTCGGCTCCTCGGAGTGGGGCTACGGGACCGAGTACGAAGGGCGCACCTGCGGCCTGGTGCACCGCGCGCTCGACAGCGGCATCACGCTGGTGGACACCGCGGAGATCTACGGGCGCGGGCGCAGCGAGCGACTGGTGGGAGCCGCACTGGCCGGACGGCGCGCCGAGGCCGTCGTGGCGACGAAGATCTTCCCGGTGCTGCCGATCGCTCCGGTGGTCGAGCAGCGTGCGGTCGCCAGCGCCGCTCGACTTGGCGTCCAGCGGCTGGACCTCTACCAGGTGCACCAGCCGAACCCGGTGGTCTCCGACGCCAGGACGATGGCCGGGATGCGGGCACTGCAGGACGTCGGCCTGGTGGACCAGGTCGGCGTGAGCAACTACTCCCTGGATCGGTGGGTGGCAGCGGAGGCGGCCCTTGGCCGGCCCGTCCTGTCCAACCAGGTGCAGTACAGCCTCGCGCACCGTGGCCCCGAGGACGACCTCCTGCCCTACGCCGCGGAGCACGACCGCCTGGTGATCGCCTACAGCCCGCTGGCCCAGGGGCTGCTCTCGGGGCGGTACTCGGCGGCGAACCCGCCATCGGGGCGCGTGCGACGGCTCAACCCGCTGTTCCTGCCGGTGAACCTCGAGCGGGCCGAGGGGCTGCTCGCCACGCTGCGCGAGGTGGCCGATGCGCACGAGGTGTCGATGTCGCAGGCCGCTCTCGCCTATGTCGTGCACCACCCGGGCGTCGTGGCGATCCCCGGCGCCTCGAGCCTCGCGCAGGTCGAGTCCAACGCGGCCGCGGGGGACGTCGAGCTCCGCGCGGACGAGGTGGCAGCACTCGC
>JBBRGX010000108.1:0-9396 GCA_038223605.1 Actinomycetales bacterium | reverse complement strand
CGGGGCGTTCGTGCTGATGGCGGCGGGCGGCCTCATGTACAGCGCCGGCTTCGTGCTCTTCGTGATCGAGAAGCCGAACCCTTGGCCCGGGGTCTTCGGCTTCCACGAGATCTGGCACGTGATGGTGGTCATCGGAGCAGTGCTGCACTACCTGCTCATGTACCTGTACGTGCTGCCCGCGTAGCACTGGTGCCCCCGGCTGGATTCGAACCAGCGACCTGCGGATTAGAAGTCCGATGCTCTATCCACTGAGCTACGGGGGCGGGACCTGCGCGCTACCCACCGAGCTTCCCTCGGGGAAGGGCTCGGGAGAACTACGCCGGACAGGTTATCGCCAGGTGGACCGCTGGGCGTGCGTGCGGCACGGGCGGCGGTCCCTGGGGCCGGGGTCCCGGTGCAACCGGCGGTCCCTCTGCCCGGTCCTCCACACCCAGCGCCTGAGAGCAGACACGAGAGTGGGGTCGTGGCCGTCGCACGCGGACGGCGAGCGTGAACCGGGAACCCGTCGAGAACGCCTCGACCTGGGCGATCCCGACGGCAGCGTCGTCGGTGCTGTCGAGCCGGATGGTCGTGCCGACACCGGCCGGGAGCTCGTTCTCCGGGGGCGACATCAGCCGCTGCCACTGCTCGAGCCGCCCGGGCGCCGGCGTCCGACCAAGGCTCCAGGCGCCAGCGTCCGAGCCGCTGGCTTCGAGAGGGTGTGACGGCGTCCATCGGCGGGCGTTGTGTGCTTCGCTCTGGTGGAGGAACATCGCTCAGGTGGCTGAGCGCGATTTCGGCGAGGTGTACGGACGGCTCCGGGAGATCATGGCCGAGCATGCCGGAGGCCTGGATGTCGTCGCGGACGGGCCTTCGGGCTACCGGGTGAACAGTCGGTACGTTCGCAAGGACGGGTACGTGCCGATGTTCGGGGCCGTGGAGATCAAGAAGCGCTACGTCTCCTACCACCTCATGCCGATCTACATGGCACCGGAGGGCGTGCTGCCCATCTCCGAGCCGCTGCGCCGGCGTATGCAAGGAAAGGCCTGCTTCAACTTCACCCGGATCGATGAAGGTCTCTTCGCCGAGCTGTCCGACCTGACCCGACGCTCGATGACGGTGCTCGGCTCCTCGCCCTTCACGGGCTGACGCGATCCCGGGAACCTCCTTGCGTCGATCATGGGGCGAGGCTCACCTGGCTGCTCCCACACCCCGAGCATCAGGACGCCGTGGGGTTGGGGAGCGGGTCCGAGGTACGACGGTGCCCTCGGGGTCATCTCCGTCGCGTACCGCTGGCCGAGGACATCGACCCCATGGCTGGGCACCCGCCTCGCCGGACTGTCCAGCACCGGCCACGGGCCGTCGAGAGGCAGCGCCGGCACGACCGACGCGACCCCCGTCGCTCCCACGACTGCCCACGGCAGCGACAGGTCCGATCGCCTCCCGGTGAGCGGGGGACGCGATCTCCCTGAGCACGACGAGGAGCCCCGGAGCACCCACCACGGGGCGAGCGGGAACACGTCAGTGGTGAGTCCGCACAGGATCCCCGGCGCGCGTGTTTGGACTGGACCCCTGCGCACGGGAGGATTGCCGCGTGACTCCCGCCCCCACCGCCGCGCACCGAGGGTGGGGTCTCGTGGCGGCAGCCGACGCCGAGCGACCGGTCGCCAAGGCCTCGCTCCTGGACGCGGTCGCCGATCTTCGCCGTGACGTCGCCGCCACCGAGTTCCCGCTCGAGGTGCCCGGTGTCGAGGTCGCGCGAGCCCGCCGCGCCGCGCTGCTCGACCAGCTGGACGACCACCTGCTGCCGCGGCTGCGGGAGCTCGCCGCGCCCGGCCTCGTCGTGGTCGCCGGCTCGACCGGCGCGGGCAAGTCGACGATCGTGAACTCGTTGCTCCGCGAGGAGGTCAGCCCGGCCGGCGTGCTGCGGCCGACCACGCGCAAGCCCGTCCTCGTGCACCACCCCGCCGATGCCGAGCTCCTCGCCGCCCACCCGCTCCTGGTCGACGTCGACGTCCTGGCCAGGCAGGCCGTTCCGCGCGGGCTCGCGCTCATCGATGCGCCCGACCTGGACTCGTTGCTCAGCAGCAACCGGACGGCCGCGCACCGGCTCCTGGAGGCGGCCGACCTCTGGGTCTTCGTCACCACGGCCGCGCGGTACGGGGACGCCCTGCCCTGGCAGGTCCTCGACCGGGCGCACGAGCGGCGGACCTCCATGGCGATGGTGCTCAACCGGGTGCCGGCCGAGGCGCTCGTCGCCGTGCGTGGTGACCTGCTCGGCCGGCTGCGAGAGCGGGGGATGGGCAGTGTCCCGCTCTTCCTCGTACCCGATGCCGGACCCCACGAGGGGATGCTCGCCGAGGCGACCGTCGCACCCATCCTCCGGTGGCTCACGGTGCTCGCGGGCTCCGACCGTGCCCAGTCGGTGATCGCCAGGACGCAGCGCGGCTCGCTCGCCGCGCTCCAACCGTGGATCGAGGAGCTCGCTGACGCGGTGCAGGCTCAGGTCGACGCGCGCGTCGACCTCGAGCGTCGCGTCGAGGAGCTGCTCGCCCCTGCGGCCGAGCGTGCGGCGCGCGCCGTCGTCACCGGGGCCGTCGCCGACGGCCCGGTGCGCAGCGGCTGGACCTCGCATGCCGGGCCGGCCGGGCCGCTCGGCGGGGGCTGGCGCTCACGTCGCGCCAAGGACGCCAGGGCCGCGGCGCTCGACGCCGTCGCGCAGGACCTGCTCCATGCCGCGCGCGTGACCCTCTCCTCGGCGCGCCGGACGGGCGAGCTGGCCGCGCTCCGCGCGCTGGACTGCGATGCCCCGGGTGCTCGCTCCCTGGCCGAGTCCGCGTCCTCGACCGACCTGGTGGCCGAGCCCGAGCCCGACGAGGCCGCCCGCAGCTGGTTGCGCGCTGCCGAGGCCAGGGTGGCTGCCGAGCCGGGGATCGCACGGCTGACCCGCCCTGCCGGTGCCGCGGGTGCCGCCACCGTCGTCGCTGCGGCAGCGGTCGGGGTCGGTGCCGCGCGGATCGTCGCGCAGGAGGCGATCGGCGACGCGACCCGTGGGCTGACCGTCGCCTGCGCAGCCGAGCTCGAGGCCGCCGTCGTCGCACAGGTCGGCGCCGGTGCGAGCCGGGTCCGGGACCTGCTCTCCTCGCCTCATCTCGCCGATGACGCGGCCTCCGTCCTGCGCCTTCGGCGCGCGGTCCTCAAGGGGTGGACATGACCGGCATCGCCCCCGGACGCCGGACCGCTGCGCTCCTGGCCAGCGTCGACTCGCTCCAGAGCGCGCTCGGCCGAGCCGGTGACCGGCTGCCGCCGGAGGTCCTCACGCAGGCTGGCACGTCCATCACGGCGGTGCGCGAGCGCCTCGAGCTCGGCGTCGACCACACCGTCATCGCCCTGGTCGGCGGCACCGGCTCAGGCAAGTCGACCTTGTTCAACGCCCTCAGCGGTCTCCAGTTCGCCGACGCCGGCGTGCATCGTCCGACGACCTCACGGGTGACCGCCTGCGTCTGGGCCCATGACGCGACGGCGCTGCTCTCCTGGCTCGAGGTCGACCCCGACCGCCGGATCGAGCGCGAGAGCGCCCTGGACGGCGAGTCCCAGGCCGACCTGCGCGGGCTCGTGCTTCTCGACCTCCCCGACCATGACTCCGTCGAGGCCGAGCACCGGGCCGTCGTCGACCGCCTCGTGCCGATGGTCGACCTGCTGGTCTGGGTCGTCGACCCGCAGAAGTACGCCGACGACGCCCTGCACACGGGGTACCTACGCCACCTCGTCGGTCATGAGGGCGCGATGCTCATGCTCCTCAACCAGATCGACACGGTCCCGGACGGCCGGCGCGAGGAGCTGCTGGCTGACGTCGCCCGCCTGCTCCGTGAGGACGGCCTCGTCGACGTCGCCACGATCGGTGTCTCCGCCACGACCGGTGAGGGTCTGCTCCAGGTCCGCGGTGTCCTCGCGGGTCTCGTCGAGGGGCGCAGCGGTGCAGAGGTGCGGGCGACGGCCGAGCTCGCCGACGCGGCCAGAGCGTTGCGCGCCGGCGTCGGCCCGGCGGAGCCCGAGCTTCCCGTCGCGCTCGCCGTCGAGGCGCTCGCCGAGGCAGCAGGGCTCGCCGGGACGGTCGCCGCCGTGCGCGCGGGCTCCGCATCCGAGCGGTCGTCCCTCGGGCCGGTCCAGGTGGACCGCGTCGCCCTGGTCAGGGATGCCTGGCTGAGCGAGGTCGGCTCGTCGCTCCCGGGCCGGTGGAGCCGCTCCGTGCAGGAGTCGGTCGCCGCGGTCGACGCGCTCACCGACGAGCTCGATCGCCGGCTCGGCGAGATCCCCGTCCCCGCGGTGCCGGCGACCGGCGTCGGGCGGTGGCTGGTCCCGCTCCTCCTGGGGCTCGCCGCCCTCGGTGCGACGGGGGTCGCGGTGCTGAGCGAGGTCGGGACGTTGACCTCGTCGGTCCTGCCCTGGGCCGCGGGTGCCGCGGGGGTGCTCGCCCTGACCGCCGCCCTCGCCCCGGTGGTGCGGGCCCGGCGTCGGAGCAGGGCGGCGGCCGCGCTGGCGACGGCCCTGCACACCGCGGGCCGTGCCGTGGTCGAGGCCGTCGTGGCCGAGGAGCTCGCCGCCCCGACGCAGGCCGTGCTCGGCGATCACCGGGCCGTGCGCGAGGCGACGGCGGTCGACGGACCGCAGTAGCCGGACGAGGTCGCGAGGGCGCACCCCGCGGCGTGCGCTCCGCATCCGTCCACAGCTCGGCCGGGCCGCTCGCCCAGCTGCCGCTCGCCCTCGGCACGCTCGTCCCGGCCCCGGAGGTACCGGCGGTCGGAAGGAGTCGTCATGAGCGGCAGCACGTTGATGGTCACGGTGGTGGGCTGGGCGGCCACGACCCCGCGAGAGGTGGTCGGTGACGGCGTGCCGTTCACCTCGTTCCGGGTGGCGAGCACCCCGCGGCACTTCGACTCCCGTCAGGGCACCTGGGTGGACGGTCGCACCCAGTGGGTCACCGTCAAGGCGTTCCGCGAGGTGGCCTTCAACGTCGCCGCCTCCGTCCACAAGGGCGACCCGGTGCTGGTGCACGGCCGCCTGCAGACCGAGGAGTGGCAGTCCGAGTCGGGTCAGCGCACCACCGTCGTCGTCGAGGCCGTCGCGCTCGGCCACGACCTGACCCGCGGCACCGGGCGCTTCGCCCGCACCATCAACGTCTCCGGGCAGGGCGGTCTCGAGGGTGCGGCGGTCGGTGCTGGGCCGGGCGCGCCGGCCCTGCGGGACGGACTCGTCGGCGAGGATCCGGACGGCGTCCCGTCGAACGGGGTGGAGGACGTCGACCCCTGGGCCGTGCCGCTCGAGGCCGAACGGCAGGAGGCGGACGCGGTGACCCCGTAGGCTGGTCCGTCGGACCGGTCCGCCGGACCCCGACCCCGACGAGCAGGAGCAGATCCCACCGTGGCTGAGTTCATCTACACCATGTACAAGGCGCGCAAGGCGCACGGCGAGAAGGTCATCCTCGACGACGTCACGATGAGCTTCTACCCCGGGGCCAAGATCGGTGTCGTGGGCCCCAACGGTGCCGGGAAGTCCACGATCCTGAAGATCATGGCAGGCCTGGACCAGCCCTCCAACGGGGAGGCGCGGCTCTCGCCCGGCTACACCGTGGGCATCCTGCTCCAGGAACCTCCGCTGAACGAGTCCAAGACCGTCCTCGGCAACGTCGAGGAGGGTGTCGCAGAGATCAAGGGCAAGCTCGACCGCTTCAACGAGATCTCCGCCCTCATGGGCGAGCCGGACGCCGACTTCGACAAGCTGCTCGCCGAGATGGGTGATCTGCAGGAGGAGCTGGACCACGCCAACGCCTGGGACCTGGACGCCCAGCTCGAGCAGGCGATGGACGCGCTGCGCTGCCCGCCGCCGGACGCCGACGTCTCGATCCTCTCCGGTGGTGAGCGGCGCCGCGTCGCGCTGTGCAAGCTGCTCCTGGAGAAGCCCGACCTGCTCCTGCTCGACGAGCCCACCAACCACCTCGACGCCGAGAGCGTGCTGTGGCTCGAGCAGCACCTCTCGCAGTACGCCGGCGCCGTCCTGGCCGTCACCCACGACCGCTACTTCCTCGACCACGTCGCGGAGTGGATCGCCGAGGTCGACCGCGGACGCCTCTACCCCTACGAGGGCAACTACTCCACCTACCTGGAGAAGAAGGGCCAGCGCCTGGAGATCCAGGGCAAGAAGGACATGAAGCTCGCCAAGCGGCTCAAGGACGAGCTCGAGTGGGTCCGGTCCTCCGCCAAGGGGCGCCAGACGAAGTCCAAGGCGCGCCTTGACCGCTACGAGGAGATGGCCGCCGAGGCTGACCGCACGCGGAAGCTCGACTTCGAAGAGATCCAGATCCCGCCGGGCCCGCGCCTGGGTGGGCTCGTCCTGGAGGCGAAGGACCTGCGCAAGGGCTTCGACGAGCGCGTGCTCATCGACAACCTGTCCTTCACCCTGCCGCGCAACGGGATCGTCGGTGTCATCGGCCCCAACGGCGTCGGCAAGACGACCCTCTTCAAGACGATCGTCGGGCTCGAGCCGCTCGACGCCGGCGTCCTGAAGATCGGTGAGACCGTCAAGCTCTCCTACGTCGACCAGTCGCGAGGTGGGATCGACCCGGCCAAGACTCTCTGGGAGGTCGTCTCCGACGGGCTCGACTTCATCAAGGTCGGCAACGTCGAGATGCCGTCCCGCGCCTATGTCGCCGCATTCGGCTTCAAGGGCCCCGACCAGCAGAAGCCGGCCGGCGTGCTGTCCGGTGGCGAGCGCAACCGGCTCAACCTCGCGCTGACGCTCAAGCAGGGCGGGAACGTCCTGCTGCTCGACGAGCCCACCAACGACCTCGACGTCGAGACCCTCGGCTCGCTGGAGAACGCTCTGCTCGAGTTCCCCGGCTGCGCCGTCGTGGTCTCCCACGACCGGTGGTTCCTCGACCGGGTCGCGACCCACATCCTCGCCTACGAGGGCACCGAGGCCGACCCGTCGCGCTGGTACTGGTTCGAGGGCAACGTCGAGTCCTACGAGGCGAACAAGGTCGAGCGCCTGGGCGCCGATGCGGCGAGGCCGCACCGGGTCACCTACCGCAAGCTCACGCGCGGCTGACGCGGCGGCGAGCGCGGTGACCGGGTCGCCCCCGCGGGACGACGCCCTGCTCAAGGGTCTCGTCGCGCTCCGAGCGGCCCTGGGAGAGCTGCGCCTGCCGTTGTCGCTCCCCGGCGCCCAGGAGCACCGCAGCGACGCCGCCCGCCTGGTCGCGCACCTGGACGACCACCTGCTGCCGCGGGTGCGCCAGCGGGGCGCACCGCTGCTGGCCGTCATCGGCGGTTCCACCGGAGCCGGCAAGTCCACCCTGGTCAACGCGCTCGTCGGCGCCGTCGTCAGCCCGGCGAGCGTCCTGAGGCCGACGACCCGCTCGCCGGTCCTCGTGCACCACCCCGACGACGAGGCCTGGTTCGCCTCCGACCGCGTGCTGCCCGGTCTGGCTCGCTGGCAGGGCACCGGGGCCGGAGCGGCGGACAGCGTCCGGCTCGTCGCTCACGACTCGGTCCCGCGCGGCCTCGCGCTGCTCGACGCGCCCGACATCGACTCCGTCGTCGACGAGAACCGCCGGCTCGGTGCCCAGCTGCTCGGGGCAGCCGACCTCTGGGTCTTCGTCACCACCGCCGCCCGCTACGCCGACGCCGTGCCCTGGGACCTGCTCGCCGAGGCCGCCGCGCGGGACGCCGTCGTCGGGATCGTGCTCGACCGGCTCGAGCACGGAGAGCGGAAGGCCGTCGTCGCGCACCTCGGGCAGATGCTCGCCGAGCGCGGTCTCCCGGACGCGAGCCTGCTCACGGTCCCCGAGGAGACCGTCACCGAGGGTCTGCTTCCCCGTGCTGCGGTCGTCGAGGTCGATCAGTGGCTGCGGTCCACCGTGCTCGACGCCGGTGCTCGCGAGCGGGTCGTCCAGCGGACCATCCACGGTGCGGTCGCCGACCTCGTCACGCGGGTCCCTGCCCTCGTCGTCGCCGCGGACGCCCAGGTCGCCCATGCCGCGCTGCTGCGCGGGATCGTGGCGAGCGCCTACCAGGACGCCCTGTCCACCGTCCGTACCGCCACGTCCGACGGGACGATGCTTCGCGGTGAGGTCCTGGCCCGCTGGCAGGAGTTCGTCGGCACCGGTGAGGTGATCCGGGCGATCGAGACGACGGTGAGCACCGTGCGGGACCGGATCACGGCCGTCCTTCGTGGACGCCGTCCCCCCGAGCCGGTCACCCAGGCGATCGGCAACGGCCTGGTCGACGTCGTGCACGACGCCGCCGACCGGGCGGCCGAGCGGGCCTGGGCCGCCTGGCGCGCCGATCCGGCCGGTGCCCGGCTGCTCGACGGGCTGCGCGTCTCGCGCTCCTCAGCCGACCTGCGCGCCAGGGTGGCCGACGAGATCCGTGGCTGGCAGGCAGGGGTCCTGTCCCTGGTCTCCGGTGAGGGCGCTGGTCGTCGCACGACGGCTCGTGCGCTGTCCTTCGGTGTCAACGGTCTCGGCGCCGCCCTGATGGTGGCGATCTTCGCCCACACCGCCGGCCTCAGCGCGGCCGAGCTCGGGGTGGCCGGGGGGACGGCCGTCCTCGCGCAGCGGCTGCTCGAGGCCGTCTTCGGCGACGACGCCGTCCGCCGGCTCACCGCGATCGCCGAGGCGGACCTCGCCAGGCGGATCGACGGCCTGCTCGCCGAGGAGGCCGTGCGCGCCACCACCACGCTCGACGCCCTCGACCTGAGCAGCGGCGCGGGCTTGCGCGCGGCGCTGGTGAGCGTGATGGCGGCGATGCCCGAGCCGGTGGACGTGCGGCTCCCGCCGCCGGTGCGCGGGTCCGCAACCGCCGAGACCGGCCAGGTCGACGACGAGCCGGGCGGCGTACGCGGATGGTGGAGACGTCTGTGGCGGGGTTGAGCGTCGCTGACCGGGTCGATGCGCTCCGCGAGGCGGTCGCACTCGGCGGCACGGCGCTCCCGGCCGAGCTCCTCGAGCGGGCTGCTCTCGTCTCCGGACGGGCCGGCGAGCGCCTGCGGCTCTCCGAGCTGCACACCGTCGTCGCACTGGCCGGCTCGACGGGCTCGGGCAAGTCCTCCCTGCTCAACGCCCTCGCCGGCCGGAGGATCGCCAAGGTCGACGTCCGCCGGCCCACGACCTCGACGGCGCTGGCAGCCGTCCGCGGGACCGAGGGGGTCGACCCGCTGCTCGCCTGGCTCGGGGTGACCGATCGGGTCGGGCTCGAGGAGGCGACCACCGGCGAGGGTCTGGTGCTCCTCGACCTGCCCGACCACGACTCGGTCGAGGTCGCGCACCGGCTCGAGGCCGAGCGGCTCGTGGCGCTGGTCGACCTCATGGTCTGGGTGGTCGATCCGCAGAAGTATGCCGACGCGGCGGTCCACGCCTAT
>JBBRGX010000107.1:0-9510 GCA_038223605.1 Actinomycetales bacterium | reverse complement strand
CGGCGAGGAAGAGCCCGGAGTAGGCCAGGCCGTGCACGAGCGCCGTGCGGGTCCGCTGGAAGAGGAAGCCGACGATGAGGCAGACGACCACGCCGAGGAGCGGGGTGGGCAGCAGCGATGCCCAGGCGCTCGCCGCGTCGGCGGCCTGGCTGACCCGGCCCCAGGCCACGACGACCCACCACGCCTCGAGCAGCACGAGGATCGTCAGGGCCGCGCGCACCGACCAGGCGGGCCGACGGACCAGGATCCAGCCGAAGACGAGCAGCACGGCGCCGAGCGGCGGGTAGCCCCAGCGCACCCAGACGTCGTGCGGACCGTCCTTGAACCAGGTGCCGGCGATCACGGGTGCGCCCACCGCGATCCCGAGCACGACGACCCGTCGGGCGAGCCCGGCGAGATGGTCCGTCCGTCGCGAGGTCAGCTGCAGTCTGGCGTCGTCCACGGCTCCCCGTTCCGGCCACCCGGGGGACCGAGCGCTGGGCGTCGGTGTGCCCGGGGGGAGTGGCGGCCCGACCCGGCGCGGCAAGTGTTGCATCTCAGCGAGGAGGACGACCTACGGCGCGTCCGAGGCACCGGCTCGCGGACACCGAGACGAGCGTCGAGCTTGTCCGTCCCGAGCTCTCGTCGGGGGACGTCGACATCGACGTCGACATCGACGCGCCGTCGAGCGCCCCCGGTCAGCGCTCCCGGACGACCTCGAGCTCCAGCCACCTGGCCAGGTCATCGATCTGCTCCTCGACGGCGTCCAGGTCGCCCGGCGTGAGCTCGCGATCCAGGTGCAGGGCGGTGACCCTGAGCGCCCCGGCAGCGCGGTCGGCGCTCGCGTCGAGCTTGCCGACGAGCTCGTCGCCGACGAGCACCGGGAGGGCGTAGAAGCCCCATCGGCGCTTCGCGGCGGGTTTGAACATCTCCAAGGCGTAGTCGAAACCGAAGAGCTCGCTCATCCGGCGCCGGTCGTGGATGAGGCGGTCGAACGGGGAGAGCAGGGCCACGCGCCCCTCCACCGCCGTGTCGAGCAGGATCGGATCGACCCGCCAGGCCCCCCGGACGCCGTCGACGACCGCCTCCTCGCCTGCGGCGCCGACGTCGACCGGCTCGACCTCTTGCGCCGCGCCGTTGGCGCGAGCGATGCCCAGGGCGGCGAGGCGCCTGGTGCCGCGGCGTCGCAGGGCCTCGTCGAGCGGTACGGCCGGCTCGTCGGGGTAGACGCGCTCGGCGAGGTCCCAGAGCCGTTCCCTTCCCGGGCCGCCGCCGGCGCCGCCGCGTCCCGCGATCGCGACCACACCCATGAGGGCGAGCAGCTCGAGCATCTGGGTCATGTTCTTGTGGTGCGTCCAGCCGGTCGAGCGCCATGGGCGGACGCAGGTGTCGGGCAGCTCGCGGGAGAGCAGCGGGCCGTCGGCCCGCAGCCGCTCGAGGACGTCGAGCCGGCAGGCACGGTTGTCCGCGACCCACGCCGCCCGAGCCCGCTGCCAGCCCGCAGCCTCGGGGCCGCCCCACTGCGCCATCTCCGCGCGAAACAGGGGGAGGTCCGCCATGGGCCGCAGGACCCCGCTCAGCTCGACCACGCGTTGTTCCTCGAGGGCCTCGCGAAGGGACCGCGGGTCGTAGGCGGAGCCCACGCGGCTCCACAGGACGAGGTCGGCGCTCGGCGCGATCGCTGCCGTCGGGTCGAGCTGGACTGATGTGAGGTGGCGCAGGACGTCCATCAGGTCCGTGGGACGTGGCGAGGCCAGCAGCTGAGCGCGGACGGCGACCCGGCGCGCATCGGCAGGCGAGAGGCGATGGTTCCCCATGCCCGGGAGCCTAGGGCTGCCCGCCGACGCGAACGGAGCCGGTCAGGGCAGGCGCTCGACCGCCGCGCCGATCCGGCTCCGCAGCGAGGCGTCCAGCGGCTCGAACGGCTCGACGTCGACACCCCTCCGGCCGCGCCGCCACGTGGCGACGGCGACGCCGTCGACGAGGACCGTCCCGCGGAACACCCCGTTGCCGCCCGGCACGATCCGTTCCTCGTGCTCGCGCGGGACGGTCGCCGAGCGATCTGCGTAGCCGAGGACCATCTCGTCGAAGCCCGGGAGCAGGTGCACGCCCCGTGCCGAAGCCCGATGCTCCGCGAGGCGGTCCGGGAGCGACGGGTCGAGCCAGTGCGGGGTGCCGTCGACGTCGATCCGCGCGAGCTCGCCACCGACCGCCGCGAGCCCGCGACGCACGGCACCGAGCGGCAGTCCGGCCCACCGGGCGAGATCGGCATCGGTTGCCGGCCCGTGCCCGTGCATGTAGCGCAGGGCCAGCTGGGCGACGGCCTCCTCACCCTGGGGCCCCGGTGCCCGGTCGATCCAGGTCCGCGTCAGGACGAACGCCTGGTCGCCGTCCAGCATCGGCCCCAGGCACAGGGCACCGGCCTGGGCGAGCTCGACGATGAGGTGGTAGCCGCGGCCGGCGTCGGTCGGCAGGCCGGCCTCTCGGAAGGCCGCGAGCAGACCCTCGCGCACGATGCCGGTCCTCGCGACGCGCTCGATGACCTCGTGCGCGGCCGTGACCTGCGCCGGGGTGAGGCCGAGCTGGGCGCGGCGGCGCGCAGCGGCCTTGCGCGGTCGCTCCGTCGCGAGCGTGGCCAGCCAGCCGAGGTCGTCCGCCGCGACGGTGTGGAGCGTGCCCCGCATCGGCCAGGATCGGACGAGGGTACCGGCGTCGTAGGCGTCGAGCACCTCCTGCCCCGACCGCGAGCTGCTGCGCAGGGCGAGCGAGCGGACCACCCCGGCGGCGTCCTGCCCCTGCGCGGCAAGGAGGTGCCGGGCTGCGGAGGTCGGGTCGGCAAGGCCGGGGCCGGCGACGTGCTGCGCGACCAGCCGGAGCAGGCGGACCTCGGGTGCCATGGGGTCACCCTAGGTGCCGGCCCCGACGCCAACCGAGGTCCGGAGCCATCGCCGGGCACCCGGGCGGACGGGTCGGTCTCGACCCCTCATGGACGATCATGGGCGGCCGATTTGTCGGGTGCCGCGGATCGGCGTGGCACCCGAGGAGAGGTCGTCGGCATGTCGGGCTTCCGCGCACGGCTCGTGGCGAGCTATGTGCTGTGCATGGTCTTCATCGTTGTCGTCGCCGGCGTCGGGATCGCCGGGGCACGCTCCGTCCGTGGCGCCGTCGACGACGTCGCCGCCGCGGCAGCAGCGGCCGGGACGACCCGTGCCCTCGTTCTGCTCGTCGTCACCGGCGGGGTGATCGCCGTCCTGTGCGCCTCGTGGCTGGTCCGCCAGGCATCGGTGCCGTTGCGCCAGCTCGACGCCCTCTGCCGGGCGACCGCCGGCGGGGACCTCTCGCAGCGCGGCACCTGGGGGGCGCGCGACGAGTTCGGCGCCCTGGTCCGCAGCTACAACGCCATGACCGAGTCGCTCTCCTCGACCCTGTCGCTGGTCGCGATCGACGCCCGTGGGCTGGCCTCGGCCTCGGAGGAGCTCACCGTCTTCTCCGGGGAGATCCGCTCGAGTGCCGGCGACTCGGCGGTGCGCGCGGGGGTCGTGTCCGCCGCCGCGGAGGAGGTCTCGGAGAACGTGCGGACCGTTGCCACGGCGACCGAGGAGATGGGTGCCTCGATCCGGGAGATCGCGCACAGCACCTCGGCGGCAGCCCGCATCGCGTCGGACGCGGTCGACGCCGTCGCCACGGCGAACTCCACCGTCAGCCGGCTCGGCACCTCGTCAGCGGAGATCGGCACCGTCGTCAAGGTGATCACGTCGATCGCTGCCCAGACGAACCTCCTCGCGCTCAACGCGACCATCGAGGCCGCGCGGGCAGGGGATGCCGGAAAGGGCTTCGCGGTCGTCGCCGGCGAGGTCAAGGACCTCGCCCGCGAGACGGCGCTGGCCACCGAGGACATCAGCGGGCGGATCGACCTGCTCCGGGCCGATGCGCTGGCCGCTGTCCTGGCCATCGGGGAGATCTCCACCATCATCGAACGGATCAACGAGACCCAGTCGACGATCGCCTCCGCCGTCGAGGAGCAGACGGCCACCACCAACGAGATGAGCCGGAGCGTCGCGGACGCCGCTCAGGCCGCCGCGGGGATCGCCGAGAGCATCGACGGTGTCGCCGTCGCTGCGGCGACCACCAACGACGAGGTCGCCGCGACGCTCTCCTCAGCCGCAGAGCTGTCCCGGCTGTCCCTCGACCTGTCGCAGACCGTCTCGCGCTTCGTCCTCTCGACGGGCGTGAGCCTTCGCGACGGGGAGCAGATGTCGGTGCGCGCGCAGATCACCGCGGCCATCGGTGCGCACGGGGCGTGGAAGGGCCGGCTCACCGCTGCCGTCAGCGCGGGGACCCACAGCGAGGACGTCGCGGTGGTCGCCAAGGACGACAGGTGCGACTTCGGCTCCTGGTTGCTCAGGGCCACCGTCGGGGACGCAGGACGGGCGCACCTGGAGGAGAGCCGGGACCTGCATGCGACGTTCCATCGGGAGGCTGCCGCCGTGCTGCGGATGGTCTCGGCGAGGGAGCTGGGCGATGCGCGGCTGTCCATCGCCCCCGGTGGGTCGTTCGCGGAGGCGTCGCGCCGGCTGACCAGGACGATGATCGGGTGGCGTCAGGCGACCGACCTCGGCTGATCCGCACGGCGGTTGCCGTCGCCGCGGGCTGCTTGAATGGCCCGACGACCGCCACCGCCACCGCACTCCCCGGAGCCCCCGCATGAGCACCGCAGCCCTGCCCTTCCGCGATCCCACGCTCCCCGTCGACGCGCGACTCGAGGACCTCCTCGCGCGGATGACCCTGGCGGAGAAGGTCGGGCAGATGCTCCAGCTCAACGCCCAGCTGGACCTCGTGGACATCGTGGTGACGAAGACGGCCGGGTCGATCCTGCACACGAGCCCGGCGCGCCTCGTCGAGGCGAACCGCCTCGCGGCCACCACGCGCCTGGGGATCCCGCTGCTCACCGCCGACGACGCGATCCACGGCCACTCCTTCTGGAGCGGCGCGACGATCTTCCCCACCCAGCTCGCGATGGCCTGCTCCTGGGACGCGGACCTCGTCGAGCGCTCCGCGCGCGCCACCGCTGTGGAGGTCGCGGCGACCGGCCTGCACTGGACCTTCTCTCCCGTGCTCTGCATCGCGCGCGACCTGCGCTGGGGCCGCGTCGGGGAGACCTTCGGCGAGGACCCGTTCCTCATCGGCGAGCTCGGCTCCGCGATGGTCCGCGGCTACCAGGGTGACGGGCTCGACGACCCGACCGCGATCCTCGCCTGCGCGAAGCACTTCGCCGCGTACTCCGAGACCCAGGGCGGGCGGGATGCCAGCGAGGCCGACGTGAGCCGCCGCAAGCTGCGCTCCTGGTTCCTGCCGCCCTTCGAGCGGGTCGCCCGCGAGGGCTGCCGGACCTTCATGATCGGCTACCAGTCGATGGACGGGGTCCCGATCACTGCGAACCGCTGGCTGCTGCGCGAGGTCCTCAAGGACGAGTGGGGCTTCGCGGGGACGCTCGTCACCGACTGGGACAACGTCGGCAGCCTGGTGCGCACCCAGAAGGTCAGCGCGGATGCCGTCGAGGCCGCAGCCACCGCCGTGCGCGCGGGGAACGACCTCATCATGACGACCCCGGACTTCTACGACGGCGCTCAGCTGGCCGTCGCGCGGGGGCTGCTGAGCGAGGCGGAGATCGACGACGCCGTCCGGCGGATCCTGCGCCTGAAGTTCGAGCTCGGCCTGTTCGAGGACCCGCGCGGCCCGGACGTCGTGCGCCAGGGAGCGGTGATCGGTTGCGCGGAGCACGCCGCGATCAACCTCGACCTCGCGCGCCGCTGCCTCGTGCTGCTGCGCAACGACGGAACGCTGCCGCTGGGCGGTGGCCTCATGGCCGGGGGCGACGGACGTGCGCTCGCCGACGGGGTCGGGCTGACCCTCGCGGTGGTCGGCCCCAACGCCGACGACGTGCAGGCGCACCTCGGCGACTGGGCCGGCGGCTCCGGCCAGGTCGACTGGATGCGTGACGGGCACCCGCGGGAGCTGACCGAGACGGTCCTGGACGGGCTGCGTGCCGTCGCCCCGGGGTCGTGGACGATCACCCACGCCCGCGGGGCGGAGATCGAGGCCCTGGTCCCCGACCCGGCCGGCGAGCTCTTCCCGGACGGGCAGCCGCGTCCGCTGGTCTTCGGCCCGCCGTCGCCCGACCCTGCCCAGCTCGCCGAGGCCGTGCGGGCGGCGGAGTCCGCCGATGTCGTGATCTGCGTCCTCGGCGACTCGATCGCCCTCACCGGCGAGTACCGCTCGACGGCGACCCTCGAGCTCCAGGGGACCCAGATCGCCCTCCTGGACGCCCTCGTGGCGACCGGGACGCCGGTGGTCCTCGTGCTCGTCCACTCCAAGCCTGCCGTCCTGCCGCCCTCGGCCGAGCGCGTCGCGGCGATCGTCGAGGCCTTCAACCCCGGCATGCGCGGTGGCCGGGCGCTCGCCGAGCTCGTCCTCGGCCTGATCGAGCCCACGGGCCGCCTGCCGCTCACCGTGCCGCGCCATGTGGGCCAGCAGCCGGTCTACTACAACCAGGTCCGCGGGCAGCACGGTGAGCGGTACGCGGACCTCACCCAGGACCCGCTCTTCGCCTTCGGCGAGGGCATGGGCTACACCAGCGTCGAGTACGCCGACCTCGCGATCGCCGAGGACGAGGTCCCGGCGGACGGGGCCGTTCGCGCCTCGGTCACGCTCACCAACACCGGCGCGCGCCCCGCGTTGGAGACCGTCCAGGTCTACGTCAGCGACCTCGTGACGAGCGCGACCTGGGCGGACAAGGAGCTCAAGGCCTACCGTCAGGTCCGCCTGGCGCCCGGCGAGCACGTCCGCATCGACCTCGAGGTCCCGGCGGCCGACTGCTCCATCGTGGATGCCGACGGCCGGCGGGTGGTCGAGCCCGGACGCTTCGAGCTGCTCGTCGGGCCGAGCTCGCGCGCCGGCGACCTCCTGCGTGCCGGGTTCGCCGTCACGGGCTGAGGGCCGCGGGCCGCGGGGGCCGCCTCAGCCGTCCAGCCCGGTCGTCGTCGCGCCACCCAGTCGCGCCAGCTCCGCGATCGCCGAGCGCAGCTCCGGGGTGAACCGGTCCGTCGCGAGGCCGGGATCGACGGCTCCGACGAGCCACCGCGTCCGGTACTCCAGGCTCGCACCCGGACCGAGCGGGACGTACGCCCCCTGGTTCTCCAGCTCGATGTAGTCGCGTTCGAGGTCGACGTAGATCTCCACCTCGGCCTGGCGTGGTGCCGCCTGGTCGATGCGCAGGTCGGGGAAGGTCCGCAGGACGAGCCGGTCCCGGTGCAGGTGCGCGAGCCAGCCTCGCGCGTCCGTGAAGTACTTCGAGGTCGTGGTGACCCTCGGCACCGTCATGCTGCTCGGCGCAGCCGAGAGGTCGACGCCTTCGAAGGTGCCGGGCAGGTCGCGGTGCCGGTAGAAGCACGGCGGGTCCTCGCGGTGCTTGACCACGCGATCGGCGTCGGAGAACAGCTGGCCCTCCGCCCAGACGAGCAGTCCCTCGCGCGCGGTGCGCGTGATCTGCCACGGCGCCACGTGCTGCTCGCTCGACCACAGGTTCGTCATCGTGAACCGGAAGTCCAGGCCGTTCGGGCCGACCGTCACGGCCTTGACCAGCTGCAGGCCCATGGTCTCGTCCGGGTCGCTGCGCAGCACGGCCGTCTCGTCCGAGGCGGACAGGACCGTGTACGGGCCCGCATCGAGCACGGGCGGTGGTGGCCACTCGAAGCGGGACTGCGGGCTCGGCCAGAAGGTGTCCCCGTAGATCCCGTGCGGGGCCCCGGGCGGCAGGACGAGGTCGACGCCGCGGTGGCTGACGCGGGCGAGCCGCCCGCCGTTCCCGGGGTGCAGCACGGCGTGGACCTCCCCGCTGCGCAGCACGAGCTCCGGGGTCGTCGACCCGTCCACGTCACCGGGCAGCAGCGTCGGCACTCAGGCGTCCTCGCCGATTCCCCAGTGCTCGATGACGTAGTCCATGTCCTTGTCGCCGCGGCCGCTGAGGTTCACCAGCACCGTCCCGGTGCCCATCTCCCGCGCGGTCACCAGGGCGTGCGCCACGGCGTGCGCGCTCTCCAGGGCCGGGATGATGCCCTCCTTGCGGCTCAGCGCGAAGAAGGCGTCGCGGCACTGGTCGTCGGTCGCCGTGACGTAGCGCACCCGGCCGGTGTCCTTGAGGTGGCTGTGCTCGGGGCCGACACCCGGGTAGTCCAGGCCGCTGGCGCAGGAGTAGACCGGCGACGGGTTCCCCTCCTCGTCCTGGAGCAGGTAGCAGGCGAATCCGTGGATGACGCCGGGCATGCCGTAGGTCATCGTTGCGGCGTGCTCGCCGGTGGCCGTCCCGCGGCCCAGCGGCTCGACGCCGATCAGCTCGACCGGGTCGTCGAGGAACGCGGAGAACATGCCGATCGCGTTCGAGCCGCCACCGACGCAGGCCTCGACGACGTCGGGCAGGTTGCCGGTCATCTCCCTGAACTGCTCGCGCGCCTCGATGCCGACGACCTTCTGGAAGTCGCGCACCATCATCGGGAACGGGTGGGGCCCGACGACGGAGCCGATGCAGTAGATCGAGTTCTCGTAGTCGCCCAGATAGGCCTCGAACGCGGAGTCGACGGCCTCCTTCAGGGTGCGCAGCCCGTGCGTCACCGGGACCACCGTCGCCCCGAGCAGCTGCATGCGGCTGACGTTCGGGGCCTGCTTGGCGATGTCGACCTCGCCCATGTGGATCTCGCACTCGAGCCCGAAGTGGGCGGCAGCCGTCGCGAGGGCGACGCCGTGCTGGCCGGCGCCCGTCTCGGCGATCAGCTTCGTCTTGCCCATGTACTTGGCGAGCAGGCCCTCGCCCATGCAGTGGTTGAGCTTGTGCGCCCCGGTGTGGTTGAGGTCCTCCCGCTTGAGGTAGATCTGCGCGCCGCCGTTCTGCAGCGAGAGGGTGCGCGCGTGGTAGACGGGCGTCGGACGGCCCTGGAAGTGCGTGCGGATGTACCGCAGCTCGTTGATGAACGCCGCGTCGTTCTCGATCTCGTGGTACGCCTTCGTGATCTCCGCGAACGGTCCCTCGAGCTGGGGCGGCAGGAACTGGCCGCCGTAGGCGCCGAAGAAACCCGCCGCATCGGGGAGGGTCTGCCGCCGGAAGCTCTCCCGCGTGCTGGTCTGCTCGCTCATTGCGCACCTCGTCGTGTCGGTCCGATTCCCTCACGCACACCCTAGGGAGGAGGGGCGGTGTGCAGGTGGGACCGTCTCACCCGGCGCGGCGCCGGTCGGCCCACCGCAGGACGATCTTCCGCAGCTCGCCGGCCCAGAGCACCGCGCTCGCCATCGCCAGGCAGCCGAGCCACTGGCCGGCGGACAGGGGCGCGGTCCCGAACGCCGTTGCCAGCAGCGGGACGTGGACCACGGCCACCTGGAGCATCAGCGACAGCCCGATCGCACCCCAGAGCCAGTGGTTCGCCCCGATCCGGTGGAAGGCGCTCACGGTCTCGGAGCGGGAGCTGAGCGCGTTGAAGAGCT
>JBBRGX010000106.1:0-9552 GCA_038223605.1 Actinomycetales bacterium | reverse complement strand
AGACGTCTTCGAGGTCGTCGAGGTACTCACGCAACGCAGTACGCAGATAGAACGACTTGGTGCGCCCGGTCCGCCCGGCCAGCGCGGTCAACCGCGCTTCCTCGTCCTTCGTCAATCGGATCGTGACCGTCACGGTCTCCCTCTCCACCCATGTGTAAGACATGTGCACGCCCATGATACGCCTGGAAGCCAGCACGCCGCCGACGTCGTCGTGCACGGCAAGGACGCCCGCCTGGCCATCGACCTGCCGTGCCGGGCGCCGCACCGCGGGACGGTGAACGGTCGGCCCGCCGAGAGCGGGACCGGCGGCCATGATCGCCACCTCCTGACGCTCACCCCGGAATCACCCCAACTGCGCACCGGACGGTCCCAGAGACGCTCGTCCACCCCGTAGAATCGTCGACATCGCCTCGTGCGGCACGTTCGGGACGAAGAGGGCGCAGGTTCAAATCCTGTCACCCCGACAGCCGACGCAGGGCCCTCGGACAGCCGGGGGCCCTGCGCTCTTCCCCCTCGCCGGAACGGCGCGCCCGCACAACACCCCGGAAGGACCAGCCATGCGCTCGGTGTCGGCCCGCCTCGAGGCGGACGTCCACGGCTCGGCCGACATCGTGCTGGCTGTCGCGGCCGCCGTGACCGGGTCTCCTGCGGGGCGGTCCCCGTCCTCCGAGCAGCTCGACATCCGGATCGACGGCGTGCCCGTCGAGGTGACCGAGCTGCGCGCGGCGCACGGGACCCGGCTGCACACCCTCGCCGCGACGCCAGGCCGGCTGACCGTCGCCTACGACGCCGAGGTCCCGCCAGCGGTGGACATCACCGCCGACAGCGCGCTCGACGTCGTGACCTACCGGCTGCCGAGCAGGTACGTGGAGTCCGACACCCTCGTCGGGCTCGCGACGGCCGAGCTGGGCGGCCTGACCGGGACGGCGCTGCTCAACGGCGCGCGGGCCTGGGTCGCCGACCGCTTCACCTACGTGCCCGGGAGCACGCGGTTCAGCGACAGCGTCCGCGACGTGCTGCTGATGCGGCGTGGCGTCTGCCGGGACTATGCGCACGTCCTCGCCGGCCTGCTCCGGGCCGTGGACGTGCCCGCCCGGCTCGTCTCCGTCTACGCGCCGGGGCTCGTGCCGATGGACTTCCACGTCGCGGTCGAGGCGTACGACGAGGGCCGCTGGTACCTGCTCGACGCGACAGGCCTCGCCCCGCGCGGCTCGTTCGTCCGGATCGCCACCGGTCGCGACGCGGCCGACACGGCGTTCCTCTCGACCTACCGGGGTGGCGTGACGCTGCGCACGATGCGGGTCACCGCGACGCACGACGCGGCCCAGCCGGACGACGACCCGGCAGCGCTCGTCCACCTGCCCTGAGCCGGCGCTAGGGTCGTCCGGTGCCGATCCCTGACTTCGTCCGCCGGCTGCGCGAGCACGTGGGCACCGAGGAGCTGTGGCTGCCCGGCGTCTCGGCGGTGATCCTCGACCACGACGGACGGCTCCTGCTGGGCCGACGCTCGGACAACGGACTGTGGGCAGTGGTCAGCGGGATCCTGGAGCCGGGCGAGCAGCCGGCGACGGCCGTCGTCCGCGAGGCGGCCGAGGAGACCGGCGTCGTGGTCGAGGTGGTCGCGCTGACCATGCTGCGCAGCGAGGCACCGGTCAGCTACCCCAACGGCGACAGCGCCCGCTACCTCGACGCCTGCTTCTGGTGCCGCGCCGTCGGCGGCGAGGCAAGGGTCGGCGACGACGAGTCCACCGCGGTGGCGTGGTTCGAGCCCGCCGCTCTCCCTGCCGATCTCACGGCCTCCTCGGCCGATCGCATCGCCCGCACGCTCGACTTCATCTCCGCTCAGCAGGCCGGGCAGCACCCGGCTCCATGGTTCGAGCGCTGACCAGGACCCCGAGCCAGGCGGGCCGGCCCGGCGGGGCGTTCAGCGCTGAGCGGCGACGAGCTCGGCGATCTGCACGGCGTTGAGGGCGGCACCCTTGCGCAGGTTGTCGTTGGAGACGAAGAGCGCGAGGCCCCGACCCTCGGGCGCGCCCTCGTCCCGGCGGATCCGGCCGACGTAGGACGGGTCCTGGCCGGCGGCCTGCAGCGGGGTGGGGATCTCGGAGAGCTCGACCCCCGGCGCGGCGGCGAGCAGCTCGGTTGCCCGCTCGACGGACAGCGGCCGCGCGAACTCGGCGTTGATCGACAGCGAGTGACCCGTGAAGACCGGGACCCGCACGCAGGTGCCGGAGACGAGCAGCCCGGGGATGTCGAGGATCTTGCGGCTCTCGTGCCGCAGCTTCTGCTCCTCGTCGGTCTCGAAGAGCCCGTCGTCGACGAGGTTGCCGGCATAGGGCAGCACGTTGAAGGCGATCGGACGCTTGTAGATCACCGGCGCGGGGAAGAGGACGGCCGAGCCGTCGTGCGTGAGCCCGGCGATGTCCGCGCCGGCGAGGGCGTGGATCTGGGTCTCCAGCTCGGCGACGCCCTTGAGGCCGCCGCCCGAGACCGCCTGGTAGGTCGAGACGACGAGTCGGGTCAGGCCCGCCTCGTCGTGCAGCGGCTTGAGCACCGGCATCGCGGCCATCGTCGTGCAGTTCGGGTTCGCGATGATCCCCTTGACGGCGTGCGCGATGGCCCCGGGGTTGACCTCGCTGACGACCAGCGGGACCTCCGGGTCGCGACGCCAGGCCGAGGAGTTGTCGATCACCAGCGCGCCGGCAGCGGCGAAGCGCGGGGCGTGGGCCGTCGAGGCCGCGCCGCCGGCGGAGAAGAGGGCGATGTCGATCCCCGAGAGGTCGGCGAGCTCGACGTCCTCGACGAGGACCTCTCCCCCGGCCCACGGCAGTGTCGTCCCGGCCGAGCGCGCCGAGGAGAAGAAGCGGATCGAGTCCATCGGGAACGCGCGCTCGGCGAGGAGGGTGCGCATGACGGCACCGACCTGCCCGGTCGCGCCGACGACGGCGACGGTCAGTCCCATGTCAGCGTCCCGTCCCGCCGTAGACCACGGCCTCGCCGTCGGCGGAGTCCAGCCCGAAGGCCGTGTGCACGGCGCGCACCGCGTCGTCGAGCTGGTCGGCGCGGGTGACGACCGAGACGCGGATCTCGGACGTCGAGATCATCTCGATGTTGATGCCCGCGTCCCGCAGGGCGCCGAAGAACCTGGCCGAGACCCCCGGGTGCGACTTCATGCCGGCGCCGATCAGCGAGAGCTTGCCGATCGAGTCGTCGTACTGGAGCGATCCGAAGCCGATGGCTGAGCGCTCGGCGTCGAGGGCCTCGATCGCCTTCTGCCCGTCGGCGGCGGGGAGCGTGAAGGAGATGTCCGTCAGACCCGTCTGCGCGGCGGAGACGTTCTGCACGATCATGTCGATGTTGACGCCGGCCTCGGCGACGACCTCGAAGATGCGCGCGGCCGTTCCGGGGACGTCGGGCACGCCGACGACGGTGATCTTCGCCTCGCTGCGGTCGTGGGCGACGCCGGAGATGATCGGCTGCTCCATGGGTCCCTCTCCTTCGACGGCCACGGCGGGCCGGTCCGTGACGAGCGTTCCGGTGTGCCCGGAGAACGAGGAGCGCACGTGGATGTCGACGCCGTGGCGGCGGCCGTACTCCACACAGCGCAGGTTGAGCACCTTCGCGCCGCTCGCGGCCATGTCGAGCATCTCCTCATAGCTGATCCGCTCGATCTTCCGAGCGGTCGGCACGATGCGCGGGTCGGCGGTGAAGACGCCGTCGACGTCGGTGTAGATCTCGCAGACGTCGGCGCCGATGGCAGCGGCGATCGCGACGGCCGTCGTGTCCGAGCCGCCGCGACCGAGGGTCGTCACGTCGTTGGTGTGCTCGGTGACGCCCTGGAAGCCGGCGACGATCGCGACATTCCCTGCGGCGAGCGCCTCGTGGATGCGGTGCGCCTTGACGTCGAGGATGCGGGCCCTGCCGTGCGACTCGTCGGTGATCACCCCGGCCTGCTGGCCGGTGAAGGACTGCGCCTGGACGCCGAGGTTGGCGATCGCCATCGCGAGCAGCGACATCGAGATCCGCTCGCCGGCGGTCAGCAGGATGTCCATCTCGCGCAGCGGCGGCTTGGGCGAGATCTCATGGGCGAGGTCGACGAGCTCGTCGGTCGTGTCCCCCATGGCCGAGACGACGACGACGACGTCGTTGCCCGCCTTCTTCGCCTCGGTCACCCGCTTGGCGACGCGCTTGATGGCGGCGGCGTCGCTGACGGACGACCCCCCGTAC
The DNA here is from genome assembly GCA_038223605.1 of Actinomycetales bacterium. GTDB lineage: Bacteria > Actinomycetota > Actinomycetes > Actinomycetales > Cellulomonadaceae > Actinotalea. The sequence continues at coordinate 5,325 of JBBRGX010000106.1, read as the reverse complement.
TTCTGCACGATCACGCCCACGCTGAGCACTCCGCTCTCGGTCCACCGGTGGTCGTGAGCATAATCGGTGACCGGTGGATGGACGGGAGTCGTCCGGGATCCGGGCCGGCCCGCTGGAGCAGCCGAGTGCGACACTGAGGGTGGGAGGCGATCACGTGATCCGCACCGAGGAGTGCCGAAGGATGCGACGGCGGAGCAGGGCTGCGCACGCCGGGGTGCTGGCCGTGCTGGCCATGCTCTCGCTCGCCGCCTGCGGCGAGGCCGGTCCCGGTGGCCCGGGGACCGTCACGACCGGCAGCGCTCCGGTGCGGTCGACTCCCCCCGGCCCCCCGAGCGCGACACCGGAACCCTCGGCCACGACCGCCGACCCGGGATCATCGACCGCGACCCCCGAGCCGCCCGCTCCGGCACCTGATCCGGCGCCCGCTCCGGCGCCGGTGCCGGGACCGGCGCCCGGCGCCCCTGCCCCGGGCGCGCCGAAGGCCTCCACCTCGGTGACGATCGTCCTCAGCGAGCTCGCCGGCGGCCCGACCACGACGACGACGTTGACCTGCGGTCCCGCTGGCGGCACGCACGCCGACGCGGCTGCAGCCTGCGCCGCCATCGCTTCGGCGGGTGGGGCCTCGGCCTTCGCTCCCGTTGCCCGGACGGCAGCCTGCACCCAGATCTACGGCGGCCCCCAGACGGCGAGCGTCAGCGGGAGCGTCGACGGGGTGGCGGTCGGGGCGAGGTTCGCGCGCACCGACGGCTGCGAGATCGCCCGCTGGGACCGGCTGGCCCTCGTGCTCGGGAGCGCAGGCGGCGCCTGAGCACGCCATCGATCAGGGGTGCAGGGCCTGGAACTCCGCCTCGGAGGCGACCTCGTCGTCCACGTCGAGGCGCAGGTGCGCGAGCACCGTCTGGAGCACCCGCAGGCACGAGGACGCGCGCTCGCCCCAGTTGGCCAGGTAGGAGTACTGCCACCACCACAGCGCCTCGGTGACCTGCCCGACGGAGTGGTGCCGCAGTCCCTGGACGAGCGAGCCGACGATCATCACGAGGTCGCCCGACATCGTCGAGGTGACCGTCTCGCCGCCGAGGACGGGGTCGGCGATCTCGAGGTAGCCGTCGATCCCGTCGAGGAGGTTCTCCAGGCTCGCCCGCAGCGGGTCGAGGTCCGTCTCGGGGCCGACGTCGGGCTCGAACCGCTCGGCCGGGACGACGTCGACCACGGCGCCGAGCCGTGCGCCGGCGCCGAGGATGTCGGAGACCGCGAGCAGCAGCAGCGGGATCGCGGCCTCGGGGTTGGCTCCGGCCGCGACCTCGGTGACGGTGGAGACGAAGCGGCGGGCCTCGTCGGCAACGACGTCGGCGAGCTCGCTGAGGTCGTCGGGCCCGCCCGTGGCGGGGGTGGGGGTCTCGTCAGGCACTGATCTGTCTCCGTCCTTCGAACGCACGCCCGAGGGTCACCTCGTCGGCATACTCCAGGTCCCCGCCGACCGGCAGTCCCGAGGCGAGGCGGGTGACGCGCAGCCCCATCGGGACGAGCAGGCGCGCGAGGTAGGTCGAGGTGGCCTCACCCTCGACGTTCGGGTCGGTGGCCAGGATCACCTCGGTCACGGAGCCGTCGGCCAGACGCGTGAGCAGCTGGGCGATGCGCAGGTCGTCGGGGCCGACGTTGTCGATCGGGTTGATCGCCCCGCCGAGCACGTGGTACCTGCCGCGGAACTCGCGCGTGCGCTCGATCGCGACGACGTCCTTCGACTCCTCGACGACGCAGATGACGGCCAAGGAACGGCGCGGGTCACGGCAGACGCGGCAGAGGTCCTCCTGCGAGACGTTCCCGCAGATGCTGCAGAACTTCACGCGGGCCTTGACCTCGGTGAGCGCGTCGACGAGGCGGCGCACGTCGGTCGGATCGGCAGCGAGCAGGTGGAAGGCGATCCGCTGGGCGCTCTTGGGACCGACCCCGGGCAGACGCCCGAGCTCGTCGATCAGGTCCTGGACCACACCTTCGTACACCCGTCCAGCCTACGGGCTGAGGTGAGCGAGAGCGTCAGGCGCGGCGGCGCGGTCACGAGCGGTCGGCGTCAGGCGGCGGAAGGACCGGCGGGCACCCCGCGTGCTGTGGCGACAGCACCGACCGCACGGCCCGGCCGGTGGTCGCTACCGGGTGCTGCCGGCCGCCTTCACGGTCACCGACCAGCGCGGTACCACGCCCGGGGCGACCCTCTGCGAGAACTCGAGGTCGACGGAGCGCAGCCCCTCGGGCTGGACCGCGAGCCAGGTCGCCGTGCGCTGCTGCAACGCGACGAGCTCCACGCCGTAGCCAGGGCACGCCTGGGCCGAGCCGCCGTTGAGCCCCAGGTCCATCCTTGCCGTGGCGGGCAACCGCACGGGCACCTCGCAACCTGCCTCGGAGAGGAACGAGTCGGTCGCGCCGAACCCGCGGTCGAGCGGATCGGCGTCGCTGGTCACCGTGATCTCGACCGGGGCCGGCAGGTGCGGGGTGCCGGACCCGTGGGTCCAGGTGGTGGCCACCGTGGCCACGTAGTAGTCGGCCGCCGGGTCGTCCTCGGCGAGCCGGACCGAGGAGATCGACGCGAGCAGGTCGCCGGAGGGTGATCGCAGACCCCAGCGACCAGCGCCGTCCCAGTGACGCCTGAGCTCGCCGAGGTCGTCGACCGCTGCGGTCCTGGTGCTGAGGTCCGCCCCTGCGTCCGCGTGGTCCGCGGCGATGCGCTCGCCGACGCCCGTCCCGAAGGGTGCCCAGTGGTTGGCCCCGAGCCGCAGGAGCATGGCTCCGGCGAGAAGGACGGCCGTCAGGAGCAGCGCAGTGGCGAGGAGGATGAAGGTCGTCCGCTCGCGCTCGCGGTCTCGCTCGTGGTCCTGGTCTCTGTCCTGCGCTGAGCGGACGATCGGATCGGTCCTCATCGGTGCTGCCCCCCTGCCAGACGTGGCGGATCGCTCGCGATCGATCCCTCACGTGCCCCGTGCGGGTCAGCATCCTGCCTGGTCAGCGGCGGCACAAGCCCCCGGAGGTCCTGCGCGGCGCCCCGGCGGACGCGTGGCGAGCGATCAGGCGGGCGGGTCCGGGATCTCGTCGATCACGGTGCCGCCGAGCATCTGCGCGACCAGCGGCGCACCGATGAGGCCGGAGGAGGCGAGCTCCGGGTCGTCCGGGCTGGCGTCGCTCCCGTCCGACGGCGCCGCGGACGAGGTCGCCACCGGCACTGCTGCTCCGTGCCGCGCGAGGGGTCCGCTCCCGACGACCGCCGAGGCCTCCGGCGGCCTCGGCGCGGGGGCGGTGCGGCGCGGCACTGCCGCCGGCGGGGTGGGAGCGGCGGTGGTGCGCTGCGGCCTGGCCGAGGGCGGGGTGGGCGCGGGGAGCCGAGCGGGAACGGCCGGCGAGGACGGGGCCGGGGACCGACGTGCACCCCGGTTCTCGTCTGGTCCGTCAGCCGCCTCGAGATCGGGCTCGTCGCCGTCCGGGATGCCGTCCGAGGCGATCACCACGGAAGGAGCAGGCCGCGACGAGGACGTGCCGACGCCGACGGCGGTCGACGGACCGGCTGCGGCGCTCTCGGCAGGAGGCGCCGCCAGCGCTCGGGCGGTCGAGCCGGCTCCTCGGGGCGAGATGGCGCTCGCGCTCGGGTGCGGGTCCTGGCGGGGAGCAGGGGCCGAAGCAGCGGCCGTCGGGGTGTCCCACGACGCCTCGGCCTGTGCCTTGGACGGGGTGCCGGCAGCCGCGCCGGGCCGGTCGCCGCGCCCGGTCGCGACCTCCGTCGTGGTGGAGACCTCCGCACCGGCAGGTGCGAGCACGGACTCCACCCGGACATCGAGCCCGAGCGTCTCGCGCAGCGCCTGGCGCACGTGCTCGCCGTGCGGGCCGGTACGGAAGGTCGTGGCGAGCTGGGGGGTGGTGAAGGCGAGGCTGACCGCATCCGTCGAGACACCGGCGACCTGAGCGTTCTCGCTGACCAGCACCCACGTCGACCGGCGCACTCCGCGCAGGCTCACGAGCACCTCGGGCCACCGACGGCGGACCATCTCGCCCTCCGGAGCGGGCTGCCCGGGAGCCGGCAGCGGGGCGGGCAGAGCGCGATCAGGGTCAGGAGCGCCGGGCCCGTTCACCGGCGCGGCCGCGGCCGGAGCCTCGACGGCAGTGGCCGGTGCCGGCGCGGTCGGCGGTGGCGTCGCCGGAGCGGCCAGGGCGGGCACGGGCTCGGGAGCGACGGGTTCGGGTGCTAAGGCGACGGGTTCGGGTGCCGGGGCGACGGGTTCAGTCGCTGGGGCGACGGGTTCGGGTGCCGGAACGACGGGCGTCGGGCGGGACGCAGCCGGTGGGGCCGACGCGCGATCGGCGACCGGAACAGGGCTCCTCACGGGGACGGCGGCAGGCGGCCCGTCGGCCGGCACCGCGGCGGGAACGACAGGTGCCCCGCGTTCACCAGGTGCAGCACGTTCGACGCGCGCAGCGACCGGCGCACCGTCGACGAAGCGTTCCACCCGCTCCAGCCGTGCGACGACGCCCGAGTCGTCGACCGCCGGCAGCAGCAGCCGCGCGGCCAGCAGCTCGAGGTGCAGGCGGGGCGAGGTCGCGCCGGTCATCTCGGTCAGTGCCGCGTTGGTCAGGTCGGCGGCGCGCGAGAGCTCGGCCATCCCGAGGGACCTGGCCTGGACGCGCATCCGCTCGAGCTGGTCGGCAGGCAGGTCACGGAGCACCGCCTGCGCCGCCTGACCAGAGGCGGCGATGACGATGAGGTCGCGCAGGCGCTCCAGGACGTCCTCGACGAAGCGCCTCGGCTCGTGCCCGGAGGAGATCACGCGGTCGACCACCCGGAACGCGCTCGCCCCGTCGCGTGCGGCGATCGCATCGACGGTGTCGTCGAGCAGGGCGGCGTGGGTGTAGCCCAGCAGGGCGACGGCACGCTCGTAGTCGAGCCCCCCGGCATCGGACCCGGCGATGAGCTGGTCGAGCACCGAGAGCGAGTCACGCACGGATCCACCCCCCGCGCGGACCACGAGCGGAAGCACTCCGGAGCCGACCGGCACCCCTTCGGCCACGCACAGCTGCTCGAGGTACGGCGCCAGGGTGTCCGGCGCGACGAGGCGGAAGGGGTAGTGGTGCGTGCGCGAGCGGATGGTCCCGATGACCTTGTCCGGCTCGGTGGTCGCGAAGATGAACTTCACGTGGGGCGGTGGCTCCTCGACGATCTTGAGCAGCGCGTTGAACCCCTGCGTGGTCACCATGTGCGCCTCGTCGAGGATGAAGATCTTGTACCGGTCCCGCGCCGGGGCGTACGCCGCGCGCTCGCGCAGGTCGCGGGCGTCGTCGACCCCGTTG
>JBBRGX010000105.1:0-9764 GCA_038223605.1 Actinomycetales bacterium | reverse complement strand
CGCCGAGCTGGACGCCCTCATCGGCCTGCGCACCGTCAAGCGCGAGATCCACCGGCAGGCAGCCCTGCTGCGGATGGACCGGCTGCGGGCCCAGCAGGGGCTCACCACGCCGACGATCTCGCGGCACCTGGTCTTCACCGGCAACCCCGGTACGGGCAAGACCACCGTCGCCCGCCTCGTCTGCGGCATCTACGCCGCGCTCGGCGTGCTGGCCAAGGGTCACCTGGTCGAGGTGGACCGCTCGGACCTCGTCGCCGGCTACCTCGGCCAGACGGCCATGAAGACCGCGGAGGCCGTCGACCGCGCGATCGACGGGGTGCTCTTCATCGACGAGGCGTACTCGCTCGCCGGGGACCAGTACGGCGAGGAGGCGGTGGACACCCTGGTCAAGGCGATGGAGGACCACCGCGAGGACCTCGTGGTCATCGTCGCCGGCTACCCCGCACCGATGGCCGAGCTGATCGACACGAACCCTGGCCTCGCGAGCCGGTTCCGGACGACGATCGCCTTCGACGACTACGGCGACGACGAGCTGGTGCAGATCTTCGAGCGACTGGCCGATGGCGCCGACTTCACGCCGACGGCCTCGACCCTCGACCGCTTCCGTGAGCGCCTCGCAGCCGAGCCCCGCGTGGCCGGCTTCGGCAACGCGCGCTTCGCCAGGAACACGCTCGAGGGCGCAATCGGCCGTCATGCCTGGCGGCTGCGCGACGTCGGGTCGCCGACGGTGGCGGAGCTGCGGACGCTGCAGCCGGACGACCTCGTCGACGGCCCCGACGACCTCGGGGCGTTCGGAGTCCCGGTCGCGGGCGGAGCAGGGCAGGATGAGGGCACCGCATCCGACGTCGACCCGGCATCGGAGACCAGCCCCGAGGGAGGACGCCGGTGAGCGCGCCGACCCGCCCCGTCGCGGCACCCCGCTCGCAGCGGCCGGCCCCCCCGCCCCCGCCCGGGCCTGCCGACCCCGGCGACCAGCCCGTCCTGGCGCGCCGCAGCACCCCGGCGCGGATGCGGGCCGTCGCCGTGGCGCTCGTCCTGGTCGGTCTGCTGGTGGCCGGCGGTGCCGCGCTGTCGTTCCTCGGCACGGACGGCTCCCTGGCGCGCGCCGACGCGAACGCGGCCCAGCTCGTCCGGCTCCAGGACATCCAGACCAGCCTGGTGCGGGCCGACGCCGACGTGACGAACGCGTTCCTGGTCGGCGGCCTCGAACCGGTCGAGCAGCGGCAGGACTACGACGCGGCGGTCGCGACGGCCGTCCGTCAGGTCACCGCTGCCGCCCGGGCCCAGCAGGCCGACGGCACCGTGCTCGCCGACCTCGCGACGTCGATCCAGGACTACACCAGCACGATCGAGCTGGCCCGTTCGGCGAACCGGCAGGCCCTGCCGCTCGGCGCCCAGTACCTCAAGAACGCCAGCGCCGGCCTGCGGGACCAGGCCCTTCCCCAGCTGGCCGCCCTCATCGGGGCGAACGAGCGCCGGGTCGACGCCGAGCTGAGCGCCGCGACGTCCGTCGGGACCACGGTCGTCGTCCTGGCGCTCCTCGGGCTCCTCGGCCTCGCGGTCGCGATGGTCTGGCTCGCCCGCAGGACCCATCGGTACGTGAACCTTCCCCTCGCGACGGCGACGGTGGTCCTCACGTTCTTCCTCGTGGTCGCCGCGGTCGCCCTGGCGTCGGTCTCCTCGACCGTCGGTTCCGTCGACCGTGGCTCCTACGCCACCTCCCGTGCGCTGGCCCAGGCCCGGATCGCTGCCTTCGACGCGAAGGCGAACGAGAGCCTCACGCTGGTCGCCCGCGGATCGGGCGCGGCGTTCGAGGAGGCATGGAAGGCCTCGGCCGCGACGACGACCACCCAGCTCGGCGCGGTGACGTCGGGCGCCTCGTCCTCGTCGGGCGCCTCGAGCGCCTGGACGCAGTACACCAGCCTGCACGAGCAGATCCGCGCTGCGGACGACGGCGGGCAGTGGGAGGGTGCCGTCGCGCTCGCGGTGTCCCGGTCGGCCGGGAGCGCGAACGCGGCGTTCACCGCGTTCGACGAGGCGTCGAGCGGTGCGCTCGCCACGTCCGGCGCCGACGTCGCCGCCTCGTTGCAGGGTGCCCGTTCGGGGCTGGTCCCGATCGCCGTCGGCGGCGCCCTGGTCGGCCTGCTGGTCGCGGCCCTCGCCTGGCGAGGGATCGGCCGCCGGATCGAGGAGTACCGATGAGCGCTCGACGACGGCTGCACGGCTGGGCCCTGAGCGGGGTGGTCACGGCCCTGCTCCTGCTGGCCGGCTGCACCGCCGGTGCGTACACCGACACCGTCGTGCCGACCCCCGCGCCGCCAGCGAGCGACGGCTCGACGAGCACCCCGACGAGTGCACCGACGACCCAGTCGCCGCAGTGCGCCGACCCGCTCGCCTCGTACGCGCCGACCGACGCCCTCCCGGCCCCCGGCGTCATGCCGGCCGGGTCGACGATGGCCACCATCCAGAGCCGCGGGCGTCTGGTCGTCGGGGTCTCCGGCGACTCCCTGCTGCTCGGTGCCCGCAACCCGATCACCGGCCGGATCGAGGGCTTCGACATCGACCTGGCCCGGCAGGTGTCGGCGGCGATCTTCGGTGACCCGGACAAGATCGAGCTGCGGGTGATCACCGCGGCCCAACGCATCCCGCTGCTCCAGAGCGGCGAGGTCGACCTCGTGGCTCGGAACATGACCATCACCTGCGCGCGCTGGGAGCAGGTCGCCTTCTCTGCCGAGTACTACCTCTCCGGACAGAAGGTCCTCGTCCCGCTCGGCTCGACGGCGACCTCGCTCGCCGACCTGGCCGGTCAACGCGTCTGCGCCCCCGCCGGGTCGACCAGCCTGGCGAAGCTCGCCGACTTCCCCGCCGTCGTCCCGGTCAGCGGGACCACGCACACCGACTGCCTGGTGAAGTTCCAGCAGGGCAAGGTCGACGCCATCACGGGGGACGACACGGTGCTCGCCGGGCTCGCCGCGCAGGACCCGTACGCCGAGGTGGTCGGCGCGGCGTTCACGCAGGAGCCCTACGGCCTCGCCATGAGCAGCGCTGCCGTCGACCTGGTCCGGTTCGTCAACGGCGTGCTCGCGCAGACGATCGCCGACGGACGCTGGGCGGCGTCCTACGCCCGGTGGCTCGAGCCGTCCCTCGGCCCCCCGCCGGCGCCGCCGACCCCGGTGTACGGCCGATGACGCTCGCGCCGACCGCCCCGGCGGCACCCGGCGCGTGGGGGCAGCCGGTGGAGCCGAGCGCGATGCTGCGCTACCTGGACGACCTCGGCAGGTGGCGCGACGCGCGCCGCTCCGAGCTGGACGAGCTGGACCACGCGGCGCTCGCCGCGCCCGATGCCGGGGGCTCCGCTGCCGTGACGGGCGACGTGACGCTCGCGATGACGCTCTGGCAGGCCGTCGCCGTACGCAGCGACGAGATCGCACGGGTCTGGGACTCCGGCCGGGTCGCTGCTGCCGAGCTCGCTCAGCTGTCCACGCTGGTCTGGGGACGGCTCGACACCGCTGACGGCGCCTCGCTCGCGGTCTCGCTCCCGGAGGCGTGCCGGCTGTCCGACGCGGTGACGGCCCAGCTGCGCAGCCGGCTCGCGCTCGACCCGGTCGACCTCGGCCAGGCCGCCCACCTGCGGACGCTGCGGGCCTCGCTCGAGCGGGTGCGCGACCTGGTCGCGGACGAGCCGGCCGGACTGGCCAGGGCCAGGGCAACCGCACGCGTCGACCGTCTGGACCACCGGCTCGGCGCCGTCGTGGACAAGGCGCAACGGGGAGCTGACGTCGGTGGTCTCGTCGGACCGCTGGAGTCGGAGGTGGCCCTGATGGAGCGCGACCTCATCGTCGGTGCGGCCACCCGTCGCGACGACGGACGGGACCGGGAGCGGGCCGAGCAGCTGCGCACCGAGCTCGCCGACCGGGCCGACGCCGTCGCCCTGCTCGTGGCGGCCTGCGTCGCTGCCGTCAGCCCGGCTCCGGTCCTCGGCGTGCCCCGGGTCGCGTCGCTCGGGCCGGTGCCAGAGGAGGCGTCAGCCGTGGCCGGCTACCTGGAACGGCTGGCCGACGTCGGCCGCGCCCTGGATCGTGCGGAGGCGGTGTACCGGGCACCCGTCGCCGAGCTGGCGGACCTGCGCGAGCTGCTGACCGCCTACCGCGCCAAGGCGGACGCCACCGGCCTGTCCGCCCGGGCCGAGGTCGCCGGCATGCACGCGCTCGCCACGGCGGTCGTCGACCAGGTGCCGGCGGACCTGGTGCGCGCCAGGGCAGCCGTCGCCGCCTACCGGACCTTGCTCGACCCGCCAGCGAGGGGACTGACCTGATGACTGCCTGCACGCAACCGGGGTGCACCGGAACGGTGGTCGACGGCTACTGTGACGTCTGCGGCTCGCCGCCGGGCGCCGCGGTGGTCGGCCTGCCGGAGGAGACCTCGACGCGGACCTCGAGCCGGCTCGCCTCCACGGCGATCGGCTCGGCGCGGGGCCGCACCGGCGTCACCCGGCGGGTCGGCGGCGCCTCGAGCCGCTTGCGGGCGGCCAGGCTGGGTGAGGGCCTGACGACCGTCGCGCCCCAGGCGCCGATCGACGCGGCCACGGCCGTGCTTCGCGATCCGGAGGTCGCGGAGACGAAGCGGTTCTGCCCGTCCTGCGGGGCCCCGGTCGGCCGGTCGGTCGACGGGCGGCCGGGCCGCACCGACGGTTTCTGCCCGCAGTGCCGCAGCCCCTACTCGTTCGCACCGAAGCTCAAGGCCGGCGACCTGGTCGGCGGTCAGTACGAGGTGGCCGGAGCCTTCGCGCACGGCGGGCTGGGCTGGATCTACCTCGCCCAGGACCGCAACGTGTCCGATCGCTGGGTGGTGCTCAAGGGTCTGCTCAACGCCGGGGACGCCGATGCCCTGGCGGCCGCCATCGCCGAGCGCCAGTTCCTCGCCCAGGTCGAGCACCCACGGATCGTGGAGATCTACAACTTCGTCACCCATGAGGGCGCCGGGTACACGGTGATGGAGTACGTCGGCGGCACCTCCCTGAAGGGGCTGCTCAAGGAGCGGATGACCGCCGCCGGCCGTTACGACCCGTTCCCGCTGGACCAGGCGGTCGCCTACGTGCTGGAGATCCTCCCGGCGTTCGAGTACCTGCACGACCTCGGGCTGGTCTACTGCGACTTCAAGCCGGACAACCTCATCCAGGTGGGCGACGACGTCAAGCTGATCGACCTCGGTGGCGTACGGCGGCTGACGGACACCGAGTCGGCGATCTACGGGACGGTCGGCTACCAGGCGCCGGAGGTCGCGGACGTCGGGACCTCGGTGGCCTCCGACGTCTACACGATCGGCCGGACGCTGGTGATCCTGGCGATGGAGTTCCGCGGCTACCAGTCGACCTTCGTCGACTCGCTGCCGACCGTCGCGCAGACCCCGCTGTTCCAGCGCTACGACTCCTTCCACCGGCTCGTGTCCAAGGCCTGTGCGCACGACCCGGCCGACCGCTTCGCCTCGGTCGCCGAGCTGCGCGTCCAGCTGCGCGGTGTGCTGCGCGAGGTGGTCGCCACCGATCGCGCCGAGGCGGCGGCGTCGCTCGCTGCACCGTCGCTGCTGTTCGGGCCGCCCGACGTGTCCTCCTCCGAGCTGTCGTGGCGCGATCTGCCGGCGCTGGCCGTCGACCCCGCCGACCCGCAGGCCGGCTGGTTGGCCACCGTCGGGATCGACGACCCCGCGGCGCGCCTCGCCGCCCTGATGACGGCGCCCGAGCGCTCGACCGAGGTGCTGCTCGCGTCCGCCCGCGCTGCCCTGCTCGCCGGCCGCGAGGAGACGGTGACGCAGCTGACCGACGAGCTCCTCGCCGCCGACCCCTGGGAGTGGCGAGCCGTGTGGCTCCAGGGGCTGTCCGCGCTGGCCAGAGGGGACGGCCCCGCTGCCCAGGCACCGTTCAACGCCGTCTACGGTCAGGTGCCGGGCGAGCTCGCCCCCAAGCTGGCGCTGGCGCTGGCCTGCGAGGCGACCGGGGAGCTCGACATCGCCGAGACCCTCTACGGCGTGTGCGCCAGGACCGACGCCGCCTACGTCCCGCCGGCGTCCTTCGCGATGGCACGGATCCGCGCCCACCGCGGCTCGCTCCCGGAGGCCGTCGCAGCCCTCGACCTCGTGCCCCCCGCGAGCCGCGCCTACCCCGAGGCCCGCGCCCACCGGGCTCAGGCGCTGCTGGCCTCTGGCGGTGGCCTGCCGGCGATGGCCGAGTCCATGGCGAGCATCGCCGACGTCGCGCTCGACCCCGAGCTCCGGGCCCGGCTGACGATCGGCGCGCTCCGCGGGGCGCTCGACCGGGTGCTGGCCGACGGCCCCCAGCCCGCCCTGACGATCGGTCGGTGGCCGGCGGCCGAGCCCGCGCTGCGCGACGGGCTCGAGGAGAGCTACCGGGCCCTTGCCCAGCTGGTCCCGGACCCGGCCGGGCGCGTCGCGCTGGTGGACGAGGCGAACGACGTGCGTCGCTGGACGTTCAGGTGACGGGGGAGGCGGGCCGTTCCTGCCCGGCCTGCGGTCAGCCGGCCGCGCCGTCCGACAGGTTCTGCGAGGAGTGCGGCGCCGACCTGCCGGCACCGGTGACCGACGGCGGCCCGGACGTCCCCGCCCCGGCCGACGTCGACGCGTCGGCACCGACGTCCCCGGCAGCCCGACGAGGTGTCCGGGCCGCCGGGCCGCCGGCCGCGGCCGTCTGCACCGAGTGCGGCGGTGAGATCGCCGACGGCTGGTGCACGACCTGCGGGGCGAAGGCGCCCCGGGCACGTGACCACATGGTCGATCGGCCGGTGGCCTGGGTCGCGGCGGTCAGTGATCGCGGGGTCCGCCACCACCGCAACGAGGACGCGATGGCGCTGATCGCCGATCAGCCGCCCGGGAGCCGGGCGGCCCTCGTGGTCTGCGACGGCGTCTCGACCTCGGCGGACTCCGACGTGGCGAGCCTCGCCGCCGCGCGGGCAGCCGTCGCGGTGATCGCCGCCGGGTCGGTGGGCCTGGCCGGCCCCGGAGCACTGGCCGGCCTGCTCGGCGCCCGGGTCGATGCCGCAGCCCTCGCCGCGGCCGAGGCGGTGGCCGCGACCGGTGACCCGACCGGTGCGAGCCCCCCGTCGTGCACCTTCGTCGCTGCCGCCGTGGAGCGGGACCTGGTGGTGGTGGGGGTCGTCGGCGACAGCAGGGCGTACTGGATCCCGGACGCCGGCGAGGCCACCGTCCTCACGGTCGACGACTCGGTCGCTGCGCAGGAGATGGCAGCGGGGCGTCCCCGGGCCGAGGCCGAGTCCGGGCCGCAGGCCCACGCGATCACGCGGTGGCTCGGCGTCGACTCCCCGGACCAGGTGCCCCGACTGACCACGCTCCAGGTGACGCAGCCCGGCTGGCTGCTCCTGTGCTCGGACGGGTTGTGGAACTACTGCTCCGAGGCGAGCGCCATGGCGTCGACCCTCAGGGCTGCGATCGACCGGCCCGCGATCGACCGGCCCGCGATCGACCGGCCCGCGGTCGACGGGGCCGGCGACCACCCGGACCGGGACGACCCGTTGGCGGCTGCCGCCGCGCTCGTCTCGTGGGCCACCGCTCAGGGCGGGCATGACAACATCACGGTGGTGCTCGCTCGACTCGGCACGACGGCGACCGGCACGGGTCGCGGGAACGGAGAGCTGGAATGACGGACTTCTCGGCTTCGGTCTACCAGAACGAGTACCTGGCCGATGGGAGCACGGACGTGCACGCCATCGTCACGGTGACCTGCGCGGGTGCGGGTCGCGCAGGGCAGGGCGAGAGCGACGCCGGCGAGATCGTCATCGTCGACGTCTCGGCGTCGATGGGCCTCGAGGGTGTGCGTGCGGCCCAGGACGCCGCCGCGGCCGCGCTGGACCAGGTGATCGACGGGACCTGGTTCGCCCTGATCGCCGGCAACCACGTCGCGCGGCTCGCCTACCCGTTCGACGGCGGCCCGATGGGCATGGCCAGGATGACGCCGCAGACCCGCGCCCAGGCCCGGTCGGCGATCGGCTACCTGGCGCCGGACGGTGGCACCGCGATGGGCACGTGGCTCGAGCTCGCCGCCGGGGTGGCGCAGTCCGTCCCGAGCGTGACGCAGGCGCACGCCATCCTGCTCACCGACGGCAAGAACCAGCACGAGAGCCCCGCCGAGCTGGACGTCCGGATGCAGCGAGCGGTCGGCCACGTCCAGGTGGACTGCCGCGGCGTCGGCGCGGCGTGGGAGGTCGGCGAGCTGCGCCGGATCGCCTCGACCCTGCTCGGCACCGTCGACCTGATCCCGCGCCCCGACCAGATGGCAGCGGAGTTCGCCGCCCTGATGGCCAAGGCGATGAGTCGCGGCGTCGCCGCCGCCGACCTGCGGGTATGGGCGCCCCAGGGCGCGCAGGTGCTCTTCGTCCGCCAGGTCGCGCCGGCGGTCGAGGACCTCACCCCTCGCAGGCGCGAGGTGAACCCGTTGACCGCTGCCTTCCCCACCGGGAGCTGGGGTGACGAGTCGCGCGACTACCACGTCGCGGTCCGGCTGCCGCTGGCGAAGGGCGTGGGGCAGGAGCAGCTCGCGGCCAGGGTCCAGCTGGCGATCGGCGAGCAGGTCGTGGCGCAGGGCCTCGTCAAGGCGCTCTGGTCGGACGACGACTCACTGACCGCACGGATCAACCCGGAGGTCGCGCACTACACGGGTCAGACCGAGCTCGCCGAGGCGATCCAGGACGGTCTGGCAGCGCGGGCGGCCGGCGACGACCGGACCGCGACCGCCAAGCTGGGCCGGGCAGCGCAGCTGGCAGCGGAGACCGGCAACGCCGAGGCCACGGCGAAGCTGCGGAAGGTCGTCGACATCGACGAGGCCGCGACCGGAAAGGTGCGGCTGCGGGCCGGCGTCGACAAGCTCGACGAGATGGCGCTGGACACCGCCTCGACCAAGACGACGAGGGTGCGCAAGTGAGCACGACCTGCCCGCAGGGCCACACCAGCGTCGCGACCGACTACTGCGACACCTGCGGCGCACCGATCGACCTCGGGGCAGCGGGTGGCCCGTCGGCGCCGCCTGCTCCCGCTCGCACCTCTGCTCCCGCTCGCACCTCTGCTGCCGCGACGCCGCCTGCGCCGACGGCGGCTGCCGGTGCGGCCTGCGCGAACTGCCAGTCGCAGAACGCCGTCGGCGCGCTCTTCTGCGAGGCCTGCGGATACGACTTCACGACCGGCGCCCTGCCCCGCGTCCCGGCGTCCTCGCTCGACCTCGGAGCCTCTGGGCCGGCGCCGGTGCCGGTCTCGCAGGGGGCATCGTCGCCGGGCCCGATCGTCCCGGACCCGGACCCGGACCCGGCCCCGCTCGCGCCGGCGGTCCCGATGGAATGGGTCGCCGAGGTGTGGGTGGACCCCGACTGGTACGCGGAGCAGGAGGCCGACGAGCCCTGTCCCTCGCCGGGCCTTCCCGCGATCGTCCCGCTCACGGTGCGCAGCCTCCTCGTCGGCCGCGTCTCGCACAGCCGGAGCATCCACCCCGAGGTGGACTGCGGGAGCGACGGCGGGGTGAGTCGACGCCAGGCGCAGCTCAGCACGGACGGAAGCCGCTGGTGGATCGAGGACCTGCAGTCCTCCAACGGCACCTACGTCGGCTCCTCCGGTGGCCCGCTGCCGACGGTGGCGCTGGTCCCGGGCCAGCGCAGGGAGCTCGCCGACGGCGACCGCGTCTACCTCGGCGCCTGGACCAGGATCGTCGTCCGCCGCGCCACCGACGAGGAGCGCGTCCGAGGCTGAGC
>JBBRGX010000104.1:0-9800 GCA_038223605.1 Actinomycetales bacterium | reverse complement strand
GCCGATATCGCGGAGATCCAGCAGGGCGGGCACAACTGGGCCGTCTGGGCGGCGATGACGCCGCCGGCGCTCACCTGGATCGGCCGGCACCTCGATCACTGATGCCGGCGCGGGGCGTCGTCGAGCCGCCGCACCCCGCGGCTGGGAACGTGACCGGCGTCGTCGCAGCGGGACGTCCCTCGCCGCGTTCCACCCGGAAGACGGGGTAGTCGGCAGCAGGCCGGCGACGTCCCTGCGGTGGATCGCCCTGGCCTCCGCACCCGGCCGCCCACCGGGGTGCAGCGCACGGCTGTGCTCGGCACGTCCTTGCCGCTGCCGTCCCCGCGACCGATCCGCGGGTTCAGGGACCCGAGCGAGGAGGCGAGAGGGACGCTCGGGAGGACGGCTCGGCTCAGGGCCGCGGCGTCGCCCGTCGGAGCACGAGGAACCCGGCCACGGCGCACAGCGCGGTCACGGGAAGGGTCCAGGTCGCCGAGACCACCGGGGAGTGGCTGCCCAGGTAGTCGCCGAGGGTCCCCCAGGAGTGCGTCACCGTCATCAACCACAGCGCGGCGACGATCATGATCGCGAGCGTCCCGAGGAAGAGGAGGAGCCCGGTCGCCTTCCAGCGCACCCACACCGCCCCGGCGGCCACGCCGAGCATCGCGAGCAGGAGTCCGGCAACGACGTTGAGGTACCAGAGCTGCCAGGCCGGCAGGTCGGCGAGGAACCACGGTGCGAAGAACAGGCCGCCCAGTCCCCAGCCGTTCGTCAGTCGCTCGACCTGAGCCATCACGGCGATGCCCGTGGCGTACGTCGCGGCGAGGAACGCCAGGTAGGCGACCGTGCCGAGGTAGTAGTCCCGTCGGGTCATGCCGATGCCGAGTGCGAAGCGGAACGTCAGGCTCATGGTCTGCACGGCCATCACCATGAGGAAGATGAGCACCCAGGTGACGCCGCCGTTGTACTGGAACGCGTCGGCGTCCAGGTTCTGCGCACCGCCGGCTGCCACGGTCACCAGGTACCAGATCGCGAGGTTCAGGCCGAAGACGGCGCCGAAGATGAGCCACGGGGTGACCAGGGTGGGCCCAGGGTTCGCCGCGTGCAGCCGCAGGGCGTTCCAGACACGACGGCCGAGCGGCGGGGCCGCCGGCGGGACCGGGAGAGCGATGACGGTCATGAGGCGACCTCCTGCCGGGCGGTGCCGCGGGTGCGGCCGATGACGAGCTGTTGGAGCGAGACGGGGCCGACGTCCAGGCCGGACGCCGCGGCGGCGGCCCGCTCGGCCGCGTTCAGGCCGGTGACGGTGACCGAGGTGAATCCGCCCAGCGTGCCGGTGTCCAGCACCTCACGTCCCCGGGCGAACGCCTCGACCTCGCTCTGCCGGCCGGAGACGGTGGTCGCGGAGCCGCGCAGCTCCTCGGCGGGCCTGTCGATGATCAAGCGGCCGTCGTCGATCACCAGGACGTGCTCGAGCAGGTCCGCGACCTCGTCGATCAGGTGGGTCGACATGATCACCGTGCGCGGGTGCTCGGCGTAGTCGGCGAGCAACCGGTCGTAGAAGGCCTGCCGCGCCACCGCGTCGAGGCCGGCGTAGGGCTCGTCGAAGATGGTCAGCTCGGCGCGCGAGGCCAGACCCACCACGACGCCGACGGCTGAGGCCTGGCCGCGCGAGAGCTTCTTCATCCGACGGTCCAGCGGCACGCGGAACTCCGCGACCAGGTCCCGCGCCAGTGCCTCGTCCCAGCGCGGGAACACCCAGCCGGCGACGCGCAGCACGTGCTCGCCCTTGAAGCCCTCCGGGTAGGTCTGCGACTCCTTGATGAAGCAGGTCCTGCTCAGCACGGCGGCGTTCTCCAGCGGGGACTCGCCGAACACCCGGATCCGGCCGGAGGTGACGAACTCCTGCCCGGTGATCAGCTGCATGAGCGTGGTCTTGCCCGCGCCGTTGCGGCCCAGCAGGCCGGTGATGGCGTGCTCGCGGACCCGGAACGAGACGTCGTCAACGGCGGCCAACGAGCCGAAACGCTTGGTGAGGTCCTCGACCTCGATGATGGCGGTCATCGACCGGCCTCCTTCTGGATCATCTCCGCGAGCTGCGCCGGGCTGATGGCGAGCTTCGCGGCCTCGGTGACGAGCGGGCGCAGGTACTGCTCGCTGAACGCCTCACGGCGCTGGGCGAGAAGACGGGCACGGGCCTCAGGGGCGACGAACATCCCGATCCCGCGCTGCTTGAAGAGGAGCTCGGCATCCACGAGCCGGGTGACGCCCTTGAGGGCCGTCGCGGGGTTGATCCGGTGGAACGCGGCGAGCTCGTTGATCGAGGGCACCTGGGCGCCCTCGGGCATGGTGCCGTCGATGATCTGGTTCTCGATCAGCTCGGCGACCTGGAGGAAGATCGGTCGTTCGTCGTCCACCGCCGCCTCCGGGTTAACTGGTTAGTTACTGGTGTAGATAACTAACCAGGCGGGGCCTCCGATGTCAAGGGCCGAGACGATGCTGACCGGCGTGGCGATCTGGGTCCAACATCCCTCGCGCTCGCGGGGCGTCGGAGGCCAGGATCGGAACAAGCCGCGCGCGACGGTGCGCACGGCAACGGGAGGCGGCGACGCGTATGTCCGAGACGATGGAGTCCATCTGCCACTGGGAGCAGGTCCAGCGCCGATGGAAGTGGGAGTGGGCCAGCTACCACCCGCATCCCACGGTCTACTGGACCGACGAGGGCGAGAGCGGCATGACGGAGCTGGTCGAGGACGCGACCCTCGCGCCCGAGGCCCCCGAGCTCCGGGTCGACCTCAGCTACGGCAGTCGGTGGGAGAAGGTCTCCGGGACCGGGACGAACGTCGTCGTCGCGACCGCTGAGCTGTCCGACGGCGTCGTGCCGGTCGGCGAGGGCTGGCGGCTGCCGGTACCGGCCGGGGACTGACCCGCCGGGGGCGTGCGATCGCGGGGAGCTGCACCGGTCGACCTCCGCACGGAGCTCCGCCGCACGGCCCGCGCGGGGCACGTCTCTCCTACCCATGCCCGCGCTCATCCCCACCCGGGTCATCGCGGCGGACGGCGTCGCCGAGATCGACCCCGCGTGGCACCTCTCGTACAGCGACGAGGACATGGGCCGCGCGGTCGGCGAGAACCCGCCGTCGGCGACAGGCACGCCGGCGCGTCCGGCTCAGTGCCCCGACGGGAGCGCGTCCTGGCGGAGCAGGCCGAGCAGCTCCTCGTGCGGCCCGACGACGAAGGCCTCGTCGCCCGCGCCCAGCGTCGTCCAGCGGCGGACCACGCGGTGGACCGTCCGCTCTCCGACGTGCCGCACCGAGAGCACGCGGCTGCGGCCCGTGACGGCGTCGAGCCGTGCCCCGTCGAGACCGCCGCCCCCGGTCACCTGGACCCGGGCGTAGAGCAGCGGGACGTCACCGGTGTAGAACGTGCCGAGCACCTCGAGGCCCAGCGCGGCCCCGACGAACCAGGGCGCGGCCAGCTCGTCGGTGGAGCGCACGTGGGTGAAGCCGAAGGCCGTGCGGACGGTCGCGGCGAGCCGCCGGTCGAAGAGCCGGATCGCCACCGCGACGTCCGTCCGCTCGGCCAGCGCGTCGCGCACGGCCAGCGCGACCTCCAGGTTGGTGAGGTCGTCGGAGGTCAGCACCGCGACGGCGCGTGCCTGGTCGAGGTTGACCTGCTCCAGCGTGCGGGCGAGCGTGGCGTCGGCGAGGACCACCTTCGCGCCGAGGGCTCGCACCTGGGCCAGGTAGCGGTTGTCCTCGTCGGTCTCCACGACGACGACCGGCGTCCCGGTCGCCGCGACCGACTCGGCCACCCGCACCCCGAGCGAGCCGAGCCCGACGATGATCACGTGACCGCGAAGCCCGGTGACGCGTCCGTGGCCGAGCGACTCCTGGAGTCGCTGCGAGACGAGCATGTTGGTCAGCAGGGCGAAGGTCAGCGCCGCCAGGACCGCTCCGGTGAGCATGAGGACCACGGCGAAACCGCGGAGCCACGTCGGCTGCTGGCGGAAGCTGAAGTCGCCGTAGCCGATCGTCGTCACGGTCTCGGCCGTGAAGTACATCGCGTCGAGAAGGGACATCCGGGCGCCGCCCGGCTCCCGGTAGCCGAGCAGCAGCACGAGGATCGACGTCCCGGCCAGCGCGAGGAGCGAGGCAAGAGCGCGGCGCAGCCGGGTGTCCGTCGCGCCGGCGACGACGCGTGAGAACCGGCGCATCGTCGCGAGCGGACCGCTCGGGACCCTGCCCTGCGTGCGCGGGTGCCGGGCCCCGGGCAGGGGCGGCGGCGCCGGCCGCGACGGGATGACCTCCTCCCAGGCGGCGGCCGGTCCCAGCATGCTCACCTCGTCACCGGCGCTCACCGCGAGGTCGCGGCCCGGGCAGATCTCGGGCTCGCCGACACCGTCGGAGCGCTGGACGGAGAGCGGGACGAGCACCTCGCCGAACAGGTCGCGCAGCAGGCCGTCGGCCGGTGCGGCAACGGTCCGGACCTGGACGACCTCGTCGGCGACCCGCAGCCCGTGCCCCTGCTCGCCGAGGCACGCCTCGACGATCGCGGGGGCGGCGATCGTGGCCACGTCGAGCACCAGGACGCCGGCATCGGCCCGGACCGCCCGTGCGACGGCCTGGTTGCGGATCTGGGCGACGACGGTGAGGTCGGGTCTCAGCCGACGGGCCAGGAGCGCGGTCTCCAGGGCGCCGAGGTCCGTCGAGGAGAGGCAGACCACTGCCCTCGCGTCGCGCAGACCGGCAGCGCCGAGTGCCGCGGCAGCTCCGTCGTGGTGCGGGACGACGGTCGCGCCGAGCGCTGTCGCCGCCTGCACGGCGCCAGGACGTGCTCCGTCGTCGACGACGACCACCTCGAGGTCGAGGGCGACGAGGTGCTCGACCACCCGCAGGCCGAGGCCCTCCAGGCCGTGCACGATGACGTGTCCGCCCGGTCCCGCCGCGGGATGTGCCATGGGGGCATGATCCCGCACCTCCCGGGCCCTCGGGGGCGTGGTGGTGAGCGTGTTGGGGCGGCGAGTCCTCAGGCGCCGGACCTCCGCCCGGCCCCGCTCCTCGTGCGGTTCACCCGCGAGCTCGATGGTGGACGGTCAGGGGTCAGCCCTCGCCGCTGACGGGTCGAGGGCCCCGCCGAGGAGGTCGACCCGGTCCAGGTCGTGGTCCTGGTCCGAGCGGGCGTCGATCCACTCGCGCAGCCGGTGGGCGGGCAGCGGCCTCGTCCAGAAGTAGCCCTGGGCGGTGTCGCAGCCGTAGCTCGAGAGCTCCTGTGCTGCGACCAGGTGCTCGACGCCCTCGGCAACGATGCCCAGGCCCAGCGCGTGCGCCAGGTCGATCGTCGACCGGACGATGGAGGCGGCGCGAGCGTCGTCGGCCATCGGGAAGACGAACGACTTGTCGAGCTTGATCTCGTCGACGGTGAGCTCGCGCAGGTAGGCGAGCGAGGAGTAGCCCGAGCCGTAGTCGTCGATCGAGATCCGGATGCCCATCAGCCGCAGCCGGGCGAGCACCGCCTGGGCGCGGGTGCGGTCCCGGAGCAGCGCCTCCTCGGTGATCTCGATCTGGAGCAGTGCGGCGGGAAGGCTGTGCCGGGCCAGGAGGTCGGCGACCCGCTCGGGGAGCGCCTCGTCGACCACCGCTGCGCTCGGCAGGTTGACCGCCACCGGGAGGGGGATGCCTTCGGCGCGCCAGGCTGCGGCCTGGGTGACGGCCGCCTCGAGCACGACGGCGGTGAGTGCAGGCATCAGGCCGGCGTCCTCGACCAGCGGCAGGAAGTCGTCAGGGAAGACCAGTCCGTGGCCGGGTCGGTCCCACCGGACGAGCGCCTCGACGGCCACCACCGTTCCCTCGGGGAGGGCGACCTTCGGCTGGTAGTGCAGGACGAGCTCGCCGCCCTCCACCGCCTGGCGCACCTCCGCGACCCGGTGCAGCCGGTCCTCGCCGACCTGGTCGCGCTCTGCGTCGTAGGTGGTGTGGCCGAGGTGGTCCACCTTGGCGCGGTACATCGCGATATCGGCTCTCCGCAGCAGGAGGGACAGCTCGCTGCCGTGCTCGGGAACCAGGGCGATCCCGATGCTCGCGGCACTCTGCACGCTTACGCCGTCGATGATGAACCGGGTGCGCAGGGCTGCCGCCAGCCGCAGAGCGACCTGGTCGGCCTCGGCCGGGGTGACGCCCGGCAGCATGAGGGCGAACTCGTCGCCGCCCAGCCGTCCGAGGACGTCGTCCGGGGAGCGCAGCGTGTCCCTGATGCGGTCGGCGAGGTCGGCGAGCAGACGGTCACCTGCGTGGTGGCCGAGGGAGTCGTTGACCTCCTTGAACCCGTCGAGGTCCAGCATCAGCAGCGCGCCGGGGTTCTCGGGGGTCGACGCGGCGATGACCCGTGCGGCCCCTGCGCCGAAGCCGCGGCGGTTCGGCAGGTCGGTGAGCTCGTCGGTGGCCGCGATCCGGTGGGCATCCATCATCCGACCGGTCTCGGCGACGGTCATCGCGAGCCGGAGAAGGACACCGAGCAGGGCGGTGGCGGCCATCGCGACGGCCGCGACGGGCACCTCGTGCTCCGATGCCCGGACGAGGACGCCGACGGAGACGACGAGACTGACGGCCGGAGCGACCAGGAGCATGGCGATGGCGGGTCGGCGGCGCGCCCGCTCCGGGACCGGGACCCATGCAGCGACCGCGAGCATCACCCGGCTCGCCGGCCAGAGCGCGGAGAACCAGGTCCCGCGGACGGGGCCGCCGGCCGAGAGGCTCTGCCAGTACGCGAGGTCGGCAGTCCCTGCCGTGACCATCGCCGCGGCGAACCACCACAGGGTGCGAGGTGCGCGGGAGCCGAGCACCACGAGCCCGAAGATCGCGAGCAGCAGGAGCAGGACGTCGGCCACGGGGTAGGCCGTGGACACCATGACCGACAGCAGCGACCCGGTCAGCGCCGAGCGGATCGGCGCGAGGAACCAGGCGCCGAGGAGGGCGCCGCCGGCCAGGACGGCGACGGCACCGTCGAGCCAGACGCTGCGCGGGACGTCGCGCAGGCGGTTGCGCACCAGAAGCGCCACGGCGCCGTACCAGGCGAGGTACACGGTGAGGAACAGCCCGTCGGCGACCGAGGGGAAGGGTTCGGGGTCGAGCGGGGCCACGGCCAGGCCGTAGACGGCCATCGCGCCGAGGGAGAGCACCAGCCCGACCGCGAGGACGGTCCACGCAGGGCGCTCCCGGGTGACGAGCACCACCCGAGCGATGACGAGCCCGGCGGCGAGCACGCTCACGGCGACGTAGAGCACGGAGTCGCGCAGCGTCACGAGACCCGGTCCCCAGAGCACGAGCAGGACGACGTAGGCGAGCCAGGTGCCGATCAGTGCGACGACGGTCCAGCGCACCCCGTGCGGCAGCAGCGGTCGTGGCTCACCCGGTCCGCTGCTGGTGCGACGCCGCGGTCGCGGCGAGACGGGGTGAACCATGCCTGATCATCGACCGGCGACCGCAGGTCCTGAGCTCTCCCGGTCAGGGGCAGTCGAAGGGGTGACGCCGATCGGAGCGCCGCGCCCTCGTCGGACGGGGTGGGAAGGACCGAGCCGGCGGGTCTGCGCGTCGCCGGAGCGTGGCGACGCGCAGCACCGTCGACGGCTCGGGCGCCGTGCCGCACGACGGTGGCCGGACGGGGCCGGGCTCGCTCTCGACGGTGACCTCCCATCGGCTGAGCTCCCCGTCGGGTGCGAGGTGCTCCCACGTCCCCTCGACCAGGGTGAGGGAGCCCAGGCGGTCGTCGCCGAGGTGTCCGCGCAGCGCAGCGCTCGCGACCTGGTCGGCCGGTGGGCGGTGCACCTCCCCGCGCAGGAGCTCGTCCACGGCCCGCCCGGCGCGGACCGCCTCGACGAGGCGCGGGGCGTCGGCCGGAGCGACCCTGCCGTACAGCTGCCCGCTCGGCAGGTGGACGGCGACCCCGGCGAACCGGTGCCCGCCCGTGTGGGAGACCTCCCAGACCGCACCGGGGTCGGCGGCATCGAAGGCCTGGGCGAGAGGCCGGCCGAGCCGGGCGCAGCAGGCGTCGCGAGTGCCGTGGGTGCAGACGCCCCAGACGGCTCCGGTGGCGGTCCATCCCTCGGGGACCCTCGCCGAGGAGGCGAGGGCCGCCCAGTCGAGGTCGGCGAGCTCGGCCGTCGGCACGGCACGCTCGGCGAACCAGCCGCCCGGACCGCAGCGGGCGAGCAGGGCCCGGCGCGGTGCCAGCGGGTCGGTGGGGTCGACGACGGTCACGTCCGTGCCGCGACGCCGGGGGCGGCGGGCCAGGACCAGCCGGATCGCCGCGGTCTCGGCCGCCGCGGCGAGGCGGGCCCCGAGGTCGGGGACGGGCCACGGCGCGTCCTCGACGGCCGCGTGACCCCACGGCCCGGGGTGCTCGACGAGCGCCCAGACGGGGCGGTAGGGAGCCGTCCCGGCGAGCGGCTCGCTCGACGCCAGGGTCGCGCAGAAGTCCCGGGCGGGCGGGGTGGGTCGGGCCGGATCGGCGTCGGCGGTCGGCATGGTCGGCGGCACCTGCGCACGGTAGCCCGGCCGCGCGCGGATCGCTCAGTCCAGGCGGCGCTGCCACAGCCCGATCACGCCGCGCCCTCGGAAGCCGAGCGCGACGTTGATCGTGAGCATGTGGGCGTTCTCCTCGGCGTTCCAGGTGTGCACGCGCCGTGCCGCCGGGCGCTCCTGCGCGAGCAGGTCGAGCATCGCCGTCTTGACCAGCATCCCCAGCCGCCGACCGCGGTGCGCGGGGAGCACCAGCGTGTCCTGCTGGAAGACGACGGCGGCGTCCAGCCGCGGGTGCTCGACCTCGGTGAACGCCACGAGGCGCCCCGTCGGCACGTGCTCGGCGGCCACCAGCAGGTAGCCGTTCCCGGCCTCCGCGACACCGCGCTCGGCGGTCCGGACCCGCTCGCCGTCCCAGCGCTCCTCGGAGAGGTCGAGACCGGCGCGGGGTACCTCCGTGCTCATCCGGCTGTAGAGCTCGGCGACGGCGTCGAGGAGGTGGTCCGGGGCGCGATCCGCCCACCGGAGCAGGCGGTACTCCCCGCCCGCCCCTGCGGCTGCCGCGTCGCCCAGCCCTGCGAGCAGGGCGGCGTCGACCGGGAGCTCGAGCACGGAGTAGCGCTCGGCCTGTTCGAGGTCCCAGCCCCGGGCCCGGGCGAACGCGGCGCCGGCATCGTCCGCCCGGATCCGGCCGTGCCCGTTCGGCGCCGCCAGCGCGTTCGGGTCCTGGGCGTCGGGCTCGCCGACGTGGTCGCTGGGGCCGATCGCGCTGGTCCTCCCGTGTGCGCGGGCGAAGGTCAGCGCGGCCTCGTGCAGCGCCGTGCCGATCCCGGTCCGGCGGTGCTCCGGGTGCACGAGCAGGTCGATCTCGGCGAGGTGCTCGTTGCCGGCGAGGGGAAGCGTCGCCGCGGCCAGGCCCACGACCGAGGAGGCCAGCGCCGGCTCCCCGGGAAGCGCCGCCACCCACCAGGCCCGGTGGGCGTAGTCCTGGTCCCGCAGGCGCGAGTCGACGTAGCGCGCGGTCCAGGCGAGGTCCTCCGCACCCCAGGTGGCACGCTCGTGGAGGCGGCTGAGCACCTCGATGCCGTGCAGGGGCCAGGCTGCTGCGGCCGCGAGGTCGCACGCCTCGACGCGCCGGACGATCGGATCCATCTCCCCATCGTGCGGCGAGGGCGCCGTGCCGTCACGGCATTTTGCTTCCCCGCGGGCCTACTCCACCGCCAGCACGGCCCGGAGGTCGAGGCTCAGGTCCGCCGGCGTGCTGCGGGGACCCGACGCGTAGGCCCGGAGCCACCGGTCGAGCTC
>JBBRGX010000103.1:0-9911 GCA_038223605.1 Actinomycetales bacterium | reverse complement strand
GAGCACCCTGCCCTCCAGGATCTCGTCAGGCTGGGACGCACGCACGGTTCCGTCGACGGTCCGTCGCTCCGCGCTGCGTGCGAGACCGCTCTGGTCGCGCCGGGCCGGCTGAAGACGGTGCTGCGTGCGCTCGACGGGCTGGGTGTCGCGATCGGCGAGCTCCGCGCCCCGGTCGCCGCTGCGACGACGCGCCGCGCAGCCACCACCGTCGTGGCCGTCGACGACGAGAAGGCACCGGCCGCCCCTGCCCGACGCCGCGCCGCCGCGACCAAGGCCGCGCCCAAGGTCGACGCCACGACCGCCGAGGCGCCGGCCGAGGACGCCGTCACGGCCCCGGCCCGCCCGAGCCGGGCGAAGGCAGCCCCGAAGGCGGCCGCCAAGGCCGCACCCACCGCCACGGCCGCGGCCGCGACGAAGGCCAAGGCCGGCGCCAAGGCGACGGCCGGGTCGGCCGACGGGTCAGAGGACGCGGAGGCCGAGCCCGACATCGCCGAGGTGGCCGAGGTGGCAGAGGTCGAGGAGGTCGAGGTCGAGGTCGTCGCCGTGGACGACGACGCGAGCGAGACCGACACCGACTCCGACGAGTCCTCCGACGGCAAGAAGAAGGCAGCCCCCGCCGCTGAGGAGGAGCGCGAGGACGCCGGGTTCATCGTCTCCGACTCCGACGACGACGACGCGCCGGCCCAGCAGGTCGTCACGGCCGGGGCGACCGCCGACCCCGTCAAGGACTACCTCAAGCAGATCGGCAAGGTCGCGCTCCTCAACGCCGAGCAGGAGGTCGAGCTCGCCAAGCGGATCGAGGCCGGTCTGTTCGCCGAGGAGAAGCTCGCCGGCGACGCCGCGATGGACAAGCTCATGCGTCGCGAGCTGGAGCTCATCTCTGCCGACGGTCGCCGGGCCAAGAACCACCTGCTGGAGGCCAACCTTCGTCTCGTCGTCTCCCTGGCCAAGCGCTACACCGGTCGCGGGATGCTCTTCCTCGACCTCATCCAGGAGGGGAACCTCGGCCTGATCCGTGCGGTCGAGAAGTTCGACTACACCAAGGGCTACAAGTTCTCGACCTACGCGACATGGTGGATCCGTCAGGCCATCACCCGCGCCATGGCCGACCAGGCCCGCACCATCCGGATCCCGGTGCACATGGTCGAGGTCATCAACAAGCTCGCCCGCGTGCAGCGTCAGATGCTCCAGGACCTGGGTCGCGAGCCCACCCCGGAGGAGCTCGCCAAGGAGCTCGACATGACGCCGGAGAAGGTCGTCGAGGTCCAGAAGTACGGCCGCGAGCCCATCTCCCTGCACACGCCCCTCGGTGAGGACGGTGACAGCGAGTTCGGTGACCTCATCGAGGACTCCGAGGCCGTGGTCCCGGCCGACGCGGTGAGCTTCACGCTCCTGCAGGAGCAGCTGCACCAGGTGCTCGACACCCTGTCCGAGCGCGAGGCCGGCGTCGTCTCGATGCGCTTCGGCCTGACCGACGGTCAGCCCAAGACGCTCGACGAGATCGGCAAGGTCTACGGGGTCACGCGCGAGCGGATCCGGCAGATCGAGTCCAAGACGATGTCGAAGCTGCGCCACCCGAGCCGCTCGCAGGTTCTTCGCGACTACCTCGACTGACCGGACGGCCGACGACGTCAGCCCGGTCGTCTGACCAGGCGGTCCATGGCGCCGCGCACCCGCAGGCACCAGGATGGGGTCATGGCGACACGGACGTCGGTGGTGCTCGGCTCCGCCGTGGCGGGGATAGTCCTCCTCGGCGCGGTGGCCGCGGTCGTGGCCGGTACGACGTCGGCGACCGGCCGGGACCCCGGCACCCCGGCGGGCGCCGTCCAGGCCTACCTGCAGGCGATCTCCACCGGCGACGTCGACGCTGCGGCAGCCCGGCTGGCCGTCGACGGTCCGTGCACGGTCGAGGACCTCAGCCGGGCCTACCTGCCCACCTCCCTGCGAGCCGTGCTCGGCACCTCGTCCGTCGACGGCACCAGCGCGGTGGTCCAGGTCGACGTGACCGAGGGCAGCGGCGACGAGCTGTTCGGGTCGACCGGCTACCAGCACACGGAACGGTTCGTCCTCGCGCAGTCCGCCGGCGCCTGGTCCCTGACCGGGACGCCATGGCCGATGTTCGACTGCTCGGGGCGCACCAAGTGATCGCCATGGGGCTTCTCTCGCTCGTCAGCCTCGTCCTCCCGGTGGTCGTCGTCGTCGTGATCGTCCGGGCCGTCACGGGGCACCGGGGAACGGCGGACGCCTCCCCGCCGGGCCAGGTCGTGCGGCGCTTCTTCCAGTACCTGCTGCTCTACGGCGTGCTGATCGTCGTGGCCAGCGGGCTCTCGACGTTGCCAGGGCTCCTCGGCTCCGCCGACGCACTGGTCGACACGAGCGGGACGCTCGCCCGGGCGCTGACCTTCCTGCTCATCGGCATCCCCCTGCTCCTGGTCCTGGCGCGCTGGACGAGACGCACCCTTGCCGAGGTCCCCGGCGAGCAGCGCTCGCTCGGCTGGCTGGTCTACCTGGGCCTCGCAGCGCTGACCGGCGCCGGGGTGGTGGCAGGGTCGGTGTCCTCGCTCGTCGCGGCCGCCAGCAGGGCGCAGATGGACTGGGCGGCGCTGGGCCAGGCCGTCGTCTGGGGTGCGGTCTGGCTCCTGCACGTGAGCCTGGAGCAGCGGACGACCGCGCCCGAGCAGCGCCGGGTGCACCACCTGCTCGGCTCGCTGCTGGGCTGGGTCATCACCGTCATCGGCCTGGCCGCCCTCCTGAACGCCGCTCTGAGCACGCTGCTGCTGCGGCCCGCCGATGTGATCGTCGGAGGGACGACGCCACTCGGGTCGGCGGCGGGGATCCTGCTCGCCGGTGCACCGATCTGGTTCGTCTACTGGTGGCGTGCGGAGCGCTCGGCTCCCGCGGAGCCGCTCTGGTACGGCTACGTCCTCGTCTTCGGTGTCGGTGCCTCGCTGGTGACCGCGGTCAGTGGCGCCAGCGTCGCGCTGTACCAGGTCCTGGTCCGGCTCGTCGGTGACCTCGGCAGCACCACGACGGCCGGCTGGACCTCCGTGACGCTCACGGCGCTGTCCGTCGCCGCTGTCGGTTGCCTCAGCTGGTGGTACCACCGTGACGTGATCGCTGGACGCGCTCCGGCCGGCCGGACCGAGGTGGTCCGGGTGCACGAGTACCTCCTCGCTGCGGTTGCGCTCGTGGCCGCGGCGGTCGGCGTCGCGCTGGTCGTCGTCGCGTTCGTCGAGGCGGTCGTCCCGAGGGGCCGGGTCCTGGTCGACTCCTCGCTGGTCAACTCCGTGCTCGCCGCTGTGACGCTGCTGGTCGTCGGCGGGCCGCTCTGGTGGCTCTTCTGGCGCCGCATCCGGCGGGCCGTCCGCGCGGACCGGCCGGGGGAGACGGCCTCGCCGACCCGGCGGATCTACCTGTACGCGCTCTTCGGGGTCACCGGCGTCGTGGCGATCGTCGCGGTGCTGGTCGCGGTCTACGGACTGCTCGACGCCGTGATCGGCGGCAGGTTCGGCGGGGCGACGCTTCGCGACCAGCGCGTGGCGCTCGGTGTGCTGGTCGCGGCGGGAACCCTCGCCGCCTACCACTGGGCTGTGCACCGTGAGGACCGCCGGCTCGCTCCGCCGGTGCCGGGGCCGCACGAGCCGGCGTCGCCGGCGGGCCCTGGGCTCGTGGCGACCCCCGCCCCCGAGGTGGACCGCGGACCGATCGAGCGGGTCCTGCTCATCGGGCCTCAGGACGAGGAGCTCGTGGCGGCCGTCCAGGGCGCGACCGGGGCGCAGGTCGAGCTCTGGGTGCAGGACGCCGGGCGGTGGGACCGTGCGGTGGTGCTGGAGGCGGTGCACCGGGCGACGCGTCGACGAGTCGTGCTGCACGCCGCCGGCGAGCAGATGCTCGAGGCCGGCCAGCAGCGCTGACACCGGAGCGGCGGGCTGAGGCCGCCGGCCCGGGTGGGTGTCAGACGCCGAGCAGGACCGCGACGAGCCACAGGGTGCTCGCGCTCAATGCGGCCGCAAGCTCCAGGAGCACGCCCAGCGCCGTCGTCCGGAGCACGACCCATGCCGCGCTGAGCGCCGGCCGCATCTCGCGCAGGCGCAGGTACTCCATCGCCAGCAGACCGAGCCCGAAGAAGAGCACCAGCCCCAGCACCGGGACGACGAAGAAGCCGACGATCCCGGCACATCCGGCGACGACGATCGAGCTGCGCGGCACGCCTGCCGCGGTCACCTGGCGACCGGTGAGCACGGCGCCCGCGACGGATCCTGCGGCGAGCAGGGCGACGGCGACGGCGAAGACGGCCCATGCGGGGAGGCTCGAGGTCGCCACCGCCCAGACGAGCAGTGCGACGCCGATCAGCAGGGAACCGGGCAGCACCGGGATGACGACACCCACCAGGCCGACGAGGACCGCGAGCCCGACGAGGCCGGTCAGGAGATCCACCGGATCACCCAGGCGTCCGGGTGGGAGTCAGCTCACAGAGCCTTGGTGCCGTGCTCCTCGGCGAGACGTTCCATCTCGTCCTGGACGTGCACGGCGACATCGGAGAACGCGTCGGCGTGCTTGCGGGCGTGGTGCCCGCAGAAGAGGAGATCGCCGGTCGGAAGGGTGACGCGCACGTACGCCTGCGCACCACAGCGGTCGCAGCGGTCGGCTGCGGTCAGGGGGGCTGTCGTCATCGTGGTCACATGGACATGGAACCACGCGGGCAGCCGGGACGCGCACCGTCGCGGCCAAGGTTCGCTCTCCGCGTAGTCCCCAGGTCCCGGATGGCCCAGTGCCCGCCGCGCCTCCCCGATCACCGAGTGCAGGGCGTCTAGGCTCAGCGACCGTGACGAGTGCCCTGACCGAAGCCAGCTACACCGCCCGCCACCTGTCGGTCCTCGAGGGCCTGGAGGCGGTCCGCAAGCGCCCCGGGATGTACATCGGGACCACCGACTCGCGCGGTCTCATGCACTGCGTGTGGGAGATCATCGACAACGCGGTCGACGAGGCGCTCGGTGGGCACTGCACCCGGATCGACGTCCTGCTCCACCACGACGGCTCGGTCGAGGTCCGTGACGACGGCCGGGGGATCCCGGTGGACGTCGAGCCCAAGACGGGTCTGACGGGCGTCGAGGTCGTGTTCACCAAGCTGCACGCCGGCGGCAAGTTCGGTGGCGGCTCGTACGCGGCCTCCGGCGGCCTGCACGGCGTCGGCGCGAGCGTCGTCAACGCCCTGTCCTCCCGGCTCGACGTCGAGGTCGACCGCGGTGGCAAGACGCATCGGATGACCTTCCACCGCGGCGAGCCCGGGCAGTTCGCCGACGCCGGCCACGCCGACCCGGACGCGACGTTCACCCCCTTCGTCGACGCCTCCGAGCTCGCCGTCGTCGGGAAGGTCGCCCGCGGACGCACCGGGACGCGGGTCCGTTTCTGGGCCGACCGCCAGGTCTTCCCCGCCTCGGCCGTGTTCTCCTACGACGACCTCGTCTCCCGCGTGCGGCAGACGACGTTCCTCGTGCCGGGACTGGCGGTCGTCGTCCGTGACGAGCGTCGGCTGCCCGGGACACCTGGCGCCGACGGGCCGAGCGAGGAGACCTTCGTGCACCACGGGGGGACGGTTGACTTCGTCGACTTCCTCGCCCCGGACAACCCCGTGACGGACACCTGGCGGCTGGCCGGGTCCGGAACCTTCACCGAGACCGTCCCCGTCCTGGACGGCCGCGGGCACCTGGTCTCCCAGGAGGTCGAGCGTGAGTGCGAGGTCGACGTCGCGCTGCGCTGGGGCACCGGCTACGAGACGGAGGTGCTCTCCTTCGTCAACATCATCTCGACGCCCAAGGGTGGGACGCACCTGACCGGGTTCGAGCAGGCGCTCCTCAAGACCCTGCGCACCCAGATCCAGCTCAACGCCCGTCGTCTGAAGATCACGGCGAAGGACAGCGGCGACCGGATCGAGAAGGACGACATCCTCGCGGGGATGACGGCAGTGGTGACGGTGCGGCTCTCGGAGCCGCAGTTCGAGGGTCAGACCAAGGAGGTCCTCGGCACCGGACCCGTGCGTGGCGTCGTGGCCAAGGTCGTCGAGACCGAGCTCACCTCGCTGTTCACCTCGCCCAAGCGCGACCTGAAGACGCAGGCGACCCTCGTGCTCGACAAGGTCGTCGCCGAGATGCGCGCACGGCAGTCCGCCCGCAAGCAGAAGGAGATCTCGCGGCGCAAGAACGCGCTCGAGACGTCGGCCCTGCCCTCCAAGCTCGCGGACTGCCGCAGCGACGACGTGGAGCGCAGCGAGCTGTTCATCGTCGAGGGGGACAGCGCCCTCGGCACCGCGAAGCTCGCGCGGAGCTCGGACTTCCAGGCGCTGCTGCCGATCCGCGGGAAGATCCTCAACGTCCAGAAGGCCTCGATCAGCGACATGCTGCGCAACGCCGAGTGCGCGGCGATCATCCAGGTCATCGGAGCCGGCTCCGGGCGAAGCTTCGACCTCGAGGGCGCGCGCTACGGGAAGATCGTCCTGATGACCGACGCCGACGTCGACGGCGCGCACATCCGCACCCTGCTGCTGACGCTCTTCTTCCGGTACATGCGGCCCCTGGTCGATGCCGGCCGGGTCTACGCGGCGGTGCCGCCGCTGCACCGGATCGAGACGGTCGCCGTCGGCTCGCGCAAGGGTGAGTACATCTACACCTACTCCGAGGACGAGCTGAGCACGACGCTGCGCCGGCTCGACAAGGCCGGCCGTCGCTACAAGCCGGACATCCAGCGCTACAAGGGCCTCGGGGAGATGGACGCCGACCAGCTCGCGGAGACGACGATGGATCCGCGGCACCGGACGCTGCGGCGCGTCACGGCCGACCACGCCGAAGCGGCGGAGGAGGTCTTCGAGCTCCTCATGGGGGCCGAGGTCGCGCCGCGTCGCGATTTCATCGTCGCCGGCGCGGCGAACCTCGACCGTTCGCACATCGACGCATGACGCGGATGGCACGGTCGCTGCGATCGCCTAGGTTGGTGCCGTGAGCCAGCTCGAACCGATCGCCGTGCGCGCCGACGCGCCGGTCGTCCTCGACCTGCCCCCGGCCCACCTCGAGCTCACCTGGCGCCCGCTGCACCTCGGCGACGTCGACGCCCTCTTCGGCCTCATGGAGTCCATCGAGGAGGCGGACCGGGTGCCGGAGCGGACCTCCCGTGAGCTCGCCCGTGAGGTCTTCGTCGGCGAGTGGAAGGACCTTCACCGGGACAGCATCGGCGGCTTCGACCAGGAGGGTGTCCTGCGCGCCTACGCGTTCGTCGAGGTCCGGCCCGGGGACGTGCACGTCGTGCGGGCGTTCCTCTCCGGCGGCGTGCACCCGCAGTGGCGCGGACGGGGGCTCGGGAGGGCGGTGCTCTCGTGGCTCGAGGGCCGCGGTCGGCAGAAGCTCGTCGAGACGGGCAAGGAGCTGCCTGCCCGCCTCGCGGCGTTCGTCCAGGAGAGCGCGCGGGACCAGCGCCGGCTGTACGCCTCGGCCGGGTTCAGCCCGGTCCGCTGGTACACCGCGATGAGACGAGACCTGGCGCTGCCGATCCCGTCGGTGCGCCCGCCGTCCGGGGTGCGGATCGTGCGGTGGAGCCCAGAGCTCGACGAGGCCACCCGGGTGGCGCACAACACCTCCTTCGCCGACCACTGGGGGAGCGAGCCGCAGACGGTCGAGTCATGGCGGCACGACCCCCACCACTTCGCGCCGGGCTGGAGCTTCCTCGCCCTCGACGCCGCTGCTGTCGAGCCGACCGTCGTCGGCTACGCGCTGTCCGGTCGGTACGAGCAGGACTGGGAGGTACAGGGGTTCCGCAGCGGGTACACGGACGTCCTCGGCGTGCTCCCGCAGTGGCGAGGGCGCTCTCTCGCCGGCGTGCTCCTCGCCCGCACGATGAACGCCTACAAGCGCTCGCGCATGCAGTTCGCCGGGCTGGATGTCGACAACGCGAACCCCTCGGGTGCCTACGGGCTCTACGAGCGCTGGGGCTACGAGCCGACCCACGGATCGGTGCTCTACAGCGTCGAGCTCTGAACCCGCGGGCGCGCGGGCACGGCTGTGTCGGTGGCGGCGATCGGACCAGGTTCAGGCAGGGCCTCAGTCGCCGACGGCGTCGCGGGCGCGCATCACGATCAGCCGGTCCGGCGATCCGACGGTCGCGTGGTCCTTGCCCTCGTAGTCGAACTGGCTGAGGAAGTAGCGCATCGCCTCGAGCCGCGCCCGCTTCTTGTCGTTGCTGCGGATCGTGATCCACGGGGCGTGGTCGGTGTCGGTGCCGGCGATCATCGCCTTCTTCGCATCGGTGTAGGCGTCCCATCGGCCGAGTGACTCCAGATCCATCGGGGACAGCTTCCAGCGACGCACGGGGTCGATCTGGCGGATAGCGAACCGGGTGCGCTGCTCGCGGCGCGTCACGGAGAACCAGAACTTCGTCAGGTGGATGCCGGCGTCGACGATCATCCGCTCGAGCTCCGGCGCCTGCTTCATGAAGACCTCGTACTGCTCCTGGGTGCAGAAGCCCATCACCCGCTCCACCCCGGCCCGGTTGTACCAGGACCGGTCGAACATCACGATCTCGCCGTAGGTGGGGAAGTTCTGCACGTAGCGCTGGAAGTACCACTGACCGGCCTCGGTCGTCGTGGGCTTGGTGAGCGCGACCACGCGCGCGGCCCGGGGGTTGAGGTGCTCCATGAACCTCTTGATCGTGCCGCCCTTGCCGGCGGCGTCACGCCCCTCGAACACGATGATGTGGCGTTCGTCGTGGTCCTCGGCCCAGTACTGCAGCTTCAGCAGCTCGATCTGCAGGAGGTACTTCTGCTCCTCGTAGAGGTCCCGGTCGAACGGCTCGTCGTAGGGGTAGTCCTCCCGCCAGGTCTCCACCGCCTTGCCGCCCGGGTCGATGAGCAACGGATCCGCGCCTTGGCCGCCGGCCACCGAGTACCCCTCGGCGACGAGGCGGTCGATGTACTCCCGGAGGTTGTCCTCGACGTCGAACTGGAGGTGCTCGATGTCTATCGGGGAGGTCATGGTGTCCTCATCGTCGGTTCCGCTCTCGGGGCGCCTGAGTCGACTGGCGTCGTCGCCAGCCCGGGTCAGTGGGCCCCCGGTCGTGCTCGGTCATGGCCGCCGACCGACCCTGTGACGGGCCGGCCTGGGTGACCACCTCTCAGGCAGGCTGCCAGAGCTCGATCCGATTCCCCTCGGGATCTCTCACCCAGCCGAATCGACCCACCCCAACCATCTCCTGAGTCTCCTCGATCACGTCGGCTCCCGTCGAGCGCAGCTGCGCCAGCATCGCGTCCAGGTCCCTGACCCTGAAGCTGAGCATGGTCCGCTGGACGCTGGACCCGAAGTAGTCGCTCCCGGACTCGAATGTCGCGAACACCGTCGGTCCGGGCTCCTGACGCCACAGGCCGTTCTCCTCGGCATCGAGTCCGAGCTGCTCGCGGTAGCACACGCTCAGGGCAGCAGGGTCAGCGGCCCGCATGAAGTACCCGCCGATGCCCAGCACACGTTCCATGCCGCTCAGCCTCTCACCTGGCGCCGGCAGACCAGGGCTGAGCCGTGCGGGAAGACGAGTCACGAGAGGAGCAGCCGAGGTGACGAGGGCGACCACGTCACGGGAGCTCCTCGGTGGGAGCCGGTCTGCGCCGGTCCACGAGCCGCTCGATCCGTCGATCAGACGAGCGGGTCGCCCATGATCTCCCTGACCTCCTGGGCGCAGCGGCAGGCGGCGGCGAACCTGGACGCCCAGCCGAG
This sequence comes from Actinomycetales bacterium, assembly GCA_038223605.1. Taxonomy (GTDB): domain Bacteria; phylum Actinomycetota; class Actinomycetes; order Actinomycetales; family Cellulomonadaceae; genus Actinotalea. The sequence goes on along the minus strand of JBBRGX010000103.1, from coordinate 162 downwards.
CGCGTCCTTGCGTGAGGGCACGTCGATGATCGAGAACCCTCCGATGACCGCCTTGGTCTCGGGGTACTCGCCATCGGCGACCGTGCCGTCGGTGGCCGCGATGCTCGCCCGCTGACTGTCCACCCCGCCGCCGAAGATCCACACGCCCGCCTCCTGGGCCGC
>JBBRGX010000102.1:0-9946 GCA_038223605.1 Actinomycetales bacterium | reverse complement strand
TGGACGGCTTCAAGACCGACGGTGGCGAGCACGCCTGGGGTCACGACCTGCGCTACGCCGACGGGCGCCGCGGCGACGAGGGCAACAACCTCAACCCCGTGCACTACGCGCGGGCGCTCGGCGACCTGCTGCGCTCGGCGGGGAAGGCGCCGGTCACGTTCTCGCGGGCCGGCTTCACCGGTTCGCAGGCGCACGGCGTGTTCTGGGCGGGCGACGAGGACTCCACCTGGGAGGCTTTCGGACACTCCGTGACGGCCGGGATCACGGCGTCCGCCTGCGGGATCGTCTACTGGGGCTGGGACCTCGCCGGGTTCTCCGGGCCGGTGCCCGACGCGGAGCTCTACCTGCGGGCGACGGCCGCCGCGGCCTTCATGCCGGTGATGCAGTACCACTCCGAGTTCAACCACCACCGTCGACCGCTGCGGGACCGTACCCCGTGGTTCGTCGCCGAGGTCAACGACGACCCCGGCGTGATCGACATCTTCCGCCGCTACGCCGAGCTGCGCGAGCGGCTCGTGCCGTACCTCGCCGAGCAGGCGCGGGCGACCATCGAGACGGACCGGCCTCTCATGCGCGGGTTGTTCTTCGACTGGCCCCGGGAACCGGCCGTGTGGGAACGGCCGGGCGAGTTCCTGCTGGGCGACGACCTGCTCGTCCACCCGGTCACGCAGCCTGGGGTCACCGTCTGGAGCACGTACCTGCCTGCCGGTCAGTGGGTCGACGTGTGGACGGGCGACGTCCACGAGGGCGGCCAGGCCGTCGAAAGGTCGGTCCCGCGTGACGTCGTCCCGGTCTACTGCCTCGCCGATCGGTGGGAGGCGCTGCGTCCGGTGTTCGCACCGGAAGCACACTCACCGCGCTGAGCTCAATCGCCGGGACTCGACCCGGCACTCGGTCCCGAACGCTGCTGCGACGGTCTGCCGTGGCGGCAGCGCTGGGGGCCGTTGCCGGCAACGATCAGGAACATGCCACCCTCGGGGTGGGGGACCCCCGTACGGTCGACCCCTGCCGACCTGGATCTCGCCCGGAGGCTCCGCGCGGACCTCCGGTTCGCCTTCGAGGAGAGTCACGACCCGACCCATGAGGCCCTGGCCGGCCTGGCCGCAAGCCTGGCCATGATCGGTATCGCGGCCCACGGGGCGTCCACGCAGGGGCTCTGGGGCCGGCCGAGGATCTGCGCGATCGACGAGTGCGGGTGGGCCCACGACGACCACTCGAACGACCGCCCCTGTCAGTGGTGCGAGCACGGCTGCGGCAACCGCCTCAGGACGCGGGCCCACCGGGCCAGGAAGCGGACCGCCGGAGCCGGCTGAGCGGCCGTCCGATCGCCGGCCCGGCGCCTCGCCAGGTCTAGCCTTGAGCGTCCCCCGACCCGACCCCCGAGGCCCCGAAAGGACCTGCCGTGACGTCCGCATCCCGCTCGGTGACCGCCCCGCTGCTTCCCGTCGACGACGCGGTGGCCCGCGCCGCGGCCGTGCTCGACCGCGCCGACCCGCGCGCCGACCACTGGCTCGGGCTCTACCGGGACCTGCACGCCCACCCCGAGCTGTCCCTGCAGGAGGTGCGGACCGCCGGTCTGCTCGCCGCCGAGCTGCGGGGCTGCGGCCTGGAGGTCACGGAGGGCGTCGGCGGTACCGGGGTCGTCGGGCTGCTGCGCAACGGGCCCGGCCCGGTGGTCATGCTGCGCGCAGACATGGACGGCCTGCCGCTGCGCGAGGAGACCGGCCTGCCCTACCAGAGCCGGGCCACCGGCGTGACGGCGGCGGGGGACACCGTGCCGGTGATGCACGCCTGCGGGCACGACGCCCATGTCACCGCGCTCGCGGCCACCGTCGACACGCTCGCCCAGACCAAGGACCAGTGGTCCGGGACGCTCATGATCGTCGGCCAGCCCGGCGAGGAGCTCACTGCCGGTGCCCGGGCCATGCTCGACGACGGGCTGTTCACCCGCTTCCCGAAGCCCGATGTCGCGCTCGGTCAGCACGTGGGGGCACTTCCGGCGGGGATGGCCGGGCACAGCCCTGAGCTCGTCATGGCGGCGGTGTGCACCTACGAGGTCACCCTGCACGGACGCGGCGGACACGGATCGATGCCGTCCTCGACAGTGGACCCCGTGATCGCCGCCGCCTACGCCATCACCCGGCTCCAGACGGTCGTCTCGCGCGAGACGCCCTCGCACGACCCGGTCGTGGTCACGGTCGCCATGGTGCGGGCGGGGCTGAAGTCCAACATCATCCCGGACACCGCCTTCTTCACGGTCAACGTCCGGGCCCGCAGCGACGAGGCCATGGAGCGTGCGCTGGCCTCGATCCGGCGCATCGTGACCGCCGAGTCGGACGCCGCCGGCTGCGTCGAGCCGCCGAGCTTCGTCGTCGGGGAGAATGCACCGGCGACCGTCAACACGCGTGAGCTGGTCGAGCGGGTCATGGCGGTGCAGCGCGGCGTGCAGCCGGAGGGGACGGTCGTGCTGATGAAGCCATTGATGGGCAGCGAGGACTTCTCCGAGTTCGGCATCCCCGGCGACCGCTACCCGGGCGAGCCGGTCCCGTACGCCTTCTGGTTCTGGGGTGGCATGGACCGCCCGCTGCTCCCGGCTGGTGCCGTCGCCGATCTCTCGACGATGCAGCCCAGCAACCACAGCGCGCTGTTCGCCCCCGTCCCGGAGCCCACGCTGGAGGCCGGCCGACGGCTCCTCACGGCGGCGGCGCTGGCCTACCTGGGCTGAGCTCGCGTCAGCGTCAGCGCCAGCCCCGGCCACCGCGACAGGTCGCCGACCTCCGCGTCCACGGCCGACCTCGGAGGCGCGTCCCACGGCTCGTCCTCGTGCACGGCGTGCCCCCGCAGCGTGCCAGCGTTGCGGTCAGCCGTGACGTCGAGCGTGCCCACGGGGCGGTCCCGGTAGAGCACGGGCAGCGCGGAGCAGCCGCCCGGCGCCGACGACCTCACCCGTGCACGACCTCACCCGTGCGCGACCTCGCTGTCGGGAGGGCAGCGCCGTCGACCATGGCCCCCTAGCACCGACTTGAGCGACTGCTCAAGTCGGTGCTAGCCTCTCCGTTGAGCGAGTGCTCAACTTCTCAGGAGGCAGGGATGGTTGTCGGCGCCTCCACGAGCGGAGCCAGCCCTCCGAGGTCGGCTCTCTGGCGTGGGGCGGCGTTCTTCGCGGGGCTCGGCGCACTGCTCGGCGGACTCGTGGGCACGCTGCAGTGGCCCGTCGTCGCGACCTTCGTCGGCGCCACCGCGGCGGCGGTCGTGGGTGCCGTCGTCGGGGTCCTCGCCGGCGCGGTGCTCGCGGCCGTCGCCGGACGGACGCGGTCGCGGTGGGCTGCGCGCGGGGCGTCGGCCGTGATCGCCGGGGCCGCGACCGTGACCGTTGTCCTCGTCGAGACGGCGCCCTTCGCGATGCCGGGAGCGGGAGCGATCGGGGTGGTCACGGCAGCGACCCTGCTCGGCGGCGGGCTCGGTCCGTTGATCGCCTTCGGACCGGAGGCGACGATGGCCGGTCGGCGCGCGGGCACGGCAGTGGGGCCCGTCCTGCGGCGGATCCTCGGCTGGGGTGCGGCTGCGGGGGCCGGTCTCGGCGCCGTGGCCGGTCTGGTGGTGGGGATCTGGGCGAACCTGCCGACCGCACCCTTCGCCCTCGTCGAGGGCGCGATCCTCGGCGGGGTGAACGGTCTGCTCCTCGCCGTGCTCGCTGCCGCCGCCGTGCTCCTGCCTCGAGTCAGGGCCCGACGATGAGCGACACCCGCACCAAGCTGCTCGATGCCGCAGCAGACATCGTTCGCGAGCAGGGGGCCGCGGGAGCATCCGCCCGCGCGATCGCCGCACGAGCCGGCGTGAACCAGGCGCTCGTCTTCTACCACTTCGAGACCGTGCGGAAGCTGATCGACGCCGCGTGCCGGCGAGCGGTCGACGAGGCGGCGGGTCGGTATCGCGAGCAGCTCGCCGCTGTGACGAGCCTCGTCGGGCTCCTCGACGTCGGCCGCGAGCTGCACCGCCAGGAGCGGGACGCCGGGAACGTCGCGCTGATGGCCCAGCTGATGTCCGGGGCCGGCCGGGACCCGGTGCTGGCCGAGGCCGCGCGCTACGCGATGGACGTCTGGGTGGGTGAGATCGAGCCCGTCGTGGAGCGAGCCCTGCACGACAGCCCGCTCGCCGCAGCGATCGACACCGTGGGCCTGGCGCGCGCCGTCAGCGCCTCCTTCCTCGGGCTCGAGCTCTACGAGGGCGTCGACCCGCAGGGCGCGGCCTCCGCGCTCGACGCGGTCCAGCTGCTCGGCGTCCTGGTGGAGGTCGTCGACGACCTCGGGCCCCTGGTCCGGCTCGCCCTGCGCGCCAAGCTCAGGAGTCTGCGCTCCGGCGCGTAGCGTCCGGACCATGCCAGCCGACCGGAGCCGCAAGGGCCGGATCGCCCGGCGCCGTCGGCGTCGGGTGGCGGCCGTCGTCAACGACCTCAGCGCCGAGCAGTGGGCGGCGCTCACCGACCTCTGGGGCGGTTGCGCCTACTGCGGGGCGATCGGTGTCCCGATGCAGCGCGACTGCGTCCAGCCGATCTCGCGCGGCGGCCGCTACACGCTCAGCAACATCGCCCCGTCCTGCCCCTCGTGCAACGCGAGCAAGTGCAACGACGAGGTCACCGGCTGGCTGCGGCGCAAGCGGCTCGACGAGCGCGCCTTCCTGGAGCGCCACCTGCAGATCCAGGCCGAGCTCGGGCGGCGGTTCGGCGAGGCGGTGGCCGAGCCCTCGCCACCCGCGAGCGGCGTCGGCCCGACGGCCTAGGTCAGGACGATCGTTCGACCTTCCGGCCGGTCGCGATCGGGCCGCAGGGATCGAGACGCACGCCGGCCCGGCACGATCCGCCGGAGCCTGTCGCCCCGCGGTCAGCGTCGTGTCCAGGCTTGAAACTTTCGCACGGGATGCACCCGTTCGATGCGCTCATCGGGTGCCGGTGGCTACTTTGGCAAGACCTTCCCCGTCGCAAAGGAGCGATCTGATGGTGAGCAGAGCACGCATCTCGAGGTGGGTCGCCGGCCTGGCGGTCCTGGCACTGGCCGCGGTGGCTGCGCCGAGCGCCTCGGCGCTCACGGCCGCCGCCGCAGCCGATCCGACCGTCGTGCTGAGCACGAACTTCGACGACGGCACCTGGGCACCGTGGACCCGCAGCGGTGGCCCGACGCTCTTGGTGACGGACGTCGACGGATCGCCCGCGCTCCTCGTCGACCAGCGCGCGAACGACTACGACGGCGTCCAGTCCCCGACGGGCCTGCTCACCCCCGGTCAGACGTACACCTTCTCGATGCGGGCCCGCCTCGCGGCCGGCACGGCCGGATCCGCCGGGGTGCGCTTCGTCGTCAAGCCCAGCTACTCCTGGGTCGGCAACACCACGATGACCGCCGACGCGTGGACCGCGGTCTCCGGCACCTTCGCCGTCCCGGCGGACGCGGACCCCAGCGCGCTGCAGGTCTACCTCGGCACCGACTCCCTCGCCGCCCCCTACGGGTACCTGGTGGACGACCTCGTGATCACCGGTCCGCCGACGGGTGGGGGTGGCGAGACCGTCCTGTCCTCGGACTTCGAGTCCGGGCTCGACGGCTGGACGGCGCGAGCCGATGCCGAGGGCCCGCCCACCGTGGCCGTCAGCACCCTCCAGGCGCACGGCGGAGCGCAGTCGGCGCTCGTCAGCGGGCGGACCTCCCAGGGTGACGGACTCGCGCACGACGTGACCGGTCTGCTCCAGTCCGGGACCACGTACCAGGTCACCGCATGGGTGCGCTTCGCCCCGGGTTCGATCCCGGGCAACGTCTGGCTGAGCATCCAGCGGGTCACGGCCGGCGCCTCGTCGTTCGACACGGTCGCCCAGGTCGCCGCCGTGACCGGCGACGCCTGGACGCAGGTCACCGCCACCTATGCGATGCCTGTCGCTGACACCGCGACGCTCTACTTCGAGACGGACTACCCCTCCGGCTCCGCCGCGGACCTCTACGTCGACGACGTCGTCGTCACCACCCAGGGGGCCCCGGTGGTCCAGGACCTCACCCCGATCAAGGACACCGTCGACTTCCCGATGGGCGTGGCGATCGACTCCCGTGAGCTCGTCGCCCCCACCTCGACGCTGCTGACGAAGCACGTCGACCAGGTGACCAGCGAGAACTACATGAAGCCCGAGGCCTGGTACGACGCCGACCGCATGTTCCGGACGAACCCGGAGGCCACCGCCTTGATGGACTTCGCACGGGACCACGGGCTCCGGGTCTACGGCCACACGCTCGTCTGGCACAGCCAGACCCCCGACTGGTTCTTCCAGCACGCCGACGGCACGCCCCTCACCGCGGGTGCCGCGGACCAGCAGCTGCTCAAGGACCGGATGCGCACGCACATCGACTCGGTCGCTCAGGCGCTGAGCACCGGGGGCGGGTACGGGCTCTTCGGCAGCGCCGGGAACCCGCTCGTCGCCTTCGACGTCGTCAACGAGGTCGTCTCGGACGGCTCGACCGACGCCGACGGGCTCCGTCGCAGCCCCTGGTACGAGGTCCTCGGCGAGCAGTACATCGATCTGGCCTTCCAGTACGCCGACGAGGCCTTCAACCACACCTACGCGGCGGTCGGTGCCAGCCGGCCTGTCCGCCTCATGATCAACGACTACAACACCGAGCAGACGGGGAAGCAGCAGCGGCTGCACGCGCTCGTCGCCCGGCTGCTGGCGCGTGGCATCCCCGTCGATGGCGTCGGGCACCAGTTCCACGTCAACCTGCAGACGCCGATCTCCTCGCTCGCCGCAGCGATCGACGCCTTCACCGACCTCCCGGTCACCCAGGACGTCTCCGAGCTCGACGTGCCCACCGGGACACCGGTCACGCAGAGCGGCCTGATCGATCAGGGCTACTACTACCGCGACCTCTTCCGGATGCTCCGCGAGCGGTCGAGCCACCTGTTCTCGGTCACCGTCTGGGGGCTCACGGACGGTCGGAGCTGGCGCGCGTCGTCGGGGGCACCGCTGCTGTTCACCGACACGCTGCAGGCCAAGCCGGCCTACTACGGGGTCGTCGACGGGACGCTCCCGGTGCGCCAGCGGGCGGCCGTCGTCTTCCAGGGAACCGTTCCGCTGGCCCCCGCGGCCGCCGACGACCCGTCGTGGCTGCTGCTTCCGGCCGCGTCGATCGGCGAGCAGGCCAGCTTCGGCCTGCGCTGGGAGCCGGATCACCTCACGGTTCGCGTGGCCGTCACTGATGCGACGGTCCAGCCAGGTGACGCCGTCGTGCTGACGCTCGGCACCAGCACGGTGACGGTCGGCCGCGACGGGACGAGCCCGGTGCCCGCCGTCGTCCGGTCGACAGCAACCGGCTGGGACGCCGTGGTCCAGCTGCCGCTGACCGCTGCGGCCCATGGCGAGGTCCTCGCCTTCGACGTCGCCGTCACGGACCAGACCGCGACGGGCACCACGACGGCCGGCTGGAACGAGCCGGGGGTGCTCGGCACGCTGAGCCTCGTCGAGCCGCTCTCCTCTCTCGCCGTCGTGCAGGCGCCCGTCGCTCCGACGATCGACGGTGCGGTCGAGGCCATCTGGGCGACGGCGAACGCCGTGTCCACCGACACGGTGGTCGAGGGCAGTGGCGGCGCCGTCGCGACGGTCCGCACGATGTGGAGCGGCGACACGCTGTACGTGCTGGCGCAGGTCAGCGACCCGACGCTGGACGTCTCGGGCTCCGACCCGTGGATCCAGGACTCGGTCGAGATCTTCGTCAACCCGGGCAACACGAAGGCGGGGACCTACGGGGCCGACGACGCGCAGCTGCGGATCAATGTCGACAACCTCGTCTCCTTCGGCACGGGCGACGAGGCGGCTCAGGCAGCGAGGGTGACCAGCGCCACGACGCGCGTGGCGGGCGGCTACGTCGTCGAGGCCGCGATCGGCCTCGCCGGCCAGGGCGGCCTCGGCACGGTGCAGGGCCTGGACTTCCAGGTCAACGACGCCACCGCCGGCGCCCGGACGGCCGTGCAGACCTGGGCCGACCCCACCGGGGCAGGGTATCAGAGCACGGCTCGATGGGGCGTCGGCCGGCTCGTCGCCGCACCCGTCGCCCTGCACCCGAAGGTCGCGGCGCCGGTGCTGGCGCTCGCGGGCCTGCCGGTGAAGGTCGACCTGTCCGGTTTCCGGGTCGGGAGCGTGGTGACCCTCGGGCTGGAACGGGTCGGCGGCAAGGCGGACGGGCAGCGGTTCGAGCTCGGCACGGTCGCAGTCGGCGCCGACGGCACGGCGCGGACGAGCCCCCGGGTGCCGGTCGCCGTCCCCTCTGGCGTCTACCGGTTCGTGGCGAGCGCTGCCGAGCTGAGGGCGACGGACACCCTCGTCGTGCTCAACCTCACGCGCCTGTTCCGGTGGTAGCCGCCAGCCCTGGTCACTGAGGTCGCGGTGGAGCTGTCGACTCGCGGACGATCAAGCGGGTCGGCAGCTCCCTCCGCAGCGGGAGCGCGGGCTCGTCCTTGGTCGAGAGCGCCAGGACCAGCCGGATCGCCTCTGCCGTCATCTCGGCGAGCGGTTGGCGCACGGTGGTCAGCGGGGGGCTGACCCACTCGCACAGGGCGACGTCGTCGAACCCGACGACGGAGAGGTCCTCCGGGATGCGCAGTCCGGCGGCCGCGGCGGCGAGGTAGGCCCCACGCGCCTGCTCGTCGCTGCCGGCGAACAGGGCGGTCGGGGGCTCCGGGAGGGCCAGCAGCGAGGCGGCGCCCTCGCGGCCGCCGTCGACCAGGAAGTTGCCGTAGCGCACGAGCCCCGGATCCGGCTCGATGCCGACGCTGCGCAGGGCCGCCCGGTAGCCGCCGAGCCGCTCGAGGGAGCACGTGACGTCCGCCGGACCCGTGACGATCCCGATCCTGCGGTGCCCGAGTGCCAGGAGGTGCTCAGTGGCCGCGAAGCCGCCGGCCCGGTTCGTCGCAGCGACCGACGGCAGCGAGGCGGAGGCGTCGCCCACCGGGTCCACCAGGACCAGGGGCGCGTTGAGGCGAGCGAGCTCCTTGGCGGCACCGGGCAGCAGGTGCGAGACGACCAGGACGATCCCGTCCGTGCGGCGCGAGGCGAGCTGCCGGATCCAGTGCCTGTTCCCGGCGCTGCGACCGTAGGTCTGGGTGATCACCAGCCCGACCCCGGCTCGGGCCGCCTCCGTGCTCGCACCGTCGGCGATCGCCAGCGACCACATCGACCCCAGCCCGTCGATGACCAGGTCCACCAGCCCGACCCGGCTGCGCAGGTCCGTCCCTCGGCGCCGGTAGCCGTGCTCCTCCAGCAGGGTGTTGACGGCGTCACGCGTCGCCTCGGAGACGCCCTGCCGTCCGTTGAGCACCTTGGACACCGTCGGCACGGAGACGCCGGCGAGAGCGGCGATCTCCTTGAGGTTCACATGCACCGGGTCGGAGCTGTGGGGGACGTCGTGGTCGGTCGTCATCGGGGATGGTCGCCCGCCTGTTCGGATGCCCTCGGGTGCTCCTCGAGCGTATCAATGGGTCGGTCGCCGCCGGCCGGCCCGATGACCTGGGACGGCGATCGCGCCGGTGACCCGGCCCGCGCGGACCCCGAGCGGTGTGACCCCCTCGGGAGGGCCGTTGACCAGGCGCAGGTTGCTCAGCTCGGCGTCGAGCGCCCGGTGCCCGCCACGGCGTCGATCATCCCGTGGCGATCCGCACCTCGGGCGCGCAGCCACTCCCGGTACTGACGGATGAGGCCGGCGGCGTCGTCGTGCTCGGCCCGCGTGGCGGCGACGACGATCTGCTCGGTCACCGCTGCAGGTCCGGCCCGCCGGCCTGCACGCGGTCCCGCCCGTCGGCCTTGGCGAGGTACATGAGCTCGTCGACGCGGCGCAGCACGCTGTCCGCCGACTCGCCGAGCAGCAGCGCGGTGACGCCGAAGCTCGCGGTGAGCCGCACCGCGAGGACCGCCTCCAGCTCGAGC
>JBBRGX010000101.1:0-9959 GCA_038223605.1 Actinomycetales bacterium | reverse complement strand
ACGGCCCGACCTCCGGTATCCTCGTTCGGCCGGGAGGATTCGCCTAGTGGCCTATGGCGCACGCTTGGAAAGCGTGTTGGGGTAACACCCTCGGGGGTTCGAATCCCCCATCCTCCGCGTGACGAAGGGCCCGTGACCTGCAGAGATGCGGGTCACGGGCCCTCTGCGTTTGCGGACGCGGAGGAACACGCTTCCCGCGGGCCGCTGACCTGGGGTTCGGTAGCAGGGGGCGCTTCAGATGGGATGTTGTCGACCGTCCACGACTGTGCGCGGCGCTGGCCTCCGCCGACCGGCGCGCTGGGTTCGGCGGCGACGGCCTCTGGCTCTCCCATGATCGACGAGGAGTCAGCCGCTCCCGACTTCCCCCAGGGCTGTGGGGAGATCTCGCCGCATGTGAAGCACGCGCCAGACGCCCACGTGATCGGGACGCTCGACGTAGAAGACTGCGAACGGATACCCGGCCAGCGGCCAGCTGCGCAGGCCCGGGAGCTCGAGCTCGTCACCCCAGCGGGACGCGCCGATCGCCGGGTGGGTCCCTACGGTTTCGAAGGCCTTCTCAAGGGCGTCGACGAACCCGATGGCGGCGTCCGCGGCACCCTGCGACAGGTAGAAGGCGATCGTGTCGTCGACATCGCGCCTCGCACGCTCACGAGGGACGACCGGCAGCGGGCTCACGCATTCGCCGGCGAGCCGCCAGCGCGCGCTCTCTCACGAAGCGACTCGAAGTAGGCGGCCGTCACCGGCGCCGTCGAAGCGGACTCGGCGCCCTCCAGGAGCACCCCCCGCAGGCGGAGCCGATCACGGTCGCGACGAATCAGCTCGCGGACGTACTCACTGCTCGACCCGTACCCGGCCCCGGTCACCTGCTCATCGACGAACGCCTTGAGGCTGCCCGGCAGGGAGATGTTCATCGTGCTCATGACACGAGGGTAGGCCGCTATGGCAAACTTTGTCATACCCACGGACCCTCGCCTTCGGCAGGATGGGGCGCGTGCCCCCTCGTCGTCCGACCACTGGCCCTACCCGTCGCCCTCCACTGGAAGATGCGCTGACCCTCCGGCTGCGCGTGGAGCTCGTCGACACGACACCTCCGATCTGGCGGCTGATCGAACTCCCGTCCACGATCGCCCTCGATGCCCTCCACCCGATCGTGCAGACGGCGATGGGCTGGACGGACTCCCACCTGCACCAGTTCGTCCTGGGCGACCCGCAGGTGGACTGGCCGGTGGAGCGGTACCTGACCGCGTTCGACATCGAGGAAGGCGACGTCGGTGTCGCTGAGGCCGACGTCCGGCTCGATGAGTTGGTGCAGCAGCCGGGCGACGAGCTGCGCTACACGTACGACTTCGGCGACGGCTGGGATCACGTGCTCCGGCTCCAGTCAGTTCGCACGCGGTCGGACGACGACCCTCCAGCAGCCCTCATCGATGGTGCCCGCGCGTGCCCACCTGAGGACTGCGGCGGACCGTACGGGTACGAGGAGCTGCTCGGCCTCGCGGCTCGGAAGGCAGCTGGGCAGAAGGTGGAACCTGAAGAGGCCGAACGGCTGTCCCTCGCCTTCGGGGATACCGGCACGGAGGAGATCCGGGTTGGCGCCGAGCGGCTCGACAAGGCCGCGATCGACGCGGACCTGCGTGCCGGCCGGTATCGCGGCGTGCTGGCCGGCGAGCTGAGCGAAGAGCACGCGGCGTCGCTCGGGCCCGATCTCCTCGCCCTGGTGAGCGGCTCGCCGCCGGATCTCGCGACCATCGCCCCGGCGCTGGCCGATCTCGTCGCCCGGTGCGAGCCGAACACCCGGCAGCTGCTCTTGTCGCTGATCGCCGCGGCGCGCGTCGACTCCGCGGTCGTGGTCGATGCGCAGGTGGCGGCAACGATGGTCGAGCCGTTCGCGTGGTTCGTCCGCCACGTGGGCACGCGGGGGCTCACGCTCACCGCACAGGGATATCTCCGGCCGTCGGACGTCAGGGCGATCGCCGAGCGCCTCAACCTCGGCGAGGAGTGGATCGGCGCGATGAACCGCGAGACGATGACACCCCCGGTGGCGGAGTTCCGGCAAGTTGCGCAGCAGCTTGGCCTGATGCGGGTCGCCAAGGGCCGGATCCACGCGACGGCACGCGGAGTCGCCCTCGCCGAGAACCCGACAGCGATGTGGTGGCAGCTGGCCGAGCGCCTGCCCGCCGGCCGGCGTGACGCCGAACGCGAAGCGGGGTTCCTCGTGCTCCTCACCGTCGCTGCCGGGGCGGACCGCAGCAGCAGGGTCGATCTCGGTCGGCTCCTGACCGGACTCGGCTGGCAGCTCCGCTCAGGCCGCACGCTGGACGACAGCACGGTGTGGGCCTGGGCGATCACGACCACTGAGGCGCTGCGCCGCCTTGGGTGCTTCGACCCCAGCGCCGGGCACCACAGCACGACGCCGACTGCGGCCGGTCGTGCCTTCGCACGGGCCGCGCTGCGGACCCACCCCACCTGACTGGCGGACGGTCCGAGGCCTCGGCCGCCACGCACGGTTTCCCCCGCAGCCCGAGCCGCTGACCCTCCTCGGCGACCAGGTGAGCACATCGCGCGAGGTCCGAGCTGGAGCCCGGTAGCAGCTTCGGTAGCACTTCAAGCGCGCGCCAAGGCTGCCGCCGCGGTCCGTCGAGGTCCACGACTGCCGCTGAGGAGCACGATCGCCTCACCCGGCACACACCCCCACACCCTCGAACGACTTGGAACGCGTGTTGGGTCAACACCCTCGGGGGTTCGAATCCCCCATCCTCCGCGTGTCGAAGGAGCCCGTGACCTGCGAGAGCGCAGGGGGCGCGGGCCCTTTGGTCATGTGGACGCGAGGCACGCCGTCCCGCTCCGCACGGCCGCAGCCTCTCGCCGACGAGGCACCGCCCCCGTAGCCCAGCTACCGAACGTTCCCCTCGATCACGTCGTGCGCGCTCCCGCCGGGACGGCCCGGGCCGGCCGCCCGGTCCAGGAGCCCGTGGATCCGGGACCGCACCACGATTCCGCCGATCACGGCCACCACCCCGATCGCGACCAGGGTGACACCCAGCGCGATCGCGACGCCGGAGAGCCCCGCCGTCGGCGCGAGCAGGAAGACGACCCCGAGAGCCACCTGCGCCAACGCGAGGACCCCCAGCCCGGCCCGGCTGCGCTGAGCGCGATCGGACACCAGCACGGCGGCATCGCCGGCGGCCCCGATCAGCAGGCCGACGCCGATCACCCGACCCAGCACGACCACCGACCCGGAGAGGTTGACCAGCGCGGCCACCCCGGCGACCGCCAGCAGCGCTCCGGTCACCACCGTGGGCACCCGGCGCGCGGCAGGCCACGACGAGAAGGCGAGGCCGAGAACGGCGCGACCGAGGCCGGTGAGCAGCAGCCACAACGCGACGACCACGGTCAGCAGGGCCACGGTCGCATCGGGCGCGGCCAGCACCACCCCGCCGGTGGCGGCGACCAGGACGCCGACCACGAGGAGCGGGACCCAGGCGAGGGTGGCGGCGGAACGCAGCAGGGTGGCGTCGGACGTCATGGCACGAGCCTAGGTTCGATCCCTGAACCTCTCCTGTGCAGCCGCTGTGCGCTGCCCGGGAGGCTCCCGGCCGGGGGCCGCGCCCACACCGCCCGAACACACCCCGTCCACCCACCGCCGAGTGGCACGATCGAACCATGGCACCACAGGTCACCGCATGCCCCGCATGCGGCACGAAGAATCGCGTCCCCGTCGCAGCGAAGGGAAGCCCGCGCTGCGCCTCCTGCAAGGCCGCCCTGCCGTGGGTCGTCCCCGCCACCGACGCCGAGCTCCCGGCGGCGCTCGACACCGGCCACCTGGTCCTCCTGGACCTGTGGGCACCGTGGTGCGCGCCGTGCCGACAGGTCGCGCCCGTCCTGGTCCGGCTCGCGACGCGCTATGCGGGCAAGATCAAGGTGGTCAAGGTCGACGTCGACCAGAACCCACGCGCCGCCGCCCAGTACGACGCCCGCAGCATCCCCACCCTCGTGCTGCTGCACCGCGCGACGACCGTCCGCACGATCGTCGGGGCGCAGCCCGAGCAGGTCCTGGCCGAGGCGATCGACGCGGCCCTGGCCGCCGTGGCCTGACGACGCACCGGCGCCGGACTCCCGGCCGGCGGCCGGGACGGACCGATAGCCTCGACGCGCCGCCCTGCCGACCTTCGGCGGGCCCGTCGCCTGGAGCACACCGATGTCCGTCGCGCCCGACCACCGCCCGCTCGACAGCCTGCTCGACGACGCCCGTGCGCTCGCACCGGAGCTGAACGAGCTGCGCCGGAGCCTGCACCGGATCCCCGAGGTGGGCCTTCACCTGCCGACGACGCAGGCCGCCGTGCTCGAGGCGCTCGACGGGCTGGACCTCGAGGTCACCACCGGCAGCGCCCTGAGCTCGGTGACCGCGGTGCTTCGCGGCGCGAAGCCGGGGCCCACCGTGCTCCTGCGCGCCGACATGGACGCACTGCCGGTCACCGAGGACTCCACGGACGTGGTCCGCAGCGAGCACGAGGGTGTCATGCACGCCTGCGGGCACGACTTCCACATGGCCGGCCTGGTCGGCGCGGCGCGGCTGCTGCACGCACGGCGCGCGGAGATCGCCGGTGCGGTGGTGCTCATGTTCCAGCCCGGCGAGGAGGGCGAGCACGGCGCCCGGTTCATGATCGACGAGGGAGTCCTTGACGCGTCCGGCGAGCGGGCCGTGGCCGCCTACGGGCTGCACGTCTTCTCCGCGGGCTACCCGGCGGGCGTCGCGGCGGCCCGCGCAGGAACCGAGTTCGCGGCCGTGGACACCCTGCACGTGACCATCCACGGCGTCGGCGGGCACGGCTCGGCTCCGCACCGCGCCCAGGACCCCATCCCCGTCGTTGCGGAGATCGTCCTCGCGCTGCAGCTGGCGGTGACCCGGCAGTTCTCGATCTTCGACCCGGTCGTGGTGACCGTCGGCCGGATCGTCGCCGGCACCAAGGACAACATCATCCCCGCGGCGGCCCACCTGGACGCGACGGTCCGCACCTTCTCCGCGGAGAACCATGCCGTGGTCGAGGAGCGGCTCCGCCGGGTCGTCGATCATGTCGCCGCCGCGCACGGACTGCGCGCCGAGATCGACTGGGAGCAGGGCTACCCCACCACCGACAACGACCCGGCCGAGGTCGACCGCGTCGCACGGGTGTCCACCGCCCTGCTCGGCAAGGAGGGCTATGTCACCATGGCGGACCCGATCGCCGGCGCGGAGGACTTCTCCTACGTGCTCCTGCAGGTGCCCGGCGCGTACCTGATCCTCGGCGCGACACCGACGGGCCTGGACCCCGAGACCGCCGCCTACAACCACTCCCCGCACGCGACGTTCGACGAGAGCGCGCTGCCGGTCGGGGCCGCGATCCTGGCCGGCCTGGCCCTGGACCGGCTGACGAACGCCTGACTCGCGCGGCCGACGACCCCGCGGCTCCCGATCCGGACGCTGCATCCGACGACAGTGAGGACTCCGCGCATGCACCTCGACGCCACCGCCGCCGGCAGCAGCCCAGGCGCCGCATCGGCCGATCCGGCCGTGCTGGACGTCGCTGCCCTGCGCGCGAGGTTCTCGTCGTTGCAGCACGGGATCGCGCACTTCGACGCGCCGGGTGGCACACAGACCCCCGACTCCGTCGCCGACGCGATCCGCGACGCGCTGATCCGCCCGCTCGCCAACCGCGGGCGGGACACCCGGGCCGCGCGCAACGCCGATGACCTCGTCGTCGCCTGCCGTGGCGCCCTGGGCGATCTGCTCGGGGTCGACCCCGGCACGGTGATCGTCGGTCGCAGCGCCACGGCACTGACCTTCGAGATGTCGCGCACGCTCTCGAGCTCCTGGCGCGAGGGCGACGAGGTGGTGATCTCCCGGCTCGAGCACGACGCGAACGTCAACCCGTGGCTGCTCGCGGCGCAACGGCATGGCGCCACCGTGCGATGGGCCGACTTCGATCCCGCCACCGGCGAGCTCGACGTCGAGACGGTTGCGGCGCAGCTCTCCGAGCGCACGGTGCTGGTGGCGGTGACCGCGGCGTCGAACCTCATCGGCACGATGCCGGATCTTCCGGCGATCGCCGAGCGCGTGCACTCGGTCGGGGCGCTGCTCTTCGTCGACGGCGTGCACTTCACCGCTCACGCGTTCGTCGACGTCCCGGCCCTCGGAGCCGACTTCTACGCCTGCTCCCCGTACAAGTTCCTCGGTCCGCACTGCGGGGTGCTCGCCGGCAGAGCCGATCTCCTCGAGTCGCTCCACCCCGACAAGCCGCGACCGGCGAGGGACACCGTCCCGGAGCGGTTCGAGCTCGGCACCCTGCCCTACGAGCTCATGGCGGGAGTCACCGCCGCCGTCGACGTCCTGGCCGGGATGGTCCCCGGCGACGGTCCCCGGCGCGAGCGCCTGCGTGGATCGATGGCTGCCGCCCATGTGCACGAGGAGGCGCTGCGCCACCGGATCGAGGCGACCCTCGCGCAGTGGCCGGGAGTGACGGTCCACTCACGAGCCCGCCGGCGCACCCCGACCCTCCTCCTCACGTTCGCCGAGCACGCGGCCGCTGACATCTCGGCCCGTCTCGCCGCCGAGGGAGTCAACGCACCCGCTGGTGCCTTCTACGCCGACGAGGTGAGCCGGCACCTCGGCCTCGGCGCGACCGGAGGCCTGCGGATCGGCCTCGCGCCGTACACCGACGACGAGGACGTCGATCGGCTCCTCACGACGCTGGGCTCGCAGCTGGGCTGATCCGCCGACGTCATGGACGGACCCCTGGCCGAGGAGCGTCCGGCACTCGACGGACGAGGCGATCGCAAGGATCTGCGAGACGGCCGGTATCCTTGGCGCTCCCCGGGCCAGGAGGAGACGTGGCGGTGACCAGCGCCGACGTGGCGCGCGCGAGCGGTGTCTCGCGCACGACGGTGAGCTACGTCCTCAACGGCCGGCCCGGGACCGCCACCTCCGAGGCCACGCGCCGACGGGTCCTCGACGCGGCAGAGCACCTGGGCTACGCACCGTCCGCGGCGGCCAGGACCCTGCGTCGCGGACGGAGCGATCTCGTCGTGGTGGTCCTGCCGCACTGGCCGATCGGTCCCGTCCTCGACACGCTGCTTGACCACCTTGCCGATGACCTCGCCGCGCGGGGGCTGACCGTGCTCGTCCACCACGGCCGCGGCTCGCGCCCGCTCGCCGACCTGTGGCGCGTGGTCACCCCGCGCGTCGTCATCGGCCTGACGGGCTTCGCCCCCGGTGAGGTGCGGGCGATGCGCCAGGCGGGTATCGCGGTGGTCGGCGCACGGATCGACGCGGATCATCACGACACCACGAGGTACGCCGTCCCGCAACGCCGGATCGGCAGGCTGCAGGTCGAGCACCTCGTCGAGCGTGGGCATCGGCGACTCGGCTGGGCCGGGCCGGGCGACGATCGCCTCGCGGAGTTCGCAGCGCCGCGGCTGGCCGGCGTCGTCGAGGCCTGCGAGGCGCTGGGGCTCGCCGCACCGCTGGTGGTCGAGGCCGGTCTCGGGTTCGACCGGGCCCGGGCGGCCGCCGCCACCTGGGCGGCGGCGGGGATCGACGGGATCGCTGCGTACAACGACGACGTCGCCCTCGCGGTGCTGGCCGGCCTGCGCGCCGAGGGGCTCAGGGTCCCCGACGACGTCTCGGTGATCGGCGTGGACGACGTCCCGGCCGCCGCGCTCGCGCACCCGGCGCTGAGCACGATCGCGCAGGCGGTCGAGCTCCAGGCGGCCTACCTCGCCGCCGCCACGATCGCTGCGCTCGACAGCCCCGACCAGCTCCCACCGCCCCCGCCCGATCTGCTGTCCGTCGTGCAGCGCGACTCGACCTGAGCCCGGCCGCTGCCGACCCCGACGCGCCACGGGCCCGGCGGGAGCACTCCCACCGGGCCCGTGGTCCGTACCGGTCAGGGCAGCGGGTAGTCCGTCACGAAGCTCGGGACACCCGGAGCCGTCGAGTCGACCTGGGCACCCACATCGTTGACGACGTGCTGGATGGTTCCCGCGTTCAGGTTGACCGTCATGACATGGCGCAGCCGCACGCCAGGCGTCTGCGGGACCGAGAACCCGCTGGCCGTCACGATCGACGGGTTGTTCTGGTTGAACACGTAGACCCCGGCGCCGTAGAGCGTGTGCGTGCGCACACCCGCGGCGACGGTGTAGCCCGGCCAGCCGAGAGTCCCGTCGGGCTGGGTCCAGTCGGCCTGCGTCGGCGGGTCGTAGGGCAGCTCGTTCTGGAAGAGCACGACGGTGCCGCGCTCGCCCTCCCACAGCACGTTGCGCTGCTGGAAGTGCTCGACGAAGAGGCCGGTGGCCGTGACGTCGTCGCCGGTGACGACGACACCGGTCGTGCCGATGTTCGTGTTCCAGCGGTCGGTGTCTCCGTTGACCCCGGCGGTGAAGCCCTCCACCCCGTGGTCAGCACGCCACACCCAGGTGTGGTCGACCAGGACGCCGTCGGCGTCGATCCGCACCGCGGTGTCGACCTTGCCGACATGCGGTCCGCCGACGCGGAAGTAGACGTCGGAGAGGGTGATCGGGTTGAGCGAGGAGGTCGAGCCACCCCGCCCGTGCGACGACGAGCCGTGGCCCTTGCCCGGCCGGTTGCTGCCCACCTGCAGCAGGGTGTCCGACTTCACGGTGCCCGCGTCGATGGTCAGCCCGGCGATGACGATCCCGGGCTGGTCGGAGACGACGAGCGGGATGGCTCCGCGGACCGCTGTCAACGTCGCCTGTCCCATCCCCAGCACCACGGTGTTCGCCCGGGTGACGCGGATGCTGCGGTCGACGTCGTAGACCCCGGGGGTGAGCAGCAGGTTCTTGCCACGCGCGAGCTGGCTGTTGATCCGCTGCACCGAGTCGCCGGGGCTCGCGACGTAGAAGTCGCTCAGGGAGATGCTGCGGCCGGCGGTCGCGCCGGCCGCCCAGCTGATCCCGCTGCTGTTCGTCTGCGCCTTGGGCACCCGGACCTGGTACCGGCCGCGGGCATCGACGTACAGGTACGGCTTCTCGCGGCTGACCGGTGTCTTCTCGACGGTCGTGTACGTCGGGTCGGGGAAGGTGGAGTCGTCCGGGGCGCCGACCACGCCGGAGAAGACCTGGTTCCACACGCCGTTGGTCCAGCTGCCGACCACGCTGTTGCGGGTCAGCCACTGCTGCTGCGATCCGTTGAGCACGGTGCCGAACCGCGAGTCGGCGATGTACCCGCCCGAGGCGTACTGCGGACCAGCGGTGCAGTAGTCCATCAGGGAGAACGACGGCTGACCTGCGTCGGAACGCACGTCGAGGCGACGGACCGAGACCGCCTGCGAGACCGCCCAGAAGTTGGCGGAGGCGCGGCAGCCGTCCTGGCCGGCGCCGTTGATGTCGAGCGTGAGGTTCGACAGCGAGCGCCAGAAGGTGTTCAGCGCGATGCAGTTGTCCGCCGTCATGCAGCGGTTGTAGCTCTCGATCTTGCCGGTGATGAGGACGTCGGACGGGGAGGCGCCCAGCCCTGCGACCTCGGTGTAGTAGCCGACGCGGATCTGGAGGGGATCGGCGGCCGTGCCGTAGGAGCCGGGCTGGAAGAGCAGGCTCCACCGGGCGGTGCCCATCTCGTCGTCGACCTGGGCGTCGGCGATCGCGTTCGCGCGGGCCTCGATGTCGGCGGTCGGCATCGAGGGGTCGAAGACGACGACGTTCGCGCCCAGGTCGACGGGTTGTGCGGTGCGGTGCAGGGGGACGGCTGCGGCCCCTGAGGTGAGGAGCGCGCCGGCCGCGAGGGCCGCGACCATGATCGGGAGGCGGGCGCGGCGCCTCGGAGGTGCTGGTGACATGTCGACTCTCTTCATTGAGACTCATCACAGGTGACTCGTGTCACCTCGCGCCTGACGATAAGCGCACAGGATCGGCCGGGCAAGGCTCTGGGAGATGGTCTCGACAGGTGAGAGAGCGCTCCCTGAGCG
>JBBRGX010000100.1:0-10087 GCA_038223605.1 Actinomycetales bacterium | reverse complement strand
GCAGGTCACGGGCCCTTCGTCACGCGGAGGATGGGGGATTCGAACCCCCGAGGGTGTTACCCCAACACGCTTTCCAAGCGTGCGCCATAGGCCACTAGGCGAATCCTCCCGGCCGAACGAGGATACCGGAGGTCGGGCCGTGGGCCGAACGCCCGCCACGACGCGCCGACACACGTCCGACGGTACGCGACCGACCCTGCCCGCCGTCTCAGCCGCGCTGTTCGGCGACGCTGTTGCCGCCGTCGACGACGATCACCTGCCCGGTGACGTAGGAGGCCCCTGGCGAGGCCAGCCAGGCGATCGCCGAGGCGATCTCGTCAGCGGTTCCGCTCCGCCCGAGCGGCACGCTCTCACCCTGGTGCGCCTCGTCGGCGGTCTGCGACCCGGTGGCGATCCAGCCGGGTGCCACCGCGTTGGCGGTGATGCCCACCGACGCCTCGTCGACCGCGAGCGCCCTGGTCAACCCGACCAACCCAGCCTTCGCTGCCGCGTAGGCGACGTCGCGCGGCGACGCCATCGTCGGCCCGGTGACGCTGGAGACGGTGACGATCCGGCCCCAGCCGGCCATCCTCATCTGCGGCACCAGGGCGCGGGTCAGCAGGAAGGCCGTGGTCAGGTTGATCGCGAGGCTCTTGTGCCAGTCGGCGACAGGCATCGTGATGTCGCCGGTGATCATCCCGGGGTCCCCGACCGCTGTCATCCCGGCGTTGTTGACGAGGACGTCCGGCGTGATCCGGGCGGCGGCCAGCTCCTCGAGTAGCCGATCGACGCCGGCCTCGGTCTCTAGCCGTGCGACGTGCCCCGAGGCGAGGATTCCCCACGACGTCAGCTCGGCGACGCGCTCGACGACGCGGTCGGTGGTGGCCGTCAGGACGACGTGCGCGCCCAGACGGCCGAGTGCCTCGGCGGTCGCGAAGCCGATGCCCGTAGGGCTCCCCGCACCGCTCACGAGCGCGACGTGGCCGGTCAGGTCCCAGGCGGGGGGCAGGCTCATGGCTGCACGGTAGTCCGGCGCCCCGCGACGCACCCGACCCCGCACCTCACCTCCCCAGAACCCGGTCCACGGCCGCTGCCACCGTCGGCGCCAGCGAGCGGGAGAACGTCGCGGTCATGTGGCCGTGGTCGAAGTAGACGATGACGCCGCCGATCACCGCACGGCAGCTCTCCTGGTCGCAGAGCAGGTCCGTCGCGTCGAGCACGCCGACCTTCCCCGAGCCGTCGGCGGCCGCGGCGAGCGCGAACGGGTCGACCTCGAGCGCCGTCGCCCGTGGCGCCGTGCACCCCTGCGCTCCGTCGGGGGAGGTCGCGAGGCAGTCGGGCACGCTCGCGCCCATGTTCGGCGTGTCACGAAGAACGAGCACGCGGGCCCCGGCCGCCGTGAAGGCGCGGATCGTCCGGGCGTAGGCGGCCTGAGCGACGGAGTCCTGCTCCGCGTCGCTCACCCCGGCCAGCAGCTGGTCGGTCCGGGCAGACGCGACGACGAGGTCGTACCCCTGCGTCGCGACCTGACCCTCCATCCAGTCCGTCCACGCCGCGCACCCCGTCGACGAGGCGCGGTCGGGGAAGCTCAGTGGCACGTCGACCGGGTAGCAGACGGAGGTGAGATACGTCGTGATCCGCCACCCGCGCTCCGTGGCGACCTGCTCCAGCGCGGGGAACCAGTGGCCGGCATGGGAGTTGCCGACGAGCGCAATGCTCACGGATGCGTCGCTCGGGCCATAGGTGCAGGTGGTCCGGGTCGCGTACGGCTGCTCGTTCCAGCAGCGGTCGGCGTACACGACGGGCTTGTCGGCAGCGGCGAGGGCCGGCGAGGTCCAGAGGGCGTCGGCCCATGCGCTGCAGTCCGCGCCGCTGAGCTCCGCCGCCGCGCCGAAGCAGTCCGGATGCTCGGCGGCGGCGCGCGCGGCCGTTGCGGCCTCGCCGCGCTCGCGGGCTCCCGCGGCACCCTGCAGGGCCAGCCCGGCTCCCACGCCCATCACCGTGCAGGCCAGGAGCACCCAGGCGGTCGCCGGCGCCGAGAAGTTCAGCAGCGGCGAGCGCCGGACCGGGTCCTCGACGAACCGCTTGGTCAGCATCGCGAGGCCGATGGAGGCCGCAACGATCCCGACCCGGTGGAACCACCGGAGCTCACCGTGGAGCGCGAACGGCACGAGCACGATCAGCGGCCAGTGCCACAGGTAGGTCGAGTAGGACACGTCGCCGAGCACCTGCGCCGGTCGCCACCCGAGCACGCGGCCGACGACGCCCCGCTCCGGTGCCGCGGCCAGCAGGACGAGCCCCGTCCCGAGAGTCGGCAGCAGCGCCCACACCCCGGGGAACGCCGTCGTCTCGTCGAAGCGGACGACGGCGGCGAGCACGCCCAGCAGCCCGACGGCGGCGAGCGGTGTCCGCAACCGCACTCGCACCGCGAGCACTGGCTCCACCAGCGCGACCGCCCCGCCGAGGGCGAGCTCCCACAGTCGCGTGGTCGTGACGTAGTACGCGGCCGCCGGGTTCACCGAGGTCAGGTGGACGGACCACGCGAGGGAGGAGAGCAGCACAGCGCCCAGGACGATCCAGAGGACCGTGCGCGGGCCGGCGAGGGTGCGCGCCCGTCCCGCAGCACCGGTGTGCTCAGCAGGAACGGGGGTCGTGGGGGCCGCCCGTCGCGCCGCGCGCGCCGCCCACCGCAGGCCGAGCACCGTCGCCCCGCCGACCAGCAGCGGCCAGACCAGGTAGTACTGCTCCTCCACCGAGAGCGACCAGTAGTGCCGCAGGGCGGTCGCCGCGCCGGTGGCCGCGAGGTAGTCCGTCGCGGTCCTGGCGAGCGCCCAGTTCTGCACGTAGAGCGCGGAGGTGACGGCCTCGGCCCCCGTCGTGCGCAGCAGCGTTGACGGCAGCAGGAGGGCTGACGCGCCGACGGTCGCGACGATCACCAGGGCGGAGGCCGGCAGCAGTCGGCGCACGCGCCGCCCCCAGAACCGGCCGACGCCCCGCCAGGTGGTCGGGGGGTCACGCAGCAGGTGCGCGGTGATGAGGTAGCCGGAGATCACCAGGAAGACGTCGACGCCGACGTAGCCGCCGGTCAGGCGGCCTGGCCACAGGTGGTAGGCGAGTACCGCGCCGACCGCGAGGGCACGCATGCCCTGGATGTCCGCGCGGACACCTCCGCCATGGGCCGTCCCGCCCGCTCCTGGTCCAGCCACCGGGACAGTATGGCGACCCGCCTCGGGGGAGACGGCACCGCGCATCGCGCCTATCGTCGGGGGCATGACCTTCCCCATCCGCATCGGTGTCCAGATCCATCCCCAGCACGCCGACTACGGCCAGATCCGCGACGCGGTCCGCCGCGCGGAGGACGCCGGGGTCGACGTGATCTTCAACTGGGACCACTTCTTCCCGCTCTACGGCGAGCCGGACGGCAAGCACTTCGAGTGCTGGACGATGCTCGGCGCCTGGGCGGAGCAGACGAGCCGCGTCGAGATCGGTGCACTCGTCACCTGCAACAGCTACCGCAACCCCGAGCTGCTCGCCGACATGGCGCGCACGGTCGACCACATCAGCGGCGGCCGGCTGATCCTCGGCATCGGCGCGGGCTGGTTCGAGAAGGACTACGACCAGTTCGGCTACGAGTTCGGCACCCCCGGCGCCCGGATCGCCGACCTCGCCCAGGCCATGCCCCGGATCACCGCGCGCCTGGCGGCAGGCAACCCGGCGCCGTCCCGCAAGATCCCGGTGCTCATCGGTGGTGGGGGCGAGCGGAAGACGCTGCGCGTCGTCGCCGAGCACGCCGACGCCTGGCACTCCTTCGGTGACGTGGACACGCTGGTCCGCAAGAGCGCGATCCTCGACGAGCACGGCGCGGCTGTCGGGCGGGACACCGCCACGCTCGTCGAGCGCTCGGTCGGCGTCTCGGAGCCGCCGGAGACCGCCGGTGCGGCCCTCCTCGCCGCGGGTGTGACGCTCTTCACGATCGGGGTCAACGGACCGGACTACGACCTGGAGCTCGTCACGAAGTGGACCGCCTGGCGCGACCTGCAGGGCTGAGCCCAGCGCCGGCAGCCGCTCAGGTGGTCGGCCTCGGCCGTTCGTTCCAGCCGAGCATCGCGGCGCGCCCGTGCTCGAAGCCCAGGGTGCCGAGCGACCCGGCGGCGACGACGAAGGCTGCGCCGTCCGCAGGGGTGAGACCGAGCCACAGCGCCGTGAGCACTCGCAGCAGGTGCCCGTGCGCGACGAGGGCGACGTCGCCTCCGTCGTCGAGCACCGGCCTGACCCGGCCGAGCACCGCCCGTGCGCGGCCGGCGACGTCGTCGAGCGTCTCGCCAGGGGTCAGGCCCGGCGGGACGCCGTCGGCGAAGAGCGACCACGGTCGACCGAGCTGGGCCGTGACCTGGTCGGTCGTCAGGCCCTCGAAGCCGCCGTAGTCCCACTCGCTCAGGTCGTCGTCGACGATCGCCGGCGGCCCCGACTCGTGCCGGTCGAGCCCCGCGAGCCGGGCGGTCTCCCTGGCGCGCAGGAGCGGGCTGGTCACCACGAGGGCCGGTGCGCCGACGTTGCGGAACCGCTCGGCGAGGAGGAGCCCGAGGTCGGCAGCCTGCGCGCGGCCGTGCGCGGTCAACGGGAGGTCCGTCCGTCCGGTGTGACGTCCGGTCGCGCTCCACTGCGTCTCGCCGTGGCGCACGACGAGGAGCTCAGCCACCAGGTGCCCGTCGCACGGTAGGACGAGGTCCCTGCCGACCGGTCAGACCTGGTTCGCCCATCGATGCACCTCGCCGCTCTCCATGACGAGCATCCCGCTCGTTCCATGCAGAGTGTGGACCCACTCGACGGCTGATGTCCCGCGCGCGACAGCGGTCGTCGCCAGCACGTCGGCCCAGAGCAGCGACGGGCCGACGACGGTCGCGGCGAGCACCCCGGCGGCGGCGAGCCCCGTCCGGGGGTCGAGGATGTGCGCCCCGCGCGAGGCGCTGCCCGAGGTCGCGACGGCACCGTCGCTGATCGGGATCCGGGCGAGGACCCGGGACTGGTCCCGGGGGTCCTCGATGCCGATCGTCCAGGGCTCCCCGTCGGGCGCCGGCCGCAGCTGGAGGTCGCCGCCGGCGCCGAAGGCGTACCCGAGCCCGGGGGCGAAGGCGTCGAGATGACGCGCAGCCCAGCTCACCGCCCAGGTCTTGACCAGGCCCGTCGGGTCGAACACCCCTGGCATCCCCGGCGTCGAGTTCCAGGCGTCGAACCAGCCGTCGGTCCGCTCCAGCGCCGTCTGGCACAGGGCCTCGACCTGACGCACCTTGCTGCTCGCGTCCTCCAGGGTGAGCTCGCCACGCTGGATCCGGCTGATCTGGGAGTCCACGCGGTAGGGGCTGAAGATCACCTCGACCTCGTGCAGGTCCGCCATCGCCGACTCGACGGCGGCAGCCACGTCTGCCGAGCGGGCCAGCGCGCCGCGTACGTGCACGGAGATCGGCATGCCCATGATCTGCTCGACCCAGGCCCGGTGCTGCGCGCCCGTGCCGACCGCAGCCCCCGCCTCGAGCGTCGGCGCGCTCACAGCTTGGCCTGGTCAAGGGCGCTCTGCAGGGAGTTGATGTAGCCGTTGCTGGTGAACGTCGCGCCGCTGACCATCTGGATCGACGCGCTGCTCGCCGACACCGCCTCGGAGTTGAGGATCGGGATCGCGTAGCCGTTGATCTGCTGGTCGCGTCCGCCACCGCTCGGGTACGCGACAGCCTTCGCCGCGGTGACCTTGCCGTTGGAGACGGTGACCTGCACCTGCACGGGGCCGTAGGGAGTCTGGACTGCTGATCCGGTGAAGGTGCCCGAGGTGGCTGCGGGTGCCGCGGCCGCTGCCGGTGCGGGTGCCGCGGCGGCGCCGGTGGTCGTCCCGGCGGCCGTGGTCCCGGTCGTCGCGGGGAGCCCGACGGCCGTGGTCCGGTTCAGGCTCGTCGGCCAGGAGAAGAGGAGCACCAGGCCCGTCAGGGTGGAGCCGATCGCAATGACGATCCGTCGCATGGTCGTTACCTCACCAGGAGAAGCGCTCGACGTGCAGCGCGGTGTGCGGAAGGCCGGCGGCGCGCAGGTCTGCGCTGACCACCTCGGCCCAGGGGGCAGCACCACAGACGAACACGTCGCTGGTGGCGAGCTGGGGGATCAGGCGCCGGACGGCGTCGGGCCCCGAGACGTGCCCGAGCTTCTGCGGGAGCCAGGCCGTGCCGAGTGCGCTGCGCGGCCCGATGAGGTCGATCACCTGCAGGGCGCCGATCGAGACCAGGTGGTCGACGTCGGCCTGCATCGACACGTCGTTGCTGCTGCGCAGGCGACGGATCAGCAACGGCGTGCCGGCGCGACCGGCCAGCACGGCCTCCTGCGCGAGGGCGATCAACGGCGCGAGCCCGAGCCCGGAGCCGACGAGGACGAGGTCGGGGCGGGTCCGCACCTCCGGCCGGAGCCGGCCGTAGGGGCCCTCGACGAGCACCCGCGTGCCGAGCGGCATCCGCGCCATCCGTGCTCCGTCGTCGCCCTTGACCCCGACGGTCACCCGCAGGGCGTGGGTCGTCGGCGCGGCCGAGAGCGAGATCGGGTGGCCGCGGGTCCAGCCGGCGCCGGTGAGGAAGCGCCAGACGAAGAACTGCCCGGCGCTCACCTCGAGCTCGTCCAGGTGCGGCCCGCCGACCGTGATGCTCACCGCGCCGTGCCCGTCGGGCTCGATCGAGGTGACGCGCAGGTTCTGCCGCATCGAGGTGCGCAGCGGGACCAGCACGCGGTAGACGACCACCGCGAGCACGACGAGGCCGTACAGGCCCCACCAGTAGACCGTCGCCGCTGTCGAGGCGAGGAAGTCGGTCCCCGTCCAGAGCTGGTGCGGCAGCGCCAGGCCGGCGCCGAGGTAGGCGTACAGGTGCAGCAGGTGCCAGGACTCGTAGCGCAGCTTGCGCCGCGCGAAGCGCATCGAGGTCACCGAGACCATGCCGATCGCGACCGTCCCGGCCAGGGCGAGGAGCATCCCCGGGGCGTTCGTCGTGAGGTTCCAGAACTCGCGCAGCACGGTGCTGCCGTCGAAGAGGGCGTAGCCGATGGTGATCGTGACCAGGTGCACCAGGATGAGGTTCATCGAGCTGAAGCCGACCCAGCGGTGCCAGCGGGCCAGGCGGTCCTGGCCGATCGAGCGCTCGATGAACGGCACCCGGGCCATCGCCAGCACCTGGAGCAGCAGCAGGTCGGAGCCGATCAGTCCGCTGAGCCGCCCGAGCGAGCTGAGCGAGGAGGCGGCACCGGCCCCCAGGGCCTGCACCCCGCCGTGCTGCACCCAGAGGGCGACGACGACGAGCATCGTGCCCCAGACGGTGAGCCCGACCGCGTCGGTCCACCACCGGCGCACGGCCGGCGGGCGCAGCCGCAGCAGCGGCCGAGCGCCGGCCGGGCGCCCGGGAGGCGTGGGCCCTGCGACGCGACGGCCGGTGGCCGGGACGCCGGCTCGCTTGCCGTCCTTGGCCCCGCGGGGCGGGAAGGTCGGTGGCGCCGTGGTGGTGGACGTCGGGTTCATGGCTCAACCGTGGCGCCCCAACCTGGGAGTCGTCTGAGAAATGGCCATGAGTCGGCTGCGATCGCGAGGTGGGCTTCGTCACACCCCCGGGGGTACCCGCCTCCGCACGGCGCAGGCGGGAGCCGTGAAGGGGCGTCCCGTCTGCGTTAGGCTGGTTCTCGACCCCTCGTGCGGCGTCATCTCGCTGAACTCCCCCAGGGCCGGAAGGCAGCAAGGGCAGGCGGGCTCTGGCGGGTGTGCGAGGGGTCCTTGCATGTCCCGGCGCCGTTCGCGTCACACTGGCCCGATGAACGGGCTGCTCGCCGCTGGGCTCCTCGGTGCGCTCGCCGGTCTCGGCATCGCGATGCCGCTCGGAGCCATCGCCACCCTCCTGCTGCGCACCGGGATCACCTCCGGCGCGCGGGTCGCCGGTGCTGGTGCCCTGGGCGTCGCGATGGTCGACGTGGCCTACGCCTCGCTCGCCGTCCTCGCCGGTGCCGGGGTCACCGCCGTGATCGGCGGGCACGAGCGCCCGGTCCGGCTCGTGGGTGCCGCCGTCCTCGCCGCGATCGCGCTCGGCGGGCTGTGGCGCGCCTCGCGCTCACGCACCTCCGACGGGGCCCCGACCGCTGCGGTCGGCGCCGGGGCTGCCGCCACCTTCGCCCGCTTCGCCGGACTCACGGTGCTCAACCCCGTCACGGCGATCTACTTCGCCGTCCTCATCGCCGGGTTCGGCGCGCGCCTCGGCTCGGGCCTCGGGCACCGCATCGCCTTCGTCGTCGGTGTCGGCCTCACCTCCGCCGGCTGGCAGCTCGGGCTCGCGGCTGTCGGCGGCGTGCTCGGCAAGGGCGTGAGCGGGCGCACCCGGAAGGGGATCGGCGTGGCGGGTGACGTCGTGGTGCTCGCGCTCGCTGTCGCCCTCGCGCTCACCTGACGGGCTGGCGGAGGATCGTGCGCATCTTCTCCGGGGCGGATCGCCGAGGGTCGGTGAGATAGATCTCGTGGTGGGTCCCGCTCAGGGCCAGCCCGAGCCCCGCGACGGCCTCGTGCAGCGCGGCGATCGTCGGGCCCTCGTCCGCGTAGGGACCGCGGTGCATCACCTGGACGGCAGCACCCTCCTCGAGCACCTCGACCCGCAGGAGCTCGCCGGCGGGGGCCCGGTCCTTGCGGGTGGCCGAGGCGAGCGCGTCGGCCACCATATGCGCCGTGACGACGGGCGGCTGCGCGATCAGCATGCGCCAGCTCCACTCCTCGCGTCGGTAGCCGGTGAACGCCGTCGGGTCGTCAGCCCACCACAGTCCTTCCAGCGGCATGACGGTCCACACCTCCCCGCCGACGCTCTTGACCATCGCCCTGACCCCGTAGCTCACCGCGTAGAGGGTCGAGACCGCTGCGGAGTACGCGGGCGAGGAGTTCGGGTTCCCGGTCCCGTCGACGGCGAGGTACGTCAGGGCCGGCACCGTCAGACGAGCAGGGGTCATGGCCGCGCGGTAGAGGTCCGGGTACGCCGTGCGCAGGTCGTTCGTCGGCGCGGTCATGCCGACGGAGGATCCACCGGCGCGACCGGGAGGCACACCTCGGTGACCCACTCCGCCGGCGCCCGGCCGCTCTCGGGACCGACGACGTAGACGTTCGTCATCTCCCCGGCGAACCGGTAGCCGTGGGTCTCGACCCAGCGGGCGACCTCCTCGACCACCTGACCCATCCGGTCGTAGGAGCCGTAGAGGGTGCCGACGGCCACCTGCGTCGGCGGGACGTTGGTGCAGCGGATCTCGGCCGAGCCGGTGAACGCCGTGCGGACGGTCACCTGGACCTCGACGTCGACCCCCGGCTCCTTCGGGTCGTGGTCGTGGAAGACGGAGTACGCGGACGAGCCGTGCTCCACCTCCGCCCCGACCACCGGAAGACCGGCCATCAGGCGCTCCCAGAGCAGTCCCTCGTCGGTGAAGCGGGGGATCACGTCGCGGACGCTCGCGACGGTGCGCGGCGGCAGGGTACGGACGGTGATCTCGGTCATCTCGGACTCCTTCGTCGGATCAGATCCGGGGCCGTCACCGGGAGCGTCGCCGGGCGGGCCGACGCTCGTCGGGAAGACCCGTACCTCCACTGTTGCACTGCGCAGCGCCCGCCGCAGGCCGTCTAGTCTCGTGCCGTGAGCCAAGCCCTGTATCGCCGCTACCGGCCCGACACCTTCACCGAGGTGATCGGTCAGGAGCACGTCACCGAGCCGCTCATGCAGGCGCTGCGAGCCGGCAAGATCACGCACGCCTACCTCTTCTCCGGCCCGCGCGGCTGCGGCAAGACGACCTCGGCCCGGATCCTCGCGCGCTGCCTCAACTGCGCCGAAGGCCCGACGCCGACACCCTGCGGCACCTGCGACTCCTGCCGCGAGCTGGGCCGGGGCGGTCCGGGCTCGCTCGACGTCGTCGAGATCGACGCCGCGAGCCACAACGGGGTCGACGACGCCCGCGACCTGCGCGAGCGCGCGGCGTACGCCCCGGCGCGGGACCGGTACAAGATCTTCATCCTCGACGAGGCGCACATGGTGACCACGCAGGGGTTCAACGCGCTGCTCAAGATCGTCGAGGA
>JBBRGX010000099.1:0-10104 GCA_038223605.1 Actinomycetales bacterium | reverse complement strand
CTTGGGACAGCGGTCATCGCGGAGCCTTCTCTCGAGTTGACTTGGTAGGTCTCTCGAAGAATCACGCGGTGACCGCCTACACGTCTACAACGACGCCCCGATCAGAGCCGGGCTCACACACCACTCTGCGGGACGCCACTGCACAGCGCGCACGCCGATCCTCGGCTGCGGATCGAGGCGCCCGGTCATGGCCGCTGTCCGGCATGGTGGCATTGCATTCTGCTGATGTCCGTCCTTCAGGCGCTCGTGTCGCGCGAGACGAGACGCACGACGCCGGTCGGCCCGTCGGTAGTTCGCGCACCTCGCGCTTTGGCGCTCGCCGCGCTCCGCCCGCCCCGCCCGGGTGCGCGCGTGGCCACCCGGGGTGACCATGGCCGGGACCGTTCCGACCAACGAGGGAGCGACCATGGATCACGTTGCACGTGCGCAGGTGCTCATCGGCGCGCCGCCGGAGCGCATCTGGGACGTGCTGACCAGCGGCGAGCCGCGACCGGAGATCATGTTCGGGGCCCGCACCCTCACCGACTGGGAGCCAGGTCACCCGATCACCTGGAGCGGTCAGTGGGAAGGCCACGCATTCGAGGACAAGGGCGAGGTGGTCGTCGTCGAGCGCCCGCGCCGGCTGGTGGTGACGCACTTCAGTCCGATGTCCGGTCACCAGGACGTGCCGGAGAACTACCACCGCCTGGAGTACGTGCTCGAACCCGTCGACGGGGGCACCAGGGTGGTCCTCGAGCAGGACAACAACCCGACCCCCGAGTCGGCCGAGCACAGCGCCAAGAACTGGCAGACGATGCTCAGCGGGCTCAAGAAGGTCACCGAGGCGTCCTCCGCCTAGCCGGGCTCAACGCAGTACCCGCCAGAGCCCGGTCGGTTCATCGAGACGCCCGACGCGGTGCGCAGCAATCTGCTGGAGAACCCGCTGCCCCCACCTGCACGAGACGAACAAGGCTGACAGCGACGCCGACGTTGGCGGCCGTTGAAGCCCCCTGCCGGGCTCGCCCGCATCTGCCGCGTTGAGGGCGGCTACGCTCGCCCGGTCATAGCCGCTGTCGGTATCCCTCGCACTCGACGGTCGGTCTTTGGTGCCGATCAGTTCCGGGTGTCGGCGTCGGCGGTGAGTGAGGCGTCGGCGGGCAGCCGTAGGGCCTCCAGGCCCGGGTGGGCGAGGACGGCGTCGATCACCTGAGCCGGTCCGCCGACCACGGTGGAGTCGAGGTCGATCTCGGTGGCCAGGCACCACGACCGATCGGCGGACCACAGCAGGTTCGGGGTCTGGCCCCACGAGCCGATGGTCGGCGTGGACCACGGGCCATCGGGGGCGAGCACGCTCGCCACGTCGACCAGCGCACCGCGGAAGAGCAGGTACGAACGGCCGGGAAGCTCGAGCCGAGGTGCCGCCAGCACATGGGGCGGGAAGGCGCCCTGAGCCGCCGTCGCGTTGCGTTCGGCGACCTGCGCCTGCGCCGCGTCGCGCTCCTGCGGCGAGAGGTCGCCCTCCCAGAAACTGGCCAGTATCACGCCGCCCGTTTCGACCCAGCCGAACCCCTCCCACAGCGCGGCGACCACGTCGGCGTGCGCCCCGCGGTGGGTGGCGAGCGCCTCGATCACGGCGCCGAAGGTGGCAGCGTCGAGCGTGCCGGCCCGTGGTGCGGCACCCGGCCATCGGCCGTCGCCGACCAGGCGCCACAGCTGAGCGGTCGGGTGCAGCGTGGTGCCGCAGGTGGCAGCGATGTCTGCCCAGCGCGCCCGGGTGCCGTCGACGGCCTCGGCCGGGTGCAGCACGCGGGCGTATGCCTCGAAGCCGGACGGCACCAGCGAGCCGACCCGAGCGCCAAGCGGCCCCAAGCGTTCGACGAGCCACCGCCCGGCCTCGAGATCGGGTTCGTGTGTCAGCGTCACGCCACTCATCCTGGCCTACCCTCGCCCGCATCTGCCGCGTTGAGGGCGGCTACGCTCGCCCGGATCTGCCGCGATCCGCGCGCCTGCGTCGGCGTCGCCGAGGGTCGGCCACCCACGCCTCGATCGCATAGAGGGCACGGCCCCGGGGGCGACGCGCCGGAATTCGGCTTCCCGCGATGTCCGAGACGTCTGCGTCATCGTGAGAAGTGGATGCGGCAGCCTCGCCCGCCGGGGATGTTGGGCACGCGGATTTGCGTCCAGCAACCACACCGAACAGACGCACTCAAGGGGCGGTGACCCTCCCCACGGGGTGACGGTGAGGGCGGGACCCGCCGCCGAACCGCTGGGCGCCATCCGCCTCTCAGCCCCGCTGGTGCAGCCGGGCTGTCTCGCGCTCGGTGATCGCGATCGACGAGATGAGGTGCCGCTCGAGGAGTTCCAGCTCGGCGTCG
This sequence comes from Actinomycetales bacterium, assembly GCA_038223605.1. Lineage (GTDB taxonomy): Bacteria > Actinomycetota > Actinomycetes > Actinomycetales > Cellulomonadaceae > Actinotalea. The sequence continues at coordinate 7,750 of JBBRGX010000099.1, read as the reverse complement.
GTGTAGGCGGCGTAGAGCTCGTGGAAGGCCTCGCCGATGCCGAGGTAGACGTTCTCGCCTGCGGCGAGCCCCTCGAGATCGACGCTGACGACGACCTTGCGGCGGTCGGTGGGGTCCGCCCCCCGGCGCGCAAGGCCACGGCGCACGAGGCGGTCGACAACTCCCGTGACGGCGCCGGACGTCACGTGCAAGGTGCGCACCAGAGCGCCGGCGGTCTGCGGACCCTGCCGCAGCAGGGCGCTCAGCGCCCGCATCTCCGTGACACCGAGACCGTAGGTCGCCGCGGCCGCCTGCTGGAACATCGCCGTCTGGATCGCATCGGTCTCGGACAGGCGGGAGATCCGCTCGACGCGGGCTGAACGGTCCACAGGGGTATCTTGCCAGATGAGTCTCTTAGTTACTAAGATACTTTCGTGATCACCTCTTCCGACGGAACAGTCCTTCGGGTGCACTCGATCGGCTCGGGGCCAGGACTCGTCGTCGTGCACGGCGCGATGCAGAGCGGGACGAGCCAGCTCGAGCTCGCCCGGCTCCTTGCCGGTACCCGCACCGTCCACCTGCTCGACCGCCGCGGCCGGGGCGGATCCGCACCGGCCACCGGGACGGCGACAGAGGTCGCGGACCTGCGCGCCGTGCTGGTCGAGACGGGAGCGCATGACGTGCTCGGCGTCAGCTCCGGTGCCATCATCGCCGCACGGACCGCGCTCGCCGGCGACCAGATCCGGCGCCTCGCGCTCTTCGAGCCGCCGCTGGCTCTTGGTACCTCGGTGCGGCTCGACCTCCTCCCACGGTTCGACGCGGCGCTCGACGCCGGGGACGTGCCGCGCGCCATGGCCCTCGCGATGCGGCTCGCCGAGATGGGACCGCCGTGGATGTTCCGCCTCCCCACCGCGTTGCTGGCCGCAGCGTCACGCCGCATGCTCGCGGCCGACGACCGGGCGACCTCGACCGACGGACGGACCGGCCTGCGCGAGCTGGCTCGGGCCCTGCGGGCCGACCTCGCGATCGTCCGGGAGAACGCCGACCGGCTCGAGGAGTTCGCATCGATCGACGTTCCGACGCTCCTGATCGACGGCACCGCGACCCGCCCGTACCTGCGCGCCGCCGTGGCCGGCCTCGCCGCGGTCATCCCCGGCGCACGGCATGCCGAGCTCGCCGGGCTGACCCACTCGGCGACCCAGAACCGGGCGGAGCGGGGACGTCCGGACCTGGTCGCACCCGTGCTCGGCGAGTTCTTCACGGGCTGAGGCGGTCCGCAGGTGCGGTCACATCCGGCCTCGGACCCTCGTCAGTCACTCGAGGACCGGAGTGAGAGGGTGAGCACCGTGGAGCGAGCAGAGGCCTTCGAGGCGGAACGACCGCGACTGCTGCGGATCGCCTCCCGCGTCCTGGACGACCACAGCGAGGCCGAGGACGTCGTGCAGCAGGCCTGGCTGCGGCTGGACCGGACGGAGGCCGAGATCGAGAGCCTGCCCGCCTGGCTCACCACCGTGACGACCCGGCTGTGCCTGGACCGGCTGCGCGCGCGCATCCCCGAACCGAGCGCCGAGCTCGCCGGGGCCGGGACGGCGCCCGACCCGGCCGAGGACCTCGTGCTCGCCGAGACCGTCGGCCTCGCCCTGCACGTCGTGCTGGATCGGCTCGCGCCACGGGAGCGGGTCGCCTTCGTCCTGCACGAGAGCTTCGGCGTCGAGTTCGCCACGATCGCCGCCATCCTCGACACCACGCCGGCGGCGGCGCGCAAGCTGGGCTCGCGCGCCCGCGCGAAGCTCGGCCGGCCCTCCCCCGAGGATCGGCTGGCCGACTGGCAGGTCGTCGACGCCTTCATGGCGGCCGCCCGCGACGGCGACTTCGATCGCCTGCTCCAGCTGCTCGCACCGGACGCCGCGGTCACCGCTGACGACGCGGCGATCCTGGCCGGCACCCCGCGGCGGATCGAGGGCCGCCGCGAGGTGGCGACCTTCTTCAACGGCAGCGCCCGCGCCGCGCTCGCGGTCGTCGTCGGCGACCGCCCCGGAGCCGCGTGGTTCAACCGGGGCGAGGCCAAGGTCCTCTTCGACTTCACCGTCGTGGACGGCCTCGTGGACGGGATCACGTTCCGCGCGGAGCCCGGGGTGCTCGCGCAGGTGGCGCGCCGCGACGGGTCCGCACGACGCGACTGATCGAGTTCGTGGTCACCTCTGCGGTCCGCCGCCCGTCACCTCGATGCCTCCTGCACCCGATCACCGGAAGGACACGCAGCTGACGACGATGACCAGCCGGCGCGCGACGGGATGAAGACCCGCTGGCGCCATCCGCAGACGTCACTGGGCTGGTGCCGCGACGGGAAGGATGCCTTCACCCCGCTCGCCGACGACTGTCCCGACCGTGCGCCGGGCCGTCGGACCCCGTCGAGTCGAACCGTCGGACCTCGCCGGCAGCGACCCGGGGCGCCCGCCGGGATCGCGAGCAGATCGCCCCGTCAGGTGACGTCGTCCGACGAGCCGTGGCTGTCCACGAAGGCCCGGACCTCCTCGAGCTCGACGTCCGCGCTCGCGGCGAGCTCGACCGTAGGTCCGGCGACCCACCACTCGGCGCCAGGCAGGCCGGCGGACAGGTAGGCGCGGCTACCGGCGACGGGGGCCCGCCGGGGATCCCGCGGCTGAGCAGAGACGATCCCATGACCGGGCTCCCAGAGCGTGAGCCCGGCTCCGGTCGTGCCGACGACCACCGCGTCGAACCAGCGCCACACGACGGCCTCGGCGCCGTCGTCCCCGAGTGCGATGGCGACCAGGTGGCCAGGAGACACCCGCCCGGCACGTGGCCGGGGAAAGCGCGGCGCGAAGTGCACCACCCTCTCCCCACGCTCGTCGAGGATCGTGCACGCCTCCTCGTCGCCGCCCAGGACGATCGCCGTCCTGAGCAGAGGCGGGCTCGGAGGTGGTACCGGAGCGGGGCGCATGTGCCCATGGTCGGTCTTCTCCCGCCAGCGCGCACCCAGATATCTCTGACCAGCGCGACTCGGTGCAAGAATCGCGCCTCTCGCCGGGAGCGCGGAGGTGGCGGCGACGTGATCGACCCGTGAACGGCATCGGCCCCTTCGTCGCGGTCGCCCTGCTGGTGGGGGTCCTGGGGTTCGCCGTGGCGCGCCCGCGCGGGCTGCCCGAGGCAACAGCAGCGGTGCCGGCCGCTGGCCTCGTGGTCCTGCTCGGCGTCGTCACGCCCGTCGCCGCCTGGACGGAGATCACTGCACTGCTCCCCGTCGTCGCGTTCCTCACGGCGGTCCTCGTCCTCTCGCACCTGTGCGATGCCGAGGGACTCTTCGCCGCGGCGGGCTCGCTGATGGCACGGTCCGCGCGCGGTCAACCGCAGCGACTCCTCGTTGCCGTCTTCCTCGCGGCCTCCGTCGTGACCGCGGTGCTGAGCCTTGACGCCACCGTCGTGCTGCTCACCCCCGTCGTGTTCGTGACCGCTGCCAGGGCCGGCGTTCGCCCCAAGCCCTTCGTCTACGCGTGCACGCACCTGGCGAACTCCGCCTCCACGCTGCTCCCGGTGTCGAACCTCACCAACCTCCTCGCCTTCACCGCCTGCGGACTCTCGTTCGCCCACTTCACCGCCCTGATGGTCCTGCCGTGGATCACGGTCGTCGCGATCGAGTACCTGGTGCTGCGCCTCTTCTTCGCCGCCGATCTCACGGTCGGCTCGGGTCCCGTGCCCCGGACCCCGCGGCCGACCGCCCCGGGTGTCTCGCCGGTGAGCGTCGTCGTCGTCGCGACCACCTTGGTCGGCTTCGTCGTCGCCGCGGTCCTCGGCGTCCCGCCCGCCTGGGCGGCAGCGGTCGGGGCACTCGTGCTCGCCACCCGCTCCCTCGCGGGGCGCCGCACGACTCCCGTGGCGCTGCTCGCGGCCGCCAACCTGCCCTTCGGGCTGTTCGTCCTCGCACTCGGCGTCATCGTCGTCGGGGTCGTGCGGTCCGGGCTGGGCGACGTCGTGGCCGGCTTCCTGCCCGCCGGTTCCTCGTTCCTCGCCCTGCTGGCGGTCGCTGCCGTCGCCGCGGTGCTGGCCAACCTGCTCAACAACCTCCCCGCGGTCCTGCTGCTGACACCGCTGGCGCTGGCCGTCGGCGGGCCGCCGGCCGTCCTCGCCGCCCTGATCGGCGTGAACATCGGCCCGAACCTCACCTACGTCGGCTCGCTCGCCACACTCCTGTGGCGCAGGGTGCTGCGCGAGCACGAGGCCGACGCGACGTTGGCCGAGTTCAGCAAGCTCGGGGCATGGAGCGTTCCCGCCACGCTGCTCGGCGGGGTGGGTGCACTGTGGGTGTCACTGGCGATGTTCGGAGGATGAGTCGCATGAAGGTGCTGGCCTGGGTGACCGAGGCGACCTGGCCCGCGTGCGTCGCGGCCCTGCGCGACCATGTCCCACCCGATGCGCGGGTCACCCTGCTCTACGTGGTGGACGACGAGCTCCTGGCGACGTCGCGCGGCGCCGTCGCCGGGCTCCTCGGCCGCTCGGGCGGGTCTGGCCCGAGCACCGCGACGCGGTTGAGCGAGCTCGCCGCCCTCGAGGGACACGATCTCCTCGCCGCTGCTGCGGCAGCGGCCGGCCGGGAGGTCTCCAGCGAGCAGCGGCACGGGCGCGTGGAACGCGAGGTGGTCGCAGCCGCCACCCAGGCGGACCTGCTCGTCCTGGCGCGTGACGGGGACCTCCACCGTCTCGGTCCGCACTCCCTTGCTCCGACGACCAGGTTCGTGGTCGACCACGCCCCGTGCGCGACCCTCCTCGTGTGGCCCAGCGCTGCCCCGGCCATCGGTTCGATCCCGCCCCCACCACCGGCGAGACGCCGGTAGGGCGCGCGCACCTCCGTGCGCCGCGGCCGGCAGTGACGCAGGGCCGAGAGGTCCGACCGATCAAGATGCGCCGTCTGCTCGATGAAGACTTCCTGAAGATCCGGCCGATCCCGCCCCCGTCCCGACGATCGGCGCGAGTCCTGACCTAGCGTCGTTGACGAGGCCCCACCGATCCGGGGCACGGTTCGGACGAGGAGGCACCCCGATGGTCGCAGCGCGCCACGGCGTCGAACGCATGACCGGCCGGTGCGGCACAACCGCGATCACCGCGATCACCGACGAGGCCGCCCCGGTGCGGTCAGCGGTGGACGATGCCGGGTGCCCGCTGGTCGGGGCCCTGCGATGAAGGCCGCAGCCACCGCACAGCTCGCCGCCTACGCGGCCCTGCTCGCCGTCGTCTTCGCCGCGGCCTTCGCCCTCGGCTCGATTCTTCAGGGATAGGTGCACCATGACCGACACCACTGTGACGGGCGCCGGCCGGGTTCCCGCCGAACCCCGCGAGAGCGCAGAGCTCCTCATCGGCGGCATGACATGCGCGTCGTGCGCTGCGCGCATCGAGAAGAAGCTCAACAAGATCGACGGCGTGAGAGCAACGGTCAACTACGCGATGGAGTCGGCGAAGATCGACTTCGCCGCGCCGGTCACGGTCGCTGAGCTCGTCAGGGCGGTCGAGGACGCCGGCTACACCGCTGAGCTCCCCGCTCCGCCGCAGGCCCCCGCCGACGCCGACGGCCCGCCCCCGTCGTCCGCTCAGCAGGACCCGGCCGAGGCGCTGCGCAGGCGGCTGGTCATCTCGGCGGTACTGACCGCACCGGTCCTTGCGCTGGCGATGATCCCCGCCCTGCAGTTCGACAGCTGGCAGTGGTTGTCGTTGACGCTCGCCTCGCCCGTGGTGGTGTGGGGAGCGCTGCCGTTCCACCGGGTCGCCTGGAAGAACCTGCTGCACGCGACCGCGACGATGGACACCCTGATCTCGATGGGCGTGATGGCCGCCTACTCATGGTCGCTGTGGGCGCTGTTCCTCGGTGACGCCGGCATGCCGGGGATGCGGATGGAGTTCACCCTGTTCCCGGAGCCCGGAGCGGGGAGCACGGACATCTACCTCGAGATCGCGGCGGCGCTGACCGTCTTCATCCTGCTCGGCAGGTATTTCGAGGCCCACGCCAAGCGGCGCTCCGGCGCGGCGCTCCGCGCCCTGCTCGAGCTGGGCGCCAAGGACGTGGCCATCCTGCGCGCCGGGCCCGGCGGGGACGTCGAGACCCGCGTGCCGATCGACCAGCTCGGTGTCGGCGACCGCTTCGTCGTCCGCCCCGGGGAGAAGCTCGCCACCGACGGCGTCGTCGTGGAGGGCACCTCGGCGATCGACGCAGCACTGCTCACCGGGGAGTCCGTTCCGGTCGAGGTCGGCCCCGGCGACCCGGTCACCGGTGCGACGGTCAACGCCGGCGGCCGTCTCGTCGTGCAGGCGACCCGGGTCGGCTCGGACACCAAGCTCGCCCAGATCGCCCGCCTGGTGGTGGACGCCCAGTCCGGGAAGGCAGCCGTCCAGCGCCTGGCCGACCGGCTGTCAGCCGTGTTCGTCCCGATCGTCATCGCCCTGTCCGTCGCGACGCTCGGCTTCTGGTTGGGCCTGACCGGCGACCCCGTCGCCGCGTTCACCGCCGCCGTCGCGGTGCTGATCATCGCCTGCCCGTGCGCGCTCGGCCTGGCCACGCCCACCGCCCTTCTGGTGGGCACCGGTCGCGGCGCGCAGCTCGGCATCCTCATCAAGGGCCCAGAGGTCCTGGAGTCCACCAGGGCGGTCGACACCGTCGTGCTCGACAAGACCGGCACCGTCACCACCGGCCGCATGGCACTGGTCGAGGTCGTCGCTGCCCCGACGGTCGACCGCGACGAGGCCCTGCGGATCGCGGCCACCCTGGAGAACGCCTCCGAGCACCCGATCGCCGCCGCGATCGCCGCAGCGGCCGTCGACGAGGGCCTGGTGCTCGGTCGCGTCGACGGGTTCGCCAACGTCCCGGGACGTGGGGTCAGCGGTGTCGTCGACGGCCGGCTGGTGCTCGCCGGGCGGGTCACCTGGCTGCGCGATCAGGGCCTTGACGTGCCTGCTGAGCTGACCAGTGCCCTGGACCTGGCCGAGGCCGCCGGGCGGACGGCTGTCGTCGTCGGATGGGACTCGCTGGCCCGCGCCGTGCTCGTCGTTGCCGACACGATCAAGCCCACCTCGGTCGAGGCGATCGCTCAGCTGCGGCGCCTCGGGCTCACCCCCATCCTGCTCACCGGGGACAACGCTCGCGCCGCCGCAGCGGTCGGCGCCCAGCTCGGCATCGACGAGGTCATCTCCGAGGTCCTGCCCCAGGACAAGGTCGCCGTCATCACCGGCCTTCAGGCCACGGGCCGGGTCGTGGCGATGGTCGGCGACGGGGTCAACGACGCCGCAGCCCTCGCCCAGGCCGACCTCGGCCTGTCGATGGGCACCGGCACCGATGCAGCGATCGAGGCGTCCGACCTCACCCTGGTGCGCGGTGACCTGCGCGCGGTCGCCGACGCCATCCGGCTCGCCCGCTCCACCCTGGCGACCATCAAGGGCAACCTGTTCTGGGCCCTGGCCTACAACGTCGCAGCGATCCCGCTCGCAGCGTCGGGCCGGCTCAACCCGCTCGTCGCGGGTGCAGCGATGGCCTTCTCCAGCGTGTTCGTCGTGTCGAACTCGCTACGCCTTCGTCGCTTCGCTGCCTGGTCCCAGCACTCGTCCTAGCCCCCCCGGTCCGGCACCCGTTGCCCACCCTCATCCCGAAAGGCGACTCCATGGCCGTCATCGAGCTGCCCGTGAAGGGCATGACCTGCAAGGCCTGCGAGGTGCGGGTGGCCAAGGCCCTGGCCCAGGTACCCGGAGTGACCCACGTCAAGGTCTCCGTGCG
>JBBRGX010000098.1:0-10156 GCA_038223605.1 Actinomycetales bacterium | reverse complement strand
TTCGAGGTGGAGAGCGTCGTCATGGCGCACCCCGCCGTCGTGGAGTGCGCGATCACCGGCGCAGAGGACCCGGTGCGTGGGACGGTGGTCAAGGCGACGATCGTGCTCGGTGCTGGCCACACGGCCGGGCCGGCGCTCGCCAAGGAGATCCAGGCCTTCGTCAAGCGCGAGACGGCTCCGTACAAGTACCCACGGATCGTCGAGTTCGTCGACGTCCTGCCGAAGACGATCTCGGGGAAGATCCGGCGGGTGCAGATCCGGGAGGGCTCGGCCGGGGCACCCGGCTGAGGTGACCTACTCCGCGCTCACCTTCGGCCAGGTGATCGCCGGCGCGGGACCGGGCGCCGTACGGTAGCTCGCCAGGTCGAAGGGTGCCGGCAGGCGCATCAGCGGGGTCTGCTCGGTGAGGATCGGAGCAAGGCCGCTTGCCGGCCCTGGCCGTCCGTAGAACCAGCCCTGACCGAGGTCGACACCCAGCTCGAGGCAGGCCGCGGCGTCCTCTGCCGTCTCGATCCCCTCCGCCACGACCGTGATCTCGCTGCTGCGCGCGAAGTCGACGAGCGAGGACACGAGCGCGCGGCGGACCCTGTCCGCTGCGAGGTCGGTGACGATGCTGCGGTCGAGCTTGATGACGTCCGGAGCGGTCAGCATGATGTGCCGAAGCGAGGAGTAGCCGGCACCGACGTCGTCGATCGCGAGCCTCATGCCGGCGGCGCGCGGGGCGGCGAGCGCGGCCGCGAGCGCCTCGTAGTCGTCGACCTGATCGTGCTCCGAGAGCTCGAGCAGGATCCGATCGGCCGGCAGGCGGCCCAGCAGCTCGGCGCACCGGGCGGTCATCAGCGTTCCCGGTGAGACGTTGAGCGCGACGTAGCCGTCGACGTCCAGGAGGGCAGCGGCGTTCTCCAGCGCCATGAGCTCGAGCCGGTCGCCGAGGCCGACGCTGTGCGCCTCGGCGAACACGAGATCAGGCGCCCGGTCCCACGCGACCGGGAAGCGGCTCAGCGCCTCGGCGCCGACCCGGGCACCGGAGAACAGGTCGACGATCGGCTGCATGGCGATCGTCGGGCCACCGCCGTCCATCATCGGGAGCAGCCGGGCCATCACGGCCGCGCGGCGCCGGTCCTCGACCACCCCGGGCTCGAGCACGACGGCGGCCGCCGCTGCGAGCACCTCCATGAGGGCCTTGTCCCGCGCGGAGAGGTTCTTGTCGGTCGTCAGCCCGGCGGCGCAGAAGGTGCCGTAGAGGGACCCGTCGGAGAACCGCACCGGAACCGACACGTAGCTGCGCAGGCGGGGGAAGCGCGCAGCGGGCAGCGCCATCGCCACCGGGTACTTCCGGACGTCGGGGATGACCGCCGGCAGCCGGCCGTCGAGGATCGCCTGGCAGAAGGTGCTGGCCTGCGGGCGCTCGGCACCCTCAGGGAAGAGCAGCGGGAGGTTCGACTCGACGACCTGCAGCTCCTGGGTCGTCCCGTCCATCCGGCTGAGGAAGGTGACGCTGAGGCCGAGCGCCTGCTTGGCGGTGCGCAGCAGCTCGGCCACCTGCTGCTCGGCTTGCGTGCGCGGCATCCCGCCTCCCTCCTGGGCGGGAGATCCGCCTGGAGGAGTTGTCGGCAGACGCCGGCGTCAGCGGTAGGAGGCGAACGGGTGACGCACCCGCTCGGACGGGTGAAGTCAGCTCCCGGTGTCCAGCCCGCTGTAGGAGTGCTTGCCGTGCAGCAGGAGGTTGACGGCGGTGAAGTTGAAGATGATCGTCGCGAAACCGGCGAGCACGAACCAGGCGGCCCGGCGGCCCGACCAGCCCCGGGTGGTCCGCGCGTGCAGGTAGGCGGCGTAGACGACCCAGACGATGAAGCTCCAGACCTCCTTGGGGTCCCATCCCCAGTAGCGCGCCCAGGCGTGCTCAGCCCAGACGGCGCCGGCCATCACGGTGAACGTCCACAGCACGAACCCGACGGCGGTGATCCGGAAGGCCAGCGCCTCCAGGGCGCGCGCCGAGGGCAGCGACTCCAGCAGCGCCCAGCGCGGGTGCGCGAGGCTCGTGGAGTTGTTCTCCCACGAGTCCTTGAGCAGCTGGAGCACGCTGGCGGCAGCCGAGACGCTGAACATCCCCGTCGCGATGGTGGCGATGGAGACGTGGATGACGAGCCAGTAGCTCTGCAGCGCCGGCTCGAGGCCGCCCGCCGGCACGTAGAAGGCCGTGAGGCCGAGGCCGAGGCCCACCACCACGACACCGAGGACCAGCGTCCCGAGGAAGCGGACGTCACGGCGCAGGCAGAGCACCCGGAAGGTGACGACGGCCGCGAGGGTCCCGATCATCGAGAACTCGTACATGTTGGCCCACGGCACCCGGCCGGCCGCCACCCCGCGCAGCACGGCGCCCGCCACGTGCAGGAGCAGGCCGACGGTCGTCGTCGACATCGCGATCGAGAGCGCGCGCCCCGGGAGGTAGCCGCCGGGGCCGACGACGGTCCCCGGCCGATCGATCACGACGGAGCGGTTGACGCCGACGAAGTCGGCGACCACCGTCTCGTCCCGCGTGGCCGCAGCGACCCGCGCGTCCTCCCGCTCGCGACCGAGGATCTCGGCACGGCGGGCGAGGTCGAGCGCGAAGGCGACCAGGGCGATGGCGTAGGCGGTCGTCGCCCCCCAGACCAGCAGCGTGCTCAGATAGCCGAGGTCCATCGGTCCTGCCCTTCGTCCTGGGGGCCCACCGCGTCCAGCACACGGTCGAGCTCGGCGGCCAGGCCGGCGTCATCCGTCCGCGCCAGGGCCGCTCCGGCGACCACTGTACGTCCGGCATGCTCACCCTCGCCCGCCCGGACGCGCAGCCACAGCCGGCGCCGCGGGGTGAACAGCGACAGGGCCAGCCCGAGGAGGGCGCAGCCGGCGAACGACGCGGCCCACGGCAGCGAGGGGTCGTAGCGCAGGTCGAACGCGGCGAAGCGCGGGAGGGCGTCGAAGCTGACCGTGCCGAGCCCGTCGGGGAGCTCGACCGTCGCGCCCTCCTCGACGAGCAGCGTGACCGGGGCGGCGTCGGCCCCCTTCACCTGGGTCATGGCCGCGGAGTCCAGCTGGTAGACGTTCTGCGGGATGCCGGTGTCCAGGCCGAGGTCGCCCCGCCAGACCTGGAGCACCAGGAGGGGGTTGCCCGGCTGCGGGTAGGCGGAGAAGAAGCCGCCGCCCTCGGCGACCGCGGTCGGGAGCAACGAGCCGACGAGGCCGATCTGGTCGCCGGAGGTCACGTCGGGGACCTTGATCACGCCCTCGGAGCGGTAGCTCGCGTCCTTGGGCAGGAAGGGGACGGCGCCGGCGAACGCGACGTTTCCCGCCGCGTCGCGCACGGTGACCTGCGGGGCGTAGCCGTTTCCCTGCAGGTAGACCTTGGCCCCGCCGGCGTCGAGCGGACGGTTGACCAGGATGTAGTCCGTGCGCGTGCTCCCGTCCGCCTCGCGCAGCGTGACGTCAGCTTGGAAGGTCGTCGGCTTGCTCGCCGCGTCGAACTCCGCGTCGAACCTGTCGAGGGTGAGCGAGAAGGGCACCAGCGAGCCCTGCCGGAACGCCGTGCCCGTCTCGAAGGTGTCGTAGTCGCTCGGGGAGTTCGCGAAACCGCGTCCTTCGACGACGATCGCCTGCCCGCGGTAGTGCAGGAGCTGACCGGAGGCGATCGCGACGAGCAGGCCGAGAAGCGCGAGGTGGAAGAGGATGTTGCCGCTCTCGCGCAGCGAGCCACGCTCAGCGGCCAGCGTCCGGGCGCCGTCGGGCTCCGTGCCGAGGTCGACCCGGAAGCCGCGCAGCCGGGCCGCGCCGCCGCGCAACGCGCGGGTGGCCGAGGCGAGGACCTCCTGCGGGCTCGCGTCGGTGACGATCTCGGTATGCACCTCGAACCGCTCGAAGCGGCGAGGTGCCCGCGGCGGACGGGCGCGGAACGCCGTCACGTGCAGCCACAGCCGGGGCAGGATGCAGCCGACGAGCGAGAGGAAGAGCAGCAGGTAGACCGCGGAGAACCAGACCGAGCCGTAGACGTCGAAGAAGCCGAGCCGGTCGAGCCACCGACCACCCACCGGGTTGTTCCGCAGGAAGCGGGCGACGGACGCCGGGTCCTGGGGACGCTGCGGGAAGACGGACCCGGGCACCGAGACCACCGCGAGCGTCATGAGCAGCATCAGCGCCACCCGCATGCTCGTCAGCTGCCGCCAGACCCATCGCGCCGTCCCGCGCAGCCCGAGGTCGGGCAGCACCGGCGCGACCCCGCGGTCGCCCGGGTCGACACGGTCGGCCGGCCCGGTGCGCGGGACGGTGTCCGCCGGCGTCTGCTCCTCGCTCATCAGACCACCGGCTCGAATCCGCCGATGAGCCCCTGGATCGCGTGCGTCCAGGTCCCCCACAGGCCGGTGACCAGCGCGAGGCCGATCACGATGAGCACGATGCCCCCGGTCCGCATGATCGCCACGGGGTGGCGGCGCAGCACGCCGAGCACGCGGGCCGAGCGCTCCAGGCCGAGCGCGATGAGCAGGAAGGGCAGACCGAGGCCGAGGCAGTAGGCGACCGAGAGGACGGCACCCCTGGCGGCAGAGGCCTCGTCCAGCGCCAGGGTGTAGACCGCGACGAGCGTGGGGCCGATGCACGGGGCCCAGCCCAGGCCGAAGACCACGCCGAGCAGCGGGGCACCCCAGACACCGGCGCGGGGCGAGAGGTGCCACCGCCGCTCACGCTGGGCGAAGGGCACCCAGCCGGCGAAGGCCAGCCCCATGACGACGACGACGCCGCCGAGCACCCGCGTGAGGGGGTCGCTGTAGCGCACGAGGGCCGAGCCGAGCGAACCCGCCAGCACACCGAGGGTCACGAACACCACCGTGAATCCGGCGATGAAGAGCCCGACCCCGAGGAGCATCCGCGACCGGGCGACCTGCGAGAGCCGGCGCGACCCACCGGCCGTGCTGCCCGCCATCCCGGTCACGAACCCGAGGTAGCCCGGCACCAGCGGCAGGACGCAAGGCGAGGCGAAGGAGACGAGCCCGGCGAGAACGGCGAGCGGGAGCGCGAGCAGCATGGACCCGCTCAGCACGGTCTGCTGGATCCCCGCGCCTGCGGTGACGACGGCCAGCCCCAGGCTCACCCCTGCTCCGCGAGCAGCTCGTCCAGCAGGGTGCGCAGCGTGGAGGGGTCCGCCGTGCCGAGGATCCGCGCCGCGACATGGCCCTGGCGGTCCAGGAGAACGGTCGTGGGCACCGCCTGCACCGGGACGGTGCCCTGCAGGGCCGCGACCGCGCTGCCGTCGGTGTCCTGGATCGACGGGTAGGGCAGCGCGAACGTGCGCTCGAAGGCCTGCGCGGCCCCGGCCTCGTCGGTGAAGTTCAGGCCGATCGCGTGGACCCCTGTCGGGGCGTACTGCGTCGCGATCGCCGCGAGGTCGGGAGCCTCGGCGCGGCAGGGCGGGCAGGCGGCGTACCAGGTGTTGACCAGGACGACCTCCCCGAGCCAGTCCGCGACGTCGACCCGCCCCCCGGAGTAGTCGGTGCCCGCGAGCTCGATCGGCCCGGGACGCTCGCCGGCTGCCCAGGTCGTCACCGAGGCATCGCCCGAGACCGAGCCCGCCTCGGCGCTCGCGCCGCCCCCGCCGCCGATGCTCGCGCAGCCAGCGAGGGAGGAGAGCACGACGACGGCGACGACGATCACCGCGATGGCGAGCACGATCGGCCGCCCGGCTGAACGCATCAGGCGCATCCTCAGGCTCCCGGGGTCTGCCGCGTGCTCGGCAGGAGGTCGGCTGCGGGCTCGCTGTAGGTGATGCCGGTCAGCCGGTCACCCTCGAAGTGCAGGCTGGTCAGCGACGCCACCGAGCACTGACGCTTGCGCGGGTCGTGCCACAGCCGCCGGCCCTCCAGCGACTGACGGGTGAGCCAGATGGGCAGCTGGTGGCTGACGACGACGGCCTCGTGCCCGTCGGCCGCCGCCCGGGCGGCCATCACGCCGGCGAGCATCCGCTCGACCTGGGCGCGGTACGGCTCTCCCCATGACGGCCGGAACGGGTTCCACAGGTAGCGCCAGTGCGCGGGCCGTCGCAGCGAGCCGTCACCGACCCCGAAAGTGAGGCCCTCGAAGTGGTTCATCGCCTCGAGGAAGCGCTCATCAGCGGTGACGGGCAGGCCGAAGGCGGCAGCGATGGGCGCTGCGGTCTCCTGGGCGCGCTGCAGCGGCGAGGCGACGACGTGGACGACGTCCCGGCGCTCACCACCCTCGCCGGCCAGGTGCACGGCGACCCGCTCGGCCATCGCGAGGCCACGGTCGGAGAGGTGGAAGCTGGGCAGGCGGCCGTAGAGGACACCCTCGGGGTTGTGCACCTCTCCGTGGCGCAGGAGGTGGACCGTTGTCGTCGCCATGGCCCCAGTGTCGCGCACTCCGCTGTGCCCGCGCGCGCGGGCACAGCGGCCGGACGGCGCTCAAGACGTCAGCCGGTCACGCCGGGAGCCACGCGAGCCATCGCGTTCCCCAGCGCCGTGAGCTCCTCGTCCGTGAGGACGTCGACGAGGTTCTCCCGCACCGCGCGGACATGACCGGGGGCCGCGGCCACCAGCAGGGCGTATCCCTCGGGAGTCATCACCGCGTTCACCCCACGTCCGTCCGCGGCACAGGTCCTGCGCTCGACGAGACCCCTGGCCTCCAGGCGCCCGACGGTGTGCGTCAGCCTGCTTCGCGAGTGGACGAGGGAGGCGGCGAGCTCGGACATCCGCGCCGCGTGCTCCGGGGCCTCCGAGAGCCGCACGAGGATCTCGTACTCGCTCAACGAGAGGCCGGCGTCCTCGTCGAGCGCTCGGCCGAGCGCCTCGGTCAGCCGGGTGACCCCGAGGAGGTACGCGCGCCACGACTCCTGCTGCTCGGGGGCGAGCCAGCGGACGGGCTCGCCCGACGGGCCGGCGCCGGCGTCCACCTCGTCCGGCCGGACCTCTGCTGACTGCGACACGCTCATCGTTCGCTCCTCGCTCGTGGCGCGACTGCGCCCACCGTCGTCACCCGCCCGCCGCGCCGTCCCTGCCCGCCAAGACTGCCGTCCCGGAGCGTGCAGGACCAGCCCCGAGCGAGCTGGGCCTTGCATCCTGTCGCCCAGTGTAGTAGAAATCTCAACTAGATGGAGTTGAGCCTTCAACTACCTCACGGATCGGCCCCCACCGGCCGGACCGCCGACCACGCAACGGAGGACAGCATGTCGATCACCTCGCTCCCCACCGGCCTCACCGCCGGAACCTTCTCGATCGAGACCTCGCACAGCCAGGCGCAGTTCACCGTCCGGCACGCCGGCATCTCCAAGGTCCGCGGCACCGTCGCGATCGTCGACGGCACCCTCGTCGTGCCGGAGGACCTCACCCAGGCGACCGTGACCGCGGTCCTCGACCCGTCGACCATCGACACGCGTGACGCCAACCGCGACGGGCACCTGCGCACCGCCGACTTCTTCGACATCGAGAACCACCCGACCTGGACCTTCGTCTCCACCTCGGTCGAGGCCGCCGGCGAGGACCTCCTCGTTCACGGACACCTGACCATCCGCGGCACGACCCTCCCGGTCACGCTCCGCACCGAGTTCAACGGTGGCGCGACGGACCCGTTCGGCGTCGCCCGGATCGGCTTCTCGGCCAGCACCGAGATCTCCCGCAAGGAGTTCGGCCTGACCTGGAACGCCGCCCTGGAGACCGGTGGGCTCCTCGTGGGCGACAAGGTCACGATCACGCTCGAGATCGAGGGCGTCCCGACCGCCTGACCCGTTCCGGCCGGAGGGCCGCCGGACCACCGTCCGGCGGCCCTCCGCCGTTCCGGGGGCCATGGCCTGGTCGACCGCTGCGGTCGGTGGGCGCTGCGGTCGGTGGGCGCTCCGGTCGGTGGGTTCTCCGCGCCGTCAGGCCGAGCTCAGCCGAGGACGACGGCGAGGTCCGTGCCGTGCGCGACGACGGTGCCGCCCTCGACCGCGACGCTCGAGGTGCCCGTCGGCAGGTCGACGGTCCACGCCGTTGCCCCGTCGACCAGCCGATGAGCCGCCAGTCGCGCCGGCGTCCCCGACGTCGCGGGCTCCACCACGAGGAGACGGATCCCGTCGGTGACCGGTCCGCTCGCCGCATCGGGCCCCGCGGGCGCCGCGATCGACCACAGCTCCGCACCGCTGCGCAGATCGAGCGCCCGCAGCGCGGTCCCGTCCTGCACGACGAGACGGCCCCCGAGCCGCAGGAGCACCCGGTCGACCCGGTCGCTCGACCACAGGGTCGTGCCATCGGCCAGGTCGACGGCACGAACGGCCCCGGCGTCCCCCACCAGTGCCACCTCGCCGGCCGAGGAGTCGTCGATCGCTGCCGGGACCGGACGCCCGGCCGTGAAGGTCCCCTCGACGCCGCTCCGGTCGAACCAGGTCCCGCCCCAGGGCTCCCAGACGGTGAAACCCGTGCCCCCGGAGGTCACCCGCAGCGGGTCGGCCACGATGTTCCACGGCCCGGCGGCCTGCACGGCCAGCACCCTGCCGTCGGTGACGTCGAGCACCACGGCGAACGGCCCCGCGAGGGCGACGACTCCGTCGGCGACCGCCATCGTCAGCTGGCGCGAGGACAGGTCGTGCGTCCCGGGGACCTCCTCGCGCCACAGGACCGTGCCGGTCAGCGGCTGCCGACGCTCCACGACGATCGTGCCGGCGTCCTGCCACGCCATGACGAGGGTGTCGCCGACGACCTGCCAGCCGATCGCCCCGTCGGGGAGCACGAGCAGGTCGCGCACCCCACCCGTCGAGGGGTCGAGGAAGAGGAGCCGGTCCTTGGTGTCCTGCACCACGTCACCGGTCGCCAGCTGGACCCGCTCGGCGCTCCCGCTGACCTCGCAGACCTGGAGCCCTGACCCGGCGATCGTCGTCGGGCACCTCGGGGCCCGGTCCCCGGACGCCACCGCCCATGGCGCGACCGAGACCCGCCGGCCCGTGCCGACGTCGAGCAGGGCCTGAGCCTGGTCCCGGCCGTCGGGCTCGGTCACCAGGGCGAGGTCGCCGCCGACGGTCATCGGGTCGGAGGTCCGCCACCGCTCGACGAGAGGCTCCCGCAGGGAGGGCGCCACGCCCCGCACCCCCGCGAACGATGCGACGCGGGCGTCGTCCTCGCGGTGCTCGCGGACCCGTGCGCCGCCGACGAGCCCGAGACCGATGACAAGGACCGTGGTGACGACCAGCACGCCCGGGACCCATCCCGACAGGTCGGGCAGCGGACGGCGAGGAGCCGGCGCCTTCCGGAGCCTTCCGTCCGGCTCGTCGACGAGCTCGACGTCCACCATGCCGTCGGCGCGCGCCATCTGCCGAGGCTACGTCAGCGCCGTGCGGCGCGCTCAGCCGGCGAGCGAGCGCCGGATCCTCGCCGGGTCGATCCGCCAGTACCCCTGGACGACCCCGTCGACCGTCACCACCGGAACCAGCTCGCCGAACCGCTCCAGAAGTGCCGGGTCGCTGTCGATATCACGGACATGGCAGTGCTCACCCGACTCCGCAGCGACCTGCGTCAGCAGGTCGAGAGCGGTCGTGCACAAGTGGCAGCCCTGGCGCACGTACAGCACCAGCCGGCCGTCCTGCCCCGTCAACGTGATCGCCTCACCCGGAGAAGCGTAGAGGGCCACGACTACAGTGGGCCCGTGGCCGAGCCAACGTCTGTCGCTCCCCGTGCGGCAGAAGGCACGGCGGCCTTCTTCGACCTCGACAACACGATTGTGCGCGGGGCCAGCGCCTTCCACCTGGCGCTCGGCCTTCGACGCCGCGGGTTCGTCGGCTTCCCCGAGCTCGCGCGGTTCGCCGTGCACCAGATGCGCTACCTCGCCCTCGGCGAGAACCTGGACGAGATCGCCCGCGTCCGCTCGCGCGCCCTGTCCATCGTCGAGGGTCGATCGGTTGCCGAGATCGCCGCCATCGGCGAAGAGGTCTGGGACGAGGTCCTGTCCTTGCGGGTCTTCCCCGGGACCCAGGCCCTGCTGGCCGACCACCTCGCCGCCGGCCACGAGGTGTGGATCATCACCGCCAGCCCCGTCGAGGTCGGCGAGCTGATCGGGCGACGCATGGGGGTCACCGGGGCGCTGGGCACCGTCGCCGAGCAGAAGGACGGCTTCTACACCGGGCGACTGGTCGGGGACATGCTGCACGGCC
>JBBRGX010000097.1:0-10460 GCA_038223605.1 Actinomycetales bacterium | reverse complement strand
ACGGGGCGCGGGCCCGTAGCCTGGGACCGTGCAGTGCGCCCACTTCGACGCGAACAGGTGCCGCTCGTGCACCTTGCTGGCCGAGCCCTACCCCGCGCAGGTCCAGGGCAAGGTGCAGCGCGCGCACGCCCTCCTCGGCGGGCCGGAGCTCGTCGAGTGGTTGCCGCCGTTCACCGGCCAGGAGTCGGGCTTCCGCAACAAGGCGAAGATGGTCGTCACCGGTACCGCTGCGCGGCCGGTGCTGGGGATCCTCGGGCCGCACGGAGCGGGCGTGGACCTGCGCGACTGCGGACTGCACACCGCCGGGCTGCGCTCGGCCCTGCCCCACCTCGCGGACTTCGTGACCCTCGCCTCTCTGGAGCCGTACGACCTCGCGCGACGCGCAGGGGAGCTCAAGTACCTCCTGGTGACGCAGTCCCCCGACGGTGAGCTGATGGTGCGGTTCGTCCTGCGCTCGACGGAGGCGCTCGCCCGGATCCGCAAGCACCTGCCATGGCTCCTCGCTGCCCTGCCTCGGACACGGGTCGTGTCCCTCAACCTCCAGCCGGAGCACAAGGCGGTGCTCGAGGGAGACCAGGAGATCCTGCTGACCGAGTCCTCGACGTTGCCGATGCGGCTGAACGACGTCGTCCTGCACCTGCGCCCGCAGAGCTTCTTCCAGACGAACACCGAGGTCGCCGCCGCGCTGTACCGGCAGGTGCGCGGATGGGTGGACGAGATCGACCCGACCTCGCTGTGGGACCTGTACTGCGGCGTCGGCGGTTTCGCGCTGCACTGCGCCGCGCCGGGGCGCCGTGTGCTGGGCATCGAGAGCAGCGCCGAGGCCGTGGCGAGCGCACGCCTGAGCGCAGCCGCCCTCGGGACGACCCGTGGCGCCGCGCAGTCCGTCACGAGCACCAGCCCGGACACGAGCACCCCACCGCGTCCACGCGCACGGCCCCGCGCCGACCGCGACCCCGTCCCCGGAGAGCTGCGCTTCGAGGTCGGGGACGCCACCGCTGCCGCGCTCGCCGAGCGCGACGCCCCGCAGGTCGTGGTCGTGAACCCGCCGCGGCGCGGTATCGGTGCCGCGCTCGCCGGGTGGCTCGAGGGCTCGGCCACCGAGACCGTCGTCTACTCCAGCTGCAACGTCGAGTCGCTCGCCCGGGACCTCGCGCTGATGCCGTCCTGGCACGTGCGCCGCGCCCAGGTTCTCGACATGTTCCCGCAGACGACGCACGACGAGGTCCTTACGCTCCTCACGCGCGACTGACCTCCGCACGCGGCACGACCTCGTCGCCCCGGACGCCCCGGTCACGCGGGACACGCTCACCGACGCACGAGGGCTGGACCTGGACCGCTGTCCAGGTCGTCCCGAGCCGGCGGCCCCACCCACTTGGCAAATCGGTCTCGTCGTCCTATGTTTGTACTGACCGGTCAGTCTAACGAACCGAGGACCACATGACTGCCTTGCCCCCCTTCCCCGAGGAGAGTGCCGCGCCGATCGCACTGGCCGAGCCGACGCTCGCGCCCCCGGTCATCCGGGCTCGCGACCTCGTGCTGCACGGCAGCCGTGGCGCCGTCTACGGACCTGTCGACCTCGACGTCCACCGCGGCGAGCTCGCGATCATGCACGGACCACAGGGCGGCGGGCGCTCGAGCCTGCTGCTCACCCTCGCCGGACGGATGGTCCCGGACCGCGGCAGCCGGCTCACCGTCCTCGGCCACTCGCTGCCGGCTGAGCGACGGGCCGTGCAGCACAAGGCGGCAGTCGCCGGCTTCACCGGGATCGACGACCTCGACGACTCGGTGACCGTCGGCACCCTCCTGCGCGAGCGCCTGGCGTGGCTGAGCCCGTGGTACCGCCGCGTGCCCGTCGTGCACCAAGGAGATGTGGAGCGTTACGTCGGCCCCGTCTTCGGCCCCCGACCCCTGCCGCGCGTCGACAGTGTCGTCTGGGACCTCGACGAGGTCGACATCATGCTCCTGCGCCTGAGCCTCGCGATGCTGCAGCGACCCGAGCTGCTCGTCGTCGACGATGTCGACCAGGTCCACGACAGCGCCCGGCGCCAGTTCGTCTGGTCGCGCCTGGAGGCGCTCACCGAGCAGGGCACCACAGTCGTCGCCTCGGCAGCCTCGCTCGACGAGGTCTCCCGCTTCACCTGGCAGCGCGAGCCGCGCCAGATCTTCCTCGCGACCGGTCCGCACGCCCGCCAGGCCGTCTGAGGACCGCTCGCCGTCCGAGCCCACCGCTCTCCGCGGACCTGCGCACGACGCGCGGTCCCTGCACCCCTCACGTCGATCCGAACGGGACACCATGTCTGCCCTCACCTCGACCGGCACCGAGCTGCGCCGCTTCCGGCGCGGCCTGCTGCCGAAGATCGCCATCGGCGCCCTGATCCTCATCCCCCTCCTCTACGGCGCCCTGTACCTCTGGGCGTTCTGGGACCCGACCGGACGGATGGAGCGGCTCCCCGTCGCCCTCGTCGACTCCGACCGCCCCGTCACGCTCACCGACGGCACCGTGCTGAGCGCCGGACGTGAGGTGACCACGACGCTGCTCGACTCGGCAGGCCTCGACTGGGTGAGCACCGACGCCGCGAGCGCCCAGCAGGGCGTCAAGGACGGCACGTACTACTTCGCCCTGTCGATCCCCACGAGCTTCTCGAGCGACATCGCCTCCGCCGAGGGCGACAACCCGACCCGCGCCCGGCTCGACGTCACCTATAACGACGCCAACTCCTTCCTCGCCAGCACCCTGGGGCACAGCGCGATGGTCCAGGTGGACGACGCCGTACGCGCGACGATCGGCGACGCGTCGGTCGGCAAGGTCCTGGTCGGGCTCGGCTCGGCGCGCGACGGCTTCGCGACCGCGTCGGACGGCGCGATCACCCTCGCCGCCGCCGGCGGGCAGCTCACCGCAGGGACGGTCCAGGTCGCCGACGGCGTCGACGCCACGCACGACGGCGCGGCGCGGCTCGCCGCAGGGGCCGTGACGGCCGAGTCCGGGGCGACAGAGCTCGCGAGCGGCGCGCACAGTGCCGCAGCGGGCGCCACCTCGCTCTCGGCGGGCGCGGCCAGCCTCGCCGCGAACCTCCAGAAGGCCCAGGCCGGGTCGACGAGCCTGACGACCGGCGCGACGAGCGTCTCGTCCGGCGCCTCGACGCTGGCCACGAACCTGCGGACGGCCAAGGCCGCCGGCGCCCGCCTCGACGCCGGGGCTGCGCAGCTCTCCACCGGGGTCTCCTCCGCCGTGAGCCAGATCAGCACGATGACCACGACCCTCGACGGCGCCTCCCCCGCGCTCACCGACGCTCTCTCCTACCTCAACGAGAGGTACCGGTCCGGCGACCTCACGGCGGCGGCGCCGCTGACCGAGCTCTCCGCTGTCGCCTCGGGCCTTGCCTCGCTCGACCCTGCCGCGACGGCCCGCCAGCTGGGCGCGCTGACGTCAGGCGCGGCCGACCTGGCCTCCGGCGCGTCCCAGCTCGACGTGGCCGTCGGCCGACTGAGCGAGGGGGCCGACCAGCTCGCGACGGGATCCGCAGCCGTCGCCTCGGGCGCTTCACAGCTCGCACCGGCCGTCGGCCAGCTCAGCGACGGGGCGACCCGGCTCGCGAGCGGGGCGGGCAGCCTCACCACCGGCGCCACCGCACTCGCTGCCGGCGCCGACCGGCTCTCCGCCGGCACGACACAGCTCGCCTCGGGAACCGCAGAGCTCGCCGACCAGACCAGCCTGCTCGCCACCGGCGCCCATGCGCTCGCCGACGGGGCAGGTCGGCTCACGGACGGCGCGGGGACCCTCGCCGACGGGTTGACAGCCGGCGCGACCGCGATCCCCGACGACTCCACCGCGCTGCGCACGACCCGCGCCGACGTCCTGGCGACGCCGGTGGCGCTCGACGAGTCCCACCTGACCAAGGCCCAAGGATTCGGCGAGGGCTTCGCACCCTTCTTCATCCCGCTCGCGCTCTTCGTGGGTTCGCTGATCACCTGGCTGCTCTTCCGGCCGCTGCCCGCTCGTGCGCTGGCCACCCCCGCATCGGGGCTACGGGCGACGTTCGCCGGCTTCCTGCCCGCCGCGGTGATCGGGGCGGCGCAGGTCGCGGTGATGCTCGCGGTGATCCACTTCGGGGTGGGGCTGCGGATGTCGAACGTCCTCGGGGTGATCGGACTCACCCTGCTCGTCGCGGTGACCTTCATCGCGCTCCAGCAGATGCTCATCGCGCTGCTCGGCCCGGCGGCGGGCAAGGTCGCGATCCTCGCGCTCCTCATGCTCCAGCTCGCGTCCTCTGGCGGGACCTACCCGGTGGAGACCACGCCGGCGTTCTTCCGGGCCGTGCACGGGTTCCTGCCGATGAGCTACGCGGTGACCGGTCTTCGCGAGGTGATCACCGGGGGGATCGACGGGCGGCTGTGGTCATCGGTCGCCGTGCTCGGGGCGATCGCCCTCGGCTCGCTCACGATCACCTCGTGGCGGGCAGGCCGGATGCGGACCTGGACGCTCGACCGGCTCCACCCGGCACTGGCGATCTGAGAGGCTGTGCAGATGAGCGCGGCGAGCGGAACGACCACGTCAGGCGGGACCCGACGCCACATCCTTGAGGCAGCCGTCGCACTGATCGCCGATCGCGGTTTCGCCGCGACCTCGGTCGACGAGATCGCCGAGGCGGCCGGCGTCGCGAAGGGCTCGGTCTACTACAACTTCGGATCCAAGACCGAGCTCTTCACCGACATCCTCACCGCGGGGATCACGCGGCTGACCGAGGGGCTGCGCGCGGCCCTCGCCCGCGAGCCGGGTCGCCCTGCGGTCGAGGCCCTGGTGACCGAGCTGCTCCGGCAGATCCGCGACCACCCGGCCTTCGCGAAGGTGGTCGCCGCCGAGGTCTTCCGGACAGGTCGCGACTGGCAGGCATCGATCCAGCTGCTGCACGACGAGGCGATCCGGGTCTTCGCCGACGGAGTGCTCGCCGGCCACCCGGGCACACCACCACGCGACGCGGAGATCATGGGCAGCGCGGTCTTCGGCGCGACGCTCGTGGCCGGCCTGGAGTGGCTCGCCTTCCAGCCCGACCGCAGCCTCGAGGACGTGCTCCCCGCCCTGCTACGCGCTCTGGGCCACGGGCGCGACTGAGCCCGACGACCCGAGAGGGGGCCGGTCCTGCCGTCACGACCGAGCACAGCAGACGGAGCAGGAGGGCCTCAGCCCGGCCCGAGCCCGTCCGACGCCTCGGTGAGGAACGCCCGCAGCGCCTCGTTCCGCTCGACGGAGATCGCCTCGCGGTAGGCCGCCCTCGCCCCCTGGTCCTCGCCGGCCAGGCGCAGCAGGTGCGCCCGGACCGCGCTCATGTCACCACGGAGCCGCCCACCGGCCTCGAGGTCGTCCAGGGCGGCCAGACCGGCGAGCGGACCCCGGTCGTAGGCGATCGCGACAGCCCTGGCGAGCTGAGCGGCCGGCGCCGGCCACCGGGCGACGAGCCCGTCGTACAGGAGTCGCACCGCTGCCCAGTCGGTCAGCTCCCATGACGGCGCCTGGGCGTGCAGACCTTCGATGCCCGCCTGCAGGGCGAAGCGTCCGCCGCCAGGGAGTGCGAAGGTCGCGTGCCGCAACCCCTCGGTCACGAGCAGGGAGTCCCACTGCGAGCGGTCCGCTTCGGCGAGGGTGAGCGGAGCCACTCCCGGACCGGCGCGACCGGGAGCACGTGCCTCGCTCAGCAGCACGAGGGCGAGCAGCCCCGCGACCTCGCGGTCATCGGGCGCGAACCGGCGCAGCGCCCTGGCCAGGGCGAGGGCGAGCTCGGTGAGCTCGCCCCGTCGGACCGTGCTCCCGGTGGGTGAGGTGTGGCCGAGCGTGAAGAGGGCGTGCACGACCTCCATGGCGTCCGCCACCCGCGGACGCAGGTCGGTCGCACCCATACCCGCCGAGGAGAGCTGCTCGACCTGACGCTTCGCCCGCGTCAGCCGCGCGCTCATGGCCGTGTGCTCGACCAGCAGCACGTCGGCGACCTCCTCGGTGGGTACCCCCAGGACGAACCGCAGCGCCAGGGCAAGCCGGGTCGCGGGCGCGATCTCCGGGTGGCAGGCGACGAGGACGAGCTCCAGCCGGTCGTCGCCACCAGGAGGATCGGCCGCGGGTGCCACGGGGTGCTCGGCGCGCGCCGCGAGCACGGGAAGACGTGCCCGCAGCGCCACGTCACGGCGCGCATGGTCGATCGCTATCCGCTTGGCCGTGGTCGTCAGCCACGCCGCCGGGTTCAGCAGGAGCTGGCCCTCGCGCGCGCTGAGCGCGCGGACGCATGCCTCCTGCAGGCAGTCCTCGGCGAGCTCGGGGCTGCCCGTGTAGCGCAGGAGGGCGGCGAGCAGGTGCGGCCACTGCGACCGCACCGTCTCGGCCAGCGGGTCGGGCCTCACGAGGTCGGCATCACCGGGGTCACCTGGACGAAGCCGGCGGTGGGGCACTGCGCGGCAAGGGCCAGGGCCTGGTCCCGGTCGGCGACCTCGATCTTGTAGAAGCCCCTGACGACCTCCTTGACCTCGGGGAACGGACCGTCGGTGAAGACGGCAGCGCGCGAGCCCTGCGCCGGCGTGATCCGGGTGGTCGCGCTCTGCGGCATCAGCGCGTCACCGCCGAGGATCCGCGCGCCGGCGGCCTCGACGGCCGCGGCGAAGGCTCCGTGGGCCGCCATCGTCACGGCCCAGTCCTCCTGGGTGATGGTCGTCGGGTCCCAGTCGGGCTCATGGATGAGAATGATGTACTGCTCGGTCATGGCGATCTCCTTCGGGAGGGCGACCGGACGGTGCGGCCGGTGCTGACCCCCCTTCGACGAACGGTCGGCCCGGTTTTCGACAGGCGCTCCTCATCCTTCTCGACGGAAGCCCGAAGGTCGAGGCCCGCGCCCTTGGGTCATGCCTCGCGGTTGGCCCCTCCGCGCGACGACCGGCCGACGCCGGCTAACGCGAGGACCACCGCAAGCCCCTCCTCGGTCCCCGGCCAGTGCCGGCCAACGGCCTCTGACCCGGCGATCCGCAGGACCGACCGCAGGACGACAGCGACCAGGATGAGGTCGTCGGCCCAGCCGAGGACGGGGATGACATCGGGGACGAGGTCGATCGGCAGCGCGAGGTAGGCCAGGAGCAGCGCGAGCCGGATCCGGAGTCCGCGCGGGAGCCGACGATCGGCAGCGAGCCGGCGGATCAGCCGGAGCAGGTCGGGAAGGAGCCGGACGGCATCGAGCAAGGTGCTCCGCCCGGGCGCCACGACCAGGAGCGCCAGCACACCGACCAGCCAGAGGAGGAGCAGTCCTCCCACGACGGCGAGCACCATGGACGTCACGCCGTGGCCGCTCATCTCAGCCGACCCGCGGGGGGGTCGTCGCGGGACCAGCCGTCCGAGCTTCGTCCCCACCACGGCCGGATTCGGCCCATGCCCTCGATCCCGCCGCACCACTCACCCGCAGACCCTCGCACAACCGTCCGCCCGTGCCCACAGCCGAGGAGCGCTGCGGGGCACGGGCGGATCGGTCGCGGTCAGGCCCCGTCGACGACGAGGGTGGTGCGCACCGGGGTCCGGCTGGTGAACAGGTCGAGCACGGGGCAGTGCTCGTCGACCGCGCGCTGCAGCTCCGCATAGCGCTCGGCGGTCTCGGGACCGGTGAGGCG
This sequence comes from Actinomycetales bacterium, assembly GCA_038223605.1. GTDB lineage: Bacteria > Actinomycetota > Actinomycetes > Actinomycetales > Cellulomonadaceae > Actinotalea. Next base: position 2,822 of record JBBRGX010000097.1, on the reverse strand, counting down.
GACCTCGACGCGGATCTCGGAGAAGCCGGGGCGCACGGCGGTGTCGAGCCCGAAGAATCCCCGCACGTCGAGGTCACCGACGGCCGAGAGGTCGATCGTGTCCACCTGGATGCCCAGGTGGGCGGCCCAGAACCGATAGGTCACGACCTGGCAGCCGAGGAGGGAGCCGAGGGCGTACTCGACCGGGTTGGTGTGCTCGTCGTCGCCGCCGAGCGTCGGGGGCTCGTCGACCGTGAAGGTGTGCCGACGGGCGCTCACCTCGGTGGCGACCTTGCCGACGCCGCGACCGCTCGCGGTGAAGTGCACCTGGGCGCGGCTCGCGTCGGCGCCGACGGCCTCAGCGGTGGCGGCGAGGATGCCGATCAGCGAGGCGTCGCGGTCGGCGTGGGTGACTGCGGTGGTGAGAGTGGACATGGTGGTTCTCCTGGGTCGGTGCGCGGGGAGGAGGTCCTGGACGCACGCCGACCGGCCGGGCACCGGCGGTGCCTTGGCGGGTGGGGACCACCGGATGAGGACCCCGGGTCGGGGTCGAACGGCAGTCCCGGGTGGGGCGCGCGCCCTAGAGCATTCGCGCAGCGACGCTCGGCACGCCGGCCGTCGCAAGGACCTGCGCGCAGGACGGTGCGGCTGCAGGCGCAGCGGCAGGGGTCCAGGTCGAGGTCACGGGAGAAGAAGACCAGTCGCCGAGGAGATCCACAAGCGTCGTCCGCATCGTGGGCGACCCCGTGCGAGGGGGACTCAGCGCGCGGAGCGGAGATCCATGGTCAGCGGGCACTGGAACGGGTCACGCGCCGCGAGGCCGACCTCGTTGAGATACCGGATGACGATCCCGTAGCTCTCCATGAGGCTCGTCTCGGTGTACCGGATCCCCCGGCTCGCGCAGAACTCGCGCACGATCGGCTGGACCCGTCGCAGGTGCGGGCGGGCCATGCTCGGGAAGAGGTGGTGCTCGACCTGGTAGTTGAGCCCGCCCATGAACCAGTCGGTGAACCGTCCACCGCGGACGTTGCGGCTCATCAGGACCTGGCGGCTGAGGAAGTCGATGCGCGAGTCGCGCGGGACGATCGGCATCCCCTTGTGGTTCGGGGCGAAGACGGCACCCATGTAGAGCCCGAAGAGGCCCAGCTGGACCGCGAGGAAGGCGAAGGCCATGCCGACCGGGAGCATGAGGAAGACGGCGGCGAGATAGCCACCGAGGCGGAGCGTGACGAAGGCCATCTCGACGGGCCGGCGCTTGACGGGACCACGCCCGAAGATCGTCCGCACGCCGGAGACGTGCAGGTTGAGCCCCTCGAGCAGCAGCGCGGGGAAGAAGAGCCAGCCCTGGCGCTGGGAGAGCCACGCCTTGAGCCCGGTCCGCGCCACGCGGCCGTCGGTGTGGAAGACGATGACCTCGCCGCCGATGTCGGGGTCGTAGCCGATCTGGTTCGGCTTGGCGTGGTGCTTGCTGTGCTTGTGCTGCCACCAGCCGTAGCTCATGCCGGCGAAGAGGTTCGCGAGGACCAGGCTCGCCCAGTCGTTCCAGCGGCCCGAGCCGAAGATCTGCCGGTGCGCGGCGTCGTGGCCGAGGAACATCACCTGGCCGAGGACGAGCGAGAGCCCTGCCGCGAGCGCGAGCTGCCACCAGGAGTGACCGATGAGGACGAACGCGACCCCCATCGCGACGAGCGTCGCCGTGAGCACCCCGAACCGCGTCCAGTACCAGCCCTGACGCCGCCTCATCAGCCCGGCGTCCGACACCGTCCTGGCCAGGGCGGTGAACTCGCTGACCTGCCGCTCGCGTGGGGCGACGGCCACGCCGAAGGCACGCGACTCGTCGGCGGGCGGGGTGGAGGAGGAGTCCTGGGCTGCAGCGACCATCGGCGCGTTCCGTTCCGTCGGGAGGGGTGACGCAGTGCCGCGGCAGCACATCAATACCTACGCAACCGTAACCTGTGAACCGTCCGCTGTCAGTAGCAGACTCCCGGCGGCCCGCCGACGCGCCGGCCCCCGCTCGGCTCGAGGATCGGACGCCGCAGGCGCCGCCGGCCCCCTGGGTCGCCCCGCCCGGCGCCCGGATGGACCCTCGCTCGGGCGGTCCGCCAAGGTCGTCGGTACATCCCCTGTGCAGGACACCGGGTCGTCGGGTAGCATTCCAGGCAACGTTGCAGCGTTTCTTGCGTTTGAGTGCCCCGGAGTACCGGTAGCCCCTTCTCTTGCCAGAGCAGACGAACGAACTTGTGACGATCGGTGGCGATTCGCGTCATCGGTTGACTGCTCTGGAAGGAGCACCATGACTACTGGAACCGTGAAGTGGTTCAACGCCGAAAAGGGCTTTGGATTCATCGCCCCCGACGACGGCGGCGCTGACGTCTTCGCCCACTACTCCGCGATCGCGTCCTCCGGGTACCGTTCGCTCGACGAGAACCAGAAGGTCGAGTTCGAGGTCACCCAGGGACCCAAGGGCCCCCAGGCCTCGAACATCCGCCCGCTCTGATCCTCCGCACCGTGCTCGACATCTGATCGAGCCCACCGCGCACGACGAGAGGCCTCACCCTTCGGGGTGGGGCCTCTCGCCCGTTCTGGGGCAGGGCTCCGCGTTCCCTCTGGGGCCATGGCGGATGCCCCGAGCGTCACGCGCGGCCGAGCGGCCCGGCCTGAACGGCCGGAGCGGGTGCACCCCGCCGTCCGCCTAGCCGCTGGTGGCGTGCGTGCCGGCGAAGAGGGCCGGCACCCGGTCAGCCGAGAGCGGGCGGCTCAGGAAGAAGCCCTGCGCGACATCGCAACCGGCGCGCGCGACCCCGTGCAGCTGCTCGGCCGTCTCGATCCCCTCGACGACCGTG
>JBBRGX010000096.1:0-10562 GCA_038223605.1 Actinomycetales bacterium | reverse complement strand
GGCAGCGACGCCGACGATCCCCCACTGGCTGCCGACCAGGATGCAGGTCACCTTCACCGTGGACTCGACCATGGTGTACCTGAGGAGGTCGGACGTCAGGCTCCGCGAGAGGTAGACCCAGTACCCCACGTAGGCCAGCGTCTGGAAGATCCCCGCGATGGCGAGCAGGCGCAGGATCGGCACCACAGACATCCACTGCTGGCCGAGGAAGGTCGCGGTGATCGGCTCGGCAGCTGCCGCGACGAGCCCCAGCCCCGCGACGAGCGTGTAGCCGAGGGTCAGCTGCCCGCGCAGCACGAACGCGCTGAATCGCGCCGTGTCGTGGTGCAGCTTCGAGAGCACCGGAAGGGCGATGGTGGTCGACGGCGCGCGGAGCTGGATCAGGGGTGCCATGAGCAGCCGGAAGGCACGGTTGTAGTAGCCGAGCGGGTCGGCGCCGAAACGCAACCCGATGATGAACGAGTCCGTGTTGTTGCTCGCGTACCCGATGAGCTGAGCGCCGACCAGGCGCCAGCCGAAGCGGAGCAGGCCGCGCATCGGTTCGCCCCGGCTGGGACCCCGGGGCAGCCACCGCGCTCCCGTGACCAGGGCGGTGAGGAGCGCGATCGCCTGGGTGAGGTTCTGTGCGACCAGAGCCCAGTAGCCCCAGCCCGCGAGCGAGCCGGTGACGGCGACCGCGAGCGCCGCGACTGGCGCGGTGATGTCGGCGATCGCCAGCCGCGAGAACTTCAGCCGGCGGATCAGGTCGGCGCGGTACTGGGTCGCCAGGCCGTTGAACAGGAACGTCGCCGAGAGCGCCCTGGTGACACCGACCAGCTCGTCCCTTCCGTAGATCGCCGCCACGAGCGGGGCCCCGAAGAACACGAGCGTGGTGAGCAGCAGCCCGATCCCTGTGTTGATCCAGAAGAGGTTGTCGCGCTGGCCGCGGGAGAGGCTCGGTGCCTGCACCGCCGCCGACGACAGGCCGAAGTCGCGGAAGATCTCCCCGACCCCGACGATCGCCACGACCATGGCCAGCAGGCCGTAGTCCGACGGGCTGAGCAGGCGGGCGAGGATGGCGACGGAAGCGATCTGGATGACCATCCGGATCGCCTGGCCACCGACGGTGACGAAGGCACCACGGGCGGCCTGCTGGCCCAGCCCTCGCGCGGGAGCGTGCGCGACGGGAGGGCTGCTCCCGTCGTCCTCGGGGCCCGTCATCGGCCCAGCCCGACCGATCGGCCCGTTCTCGTCGCCCGAGCCATTCAGCGGTCTCCGTGTCTGGTCACTCGTGGCCTCGGCTCGTGATCGAGCGCGGGCGCGAAGGGGCCAATCTAGCGACGGTCGTGGGTCCGGGCGCTCGTCGTGCGCGCGGGGTGCCCCGGGCCGCGTCCTTCACCGCTGTGCATCCCCGGTGAGCAGGTCGAGCTCGTGCAGGACGGCGGCGCCGTAGCGCGCGGTCGTGAACCGGGTCAGCGCGTCGGCGCGGCCGTTCTCGGCGAGCCGCGCACGCAGGGCGCCGTCGGCGACGAGCGACGTGATCGCCGTGGCAAGCGCTGCCGCGTCGTCGGGCGGGACGAGGAGCCCGGTCTCGCCGGGCACGATCACCTCGGCGAGGCCCTGGACGCCGGAGGCGACGACCGGCCGGCGGGCGAGGAGGCCCTCGACCGCCGTGTTGCCGAAGGGCTCGACGCGGGAGGGCACCAGGACGACGTCTGCGGCCGCGAGGACCGGCCAGGTGGGATGCACGTACCCGCGGAGCGTGATCCTGCCGTCGAGGTCCTGGCGGGCTGCTCGCTCCCGCAGCTGGTCCTCGTACCACTCGTAGCCGGGGAAGACCGTCCCGCACACGCTCAGGTGGGCGTCGATCCCGGCCGCCGCCAGCAGCGCGACGGCGTCGAGCGCCACGTCGATCCCCTTGCGCGGGGAGAGGCGGCCGACCACGACGAGCTCCCACGGCTCGTCATCGGCCCGCTCCCGTGCTTCCGGCTGCTCGGTGGGGCCGGGGACCCCGTTGTGCACCACGACCACCCGGCGCCCGACCGATGGCAGCGCCGACGCGATCGCGCGACAGGCTGCTTCGCTGTTGGCCAGGACCGTGTCGGCGAGCAGGAGCGGGGCGGCGAGCCCGGCCGCGACGACGCGGTGGTGGCCCTCCTCTGCCTCGTGGATGTGGCACAGGCTCCGGACCCGGGCGAGCCGGGCGGCGACGAGCCAGACCGGGATGGTGACCGTGTTCACGTAGACCGCATCAGGACGTCGTGCGCGGAGCCATGACCTCAGGCTGACCACCGAGGCCACCGACGCCGCGGCGAACCCGAGCAGTCGGCGTGGGTGCAGCAGCGCCTTGCGCAGCACCGGGAAGGTCCTGACGTGGACGGTCGCCCCTTGCGCACGAAGCAGGGCGACCAGCGGCCCGTCCAGCGGGACGACGACCTCCACCTCCCAGCCCGAGCTCAGGGCCGCGCCCGTCGTCTCCATGAGCTGGCGGTCGGAGCCGTACAGGTCGGGGGACGGGTGCGCGACGACCAGGAGCCGCCGATCGGCAGCGAGGGGTCGCCGTCGCGACCGCGAGCGCGCCACGAGCTCGGAGAGCCCCTCCATCGTCCCGCGCGTGGCGGCGACGAGCGGACCGGGGCCCCGCAGCAGCTGCCGTCGGCCGCCGCGGAGGACGACGTCACGAGCGAAGCCAGGCGAGGTCGCAGCCCAGTGCCGTCGTGAGCCGGGGTCGAGCCGCTTGGCGGCGAAGAGGAGTCGACCGCGGCAGTTGAACCGGTAGTAGAGGCTCGACTTGGCGCGCGGGTCGGTGGTCCGCTGCGTGCCGCCCACCACGTGAACGGCTCTGAGGTCCGCTCGGACGACGAGGTGGGCACCGAGGGCGCGCAGGCGCCAGGAGAGGTCGACGTCCTCCCAGTAGAGGAAGAAGTCCTCGTCGAAGCCACCGGAGTCGGTCCAGAGGCCGGTGCTGATCGCGAAGCAGGCCCCGCTCAGCCAGGCGACGTCCTCCTGGCCTCCGTGCGCCCTGGTCCGCCCGCTGCGAAGGTCGAGCGTGCCTCCGGTGAACCACGCTCTGCCGTCGGGGCGGACGATCACCGGAGAGACGGCGGTGCGCGGAGCCGACCGCACCTGAGCTGCGAGGGCGTCAACGGTCGAGCCCGTCACCTCGAGATCCGGGTTGAGCACGACGACCACGTCGCAGCCCATCGCGATCCCCTGGCGTGCGCCCGCGTTGACGCCGGCCCCGAACCCGTCGTTGGGTGCCTCGACGAGCTGCCAGCCGTGCTCCGCTGCGAGGATCCGGATCGCCGAGCGCTCGCGCTCGTCGGAGAAGTTGTCGACCACGACGACCGTCGCGTCCGTCGCCGCAGCGGTGGCGGCGAGGTTGAGCTCGAGCAGCGCGTGCGACCCGAAGCTCACCACGACGAGCACGGTGCGGTGGGACATGCGTACCTCCGTGCCTCGGGTCGGTCGACGCAGCGTAACGACTGGGACGCGCTCGCGCCGTCAGCGACGCCTCTGCTCTCGGACCTCGGCGCCATCGGTGCCGGTAGCATCCGACCAGCCCGACTCCTCCTGCGGGCGCCAGAGGGGCGGAGAGCAGATGACCGACGTACCGGCGGACGGTGCGCGGCCCCTTCGGGTCCTGGAGTCGTTCCGCACACCGCGGACGACGACGAACCCGTACCTGGTGCTGCTGGCCAGGTCCCTGTCGGCCGGTGCCGTCGTGGAGACCTTCTCCTGGCGCCGAGCGCTCGCCGGCCGGTACGACGTCCTTCACGTCCACTGGCCGGAGGTCGTCGTCGAGCGGGGCGACCCGGTCCGGGCTCTGGCGGCGTCGGCACTCTTCGTCGCGGTCCTCGTGCGTTGCCGACTCGCCCGGATCCCGGTCGTCCGGACAGCGCACAACCTGCGTCCGCACGAGGACCAGCCGTGGTGGACCCGGTTCGCCGTCCGCCGCTGCGACCGCTGGGCGACCTGGTGGATCCGGCTCAACGAGACGACGCCGACGCCGGCCGGCGTCCCGGTCTCGACGATCGTGCACGGGCACTACCGCGACTGGTTCGCTGACGCCGCCCCGGCCGAGCCGGTGCCCGGGCGGTTGCTCTCGTTCGGGCTGGTCCGGCCGTACAAGGGCGTCGAGCACCTGATCGATGTGGTGAGAGGGCTCGACCGGTCGGACGTCGGTCTGCTGGTCGCCGGCCGACCGGCCTCTGCGGAGGTGGCCGTCGCCGTGCGCCGCGCCGCGGGTGCGGACCGGAGGATCCTGCTGCGTCTGGAGCATGTGCCGGACGCGGACCTCGCCGGCGAGATCCGTGCGGCCGAGCTCGTGGTGCTGCCCTACCGCGAGATGCACAACTCCGGGGCGGTGCTGCTGGCGCTGTCCCTCGACCGGCCGGTGCTCGTCCCCGCGAACGCCGTGACCGACGCCCTCGCCGAGGAGGTGGGCGCCGGGTGGGTCCAGCGGTTCTCCGCCGAGCTCGGGGCAGATGACGTCGAGACGGCACTCGACGCGGTCCGGTCGGTCAGGGGACTGGTCCCGGACCTGAGCCGTCGAGACTGGGGTCTGCTCGGCGAGGAGCACCTCGAGGTGTTCCGGAAGGCGCGGGTCCTCGCGCGGGGTCGCAGGGGTCGCCCACGGTGGTCCGGGTCGTCGACGGATCGGGAAGCCCCAGGTCAGCCCACTGCGGACGGTGCTGACGTCTGATCATCGGCGGACTGCCTGACCGCTTCGTCCGACTCTCGGGCAGACTGTGCACTGCCCGGCGGCGGGCAGGTCGAGGTGGGCGAGCGATCGCAGCGGCGACGGGAGACGAGGAAGGTGCGTATGGCAGCGACTGGTGCACTACGGATCGGCCTGATCGGTACGCGTGGGGTCCCGGCCCGCTACGGCGGCTTCGAGACCGCCGTCGAGGAGGTCGGCTCTCGGCTCGCCGCTCGCGGTCACCACGTCGTCGTCTACTGCCGGGCGACCCCCGGCTCGACTGCCGAGACCGAGTACAAGGGGATGCACCTCGTGCACCTGCCGGCGGTCCGCCACCGTGCGCTCGAGACGCTGAGCCACACGGCGTTGTCGGTCGGGCACGTCCTCGCTCACCGGGTGGATGCCGCCATCGTCTTCAACGCAGCCAACGCACCCTTCCTGCCCCTGCTCCGGGCCGCCCGCATCCCCGTCGCGACCCACGTGGACGGGCTGGAGTGGAAGCGCGCCAAGTGGGGCCCCACTGGGCAGCGCTACTACCGGACGGCCGAGGCCACGGCCGTGCGGTGGTCGGACGCCCTCATCGCTGACGCGCAAGGGATCGGCGACTACTACCGAGAGGAGTTCGCGGCGCCGACGCGGCTGATCGCCTATGGCGCACCGCTCGTCCCCGCCGGTCGCTCCGAGCGCCTCGCCGAGCTCGGTCTCGAGCCGGACGGGTACCACCTGGTGGTCGCCAGGTTCGAGCCCGAGAACCACGTCGACGTCGTGGTCGAGGGCTATGTCGCGAGCGGTGCTGCCCGGCCGCTCGTCGTCGTCGGCTCCGCGCCGTACGCCCACGCGTACACCGAGCGCGTCCGGGCGCTCGCCGACGCCCGGGTGAGGTTCCTCGGCGGCGTGTGGGACGCGGAGCTCCTCGACGAGCTCTTCGCCAACGCGCTGACCTACCTGCACGGGCACTCCGTCGGCGGCACGAACCCGGCCCTGCTTCGCGCGATCGGCGCGGGCGCGGCGACCACGGCCTTCGACGTCGGCTTCAACCGCGAGGTGCTCGGCGACCTCGGCCGGTACTTCGCGACCGCCGCCGACGTCGCTCGCGAGGTCGAGGAAGCCGAACGGGACGTCGTCGGCACCCGTGCCAGGGGCGAGGAGCTGCGCGGTCGCGCCGCTGCCTACGACTGGGACGACGTGACGGACGGCTACGAGCAGCTGGCCTGCGATCTCGCTGAGCGGCGGGTGGTCAGGCCCCGTGGCCTCGGTCGCCGGGCGCAGCCGTCACCAGGGCACGGCCCGGCGCTCACGACGGAGGCACGATGACGAGCACGACCTGGACCTTCACCACCGCCCTTGCTGCCCTGCGCCATGCGCAGAAGCCGGCGGCACGGGGTGCGCCCGCCTACTCCCGGTTCGTGAACCGTCGGATCGGACGGCTGCTCGCCGCCGGCGCGGCGTCCGCTGGGCTGACTCCCGACGCCGTGACCGGGATCAGTGCAGCCTTCACCTTCGCCGGTATCGCCGTCCTCGCGCTCGCACCGCTCGGGACGGCGACCGGCGCTCTGGTGGCTGTGCTCCTCCTGGTCGGCTACGCCTTCGACTCCGCCGACGGTCAGCTCGCGAGGTTGCAGGGCGGTGGGCGGCCGGTCGGTGAGTGGCTCGACCACGTCGTCGACTCCGTGAAGGTCTCGGCTCTCCCGCTCGGGCTCTTCGTCGGCCTGTGGCGCGAGGGGAGCGTCGGGACGCTCGGTCTCGCGCTGCCCCTGGTCGGCTGTCTCGTGTCCGCCGTGTCGTTCTTCATGATGATCCTCACCGAGCAGCTCCGCCGGGCGCACGGCACGGTTCCGCTGGCCGGCCCGTCTCGCGGCCCGTCGATCCGCTCGCTCATCGCGATCCCGACCGACTACGGCGTGCAGTGCTTCACGTTCCTTCTCCTTGGCGTGATCCCGGCGTTCCTCGTGGTCTACGGCGCGATCGTCGTCGCGACCTGCGGCTACCTCGCCCTTGCGGCCGTCAAGTGGTACCGCGAGCTCTCCGGGCTGGTCCCGGCCGTGCGCGCGCCGGCCGGCCCGGGTGGCGTCATCTGACTGCTCGGCCACCTGTTCGGCCGATCAGCCCCGGGAGAGCCTGACGACCTCGGTCACCGGCCCGCGCCAGGTCTCGTCGACCCGGAAGCCGAGCCCGGCGAGGAGCGCGTCGTCGGCCGCCGACTCCGCCGGCCGGTCCTCACGGCGGATCACCCAGATGGTGTGGACGGGAGCGAGCCGTCCGGTGACCTCCGCCAGGGGAGCCGACGTGCCGAAGAGCGTCGCGCCGGCCGCAGGCGACGCGATCAGGGTCAGGTCGACGGTGCCGTCGAAGACCGCCGGATCGGCGATCGCGACGGTCCTGAGAGATCTCAGGACCACGCCGTCCCTGGCATCGTCCCTCGGACCGAAGTAGACGGCATCGCCCGGCTGGACGAGGCCGTCCAGGTGCGATGCGACCAGGCTCAGGTCCGCCCCGCTCTTGGCGGTCACGGTGCGCTGGGACAGGTAGACCGGCACGACGAGGGCGAGGAGGGCGACCGCGGCCATGAGTGCCGCACGAGGGGCCGAGGCCCTCAGACCGGCGGCGACGAGCAGCGCGAGGGCCGGCGCGCAGAACGCGAAGTACCTCGGGTTGTAGGCGCTCGGCGAGACCAGGGCATAGGCGAGCACGATCGCCGTCGGCAGGACGAGCAGAGGAAGGGCGAGGGCCACGAGGTCACGCGTCGGCTCGACGCTCGCCCTGGAGCGGGCGACGACGGCGCGGACCACCAGGACCCAGCAGAGCAGCGCGAGGGCGACTGCTGCGAGCTTCCATGCGGCTCCGAGGTCGAGCCCGCCGCCCCTGGCCGTGGTCAGGGTCGGTGTCTCGCCGAGGAACCACTGGTTGACCACGACGTTCCTGGCGAGGTCGACGGGGCCGAGGTGCGCGTCACCGAGCTGGCCGCCCTGCCCGAGCGCAGTCACCACGACGGGTGAGGCGAGCAGGGCACCGCTGCCGGCGGCGACGGCCCAGGGCAGGAGCCTGCGACGCGTCCTCCGGTGGACGAGCAACGTGGTGGCGTGCGCCGCCGCTGCGAGCAGGACGTACAGGTTCAGTGCCGTCCCGAGAGCGAGGAGGGCTCCATAGGGGAGCCAGGCGAGACGTCGGCCGTCCTGGACCGCGACGACGAGGGCGAGCGTGAGCCAGACGACGCAGGCGGTCGCGACGGCGAACGGGCGGGCCTCGATCCCGGCCCATGTCATCCGTGGCAGCAGCGCGAGCACCGCTGCTGCGGCGAGGCCGGTGCGATGGTCGGCCACGCGACGCCCGAGGAGGTATGTGCCGGAGACGGCGAGGCCGACGGCGAGGGCGCTCGGCAGGCGCAGGCTCACCAGCGAGGTGCCGGCGACCGCGACCCAGACGTGCATGAACGCGTAGTACGTCGCATGCACCGCATCGAGGGTGCTGACCAGCCGCAGCAGGTCGCCGATGCTCCTCGTCGCCGCCGAGAGGGTCGCGACCTCGTCCGACCAGATCGACACCCGCCACGAGCCGGCCGCCGCGACGGCCCCAGCGACGACACCGACGATCGCGGCCGTCGCACCGGCGCGGTGGCCGGCAGGTGTCGCCACGACTGCCACCCGTCAGTCGCCGCTCGGTGCGCTGCTGGTCGTCAGGGCGGTGGCGGGGTCCTTCTGGCCGTGCCCTTCGAGATGACCGAGGTCGACGGATGACGACAGCTCGTCGAACGGCGGCTCAGCGGGTGCCGGCGGGTCCTTGCGCTCGAGGACGGGCGCCGCTGCCCTCAGTCGGGCACCGACTGGTGGCGCCGCGCTGAGCCGAGCCCGTCCGAGGCGAAAGGGCTGCCGCCGGGCAGGCTGTCGGCCGTAGCCGTACCGGGAGTCCGAGCGGGACGTCGGGACCGAGTTCACCAGGAGGCCGAGGCAGGTCGCCCCGACGGAGTCGAGGCTGGCGAGCGCCTCGGCGAGCTCAGGGCGCTTGACCTTCCGGCTCCGAGCCACGACCACTGCGCCGTCGGTCTCCCGCGCGAGGATGGCGCCATCGGTGACCGCGAGCAGCGGAGCCGTGTCCACGATGACCAGGTCGTAGGCCGCACGGACCTGCTTGAGGAGGGCCCGCATCGCCTCGGACTCGAGGAGCTGGCTCGGGTTCGGTGGCACCAGTCCTGCGGTCAGGACGTCCAGCCCTGGCGCGCCCCATGGCTGGACGACGTCATCGACCTCGGCCTCGTTGATCAGGACGGCCGAGAGCCCGGCAGCGCCCTCCAGCCCGCAGATCCTCGCGATCGACGGCGAGCGAAGGTCTGCATCGACCAGGAGCACCCTCGCTCCGTTCTCCGCCATGATCAGAGCGAGGTTGATCGAGGTCGTCGACTTCCCCTCGCCGGGGACTGTCGACGTGACCACGAGGGAGCGGAGCTTGCGCGAGGCGTCGAGGAACTGCAGGTTCGTGCGCAACCGGCGGTAGGACTCGGCGAGCAGGCTGTGCCGGTCGTCGACGATCGCCAAGGGGTGCCGGTGCAGGGTCTTGGCGCGCGGGATCTGACCGAGGGTCGCACGCGCCGGCGAGGTCGGCAGGTCCTTTGCCGTGCGCACCCTGGTGTCCATCTGTGCCCAGACGAAGGCGAAGAGGACCCCGAGCGCCAGGCCGAGAGCCCCGCCCGCCGCTGCGTTCAGGGTCGGTCGCGGGGAGAAGGGCGCTCGAGCGGGGAGCGCATCGGCCACGGCGGTCATCGCGATCGATGCGCTCCCGTTCGCGGCCTTGGGTGAGAGGTCCGCGACGGTCCGGGCGAGCTGAAGCGCCGTCGCGTTCGCGATGTCGGCTGCGGCCTGGGGGTCGGGGCTGACGGCAGATACCTTGATCAGCATGGTGTTGAGCGGGGAGTCGGCGGTGACCCGCGGTGCGAGCGCGCGCGCAGTGGTCTTCAGGCCGAGCCTGGCGATCACGGGATCGAGCACCGCAGGCATGCTGGCGAGCTGGACGTAGGACTGGACGAGGTTCTGCGTGTACGCAGCGCCCTGCACGAGCTCGGAGACCGTGTCGCCTCGTGTCACGGAGACGTACAGCGTGCTCGAGGAGCGGTAGGTCGGGCGTGTCTGCTGCGCAAGCAGGTATCCCGCCGTCATGCCGAGCAGACCCACGGCGACGATGACCAGCCACCTCTTGCGCAGCACGGCGACGTACTCGCCCAGTTCCATCGATCGACTCCTCGGGTGACCACGGTCGCTGACATACCCTGGTGCCGTCGTGAGTGCAGCACGGGTGGAGACCATTGTCACCCCACCTCTTGCCCATCCGCGCAGGCGCGTCCGGATTCACCCGGTTGCGCCTGGATTATCCGTCCACCTGAGTGCACAGTGGTGGACCGCCCACGTGTTCTGGGGTCGTGTCAGGATCGAAAAGGGGAATGATGACGTCGAGCGAGCCGGCCCGCCCCGGTGCCTGGTCCTCCGTTGCGCGTTCGTGGTGGGCATGGGCCGTCGCCGCCGTGGTCGTCGTCGCCGTCGCGCTCGCGCTCCAGGCCGGCCGCAGCGGCTCGCAGCCACTCCAGGGTCAGGCGGCAGGCTCGACGACCGGGTCGCCGGCTCCCACGACCGGGTCGCCGACGGGGTCGGGCTCTGCGTCGCCCGCGCCGACGGCCGGCGCGACGGGTGCGGCACCCTCGGCAACGGCCTCCGGTGAGTCGGCGCCCACCACGCCGCCGGCTCCCGGAGCCCGCCCGACGCAGCCCCCCGTCGCGCTCGATGCACCAGCGGCCCCGGTGGCGAACCTGGAGGTGACGCTCGCCCCGATCGAGGCCGTGACGGGCGTGGCGAACATCCCTGGCGAGGTCGGCGGCCCGTCGTTGCGCATCACGGTG
>JBBRGX010000095.1:0-10604 GCA_038223605.1 Actinomycetales bacterium | reverse complement strand
CTGGTGCTCCTCGACCTGCCCGACCACGACTCGGTCGAGGTCGCGCACCGGCTCGAGGCCGAGCGGCTCGTGGCGCTGGTCGACCTCATGGTCTGGGTGGTCGATCCGCAGAAGTATGCCGACGCGGCGGTCCACGCCTATCTGCGCGCCCTGACCGCTCATGCCTCCGTCGTCCTCGTCGTCCTCAACCAGGTGGATCGTCTCGACCGCGCGGACCGTGCTGCTGCGGTCGCCGACCTGCGGCGCCTGCTCGACGCCGAGGGGCTGCCCGGGGTACGGCTTCTCGCGGTCTCGGCCAGGACGGGGGAGGGGATCGACGAGCTGCGTCGACTGCTCGACGCCGCAGCGGCCGATCGTGTCGCCGCGCGCGGCCGGCTCGAGGCGGATCTCGGCGTCGTCGCGGAGCGCGTCGTCGTCGCCTGCGGCCAGGGCAGTGGCCCACCGGCGCCGTCCGGGCCGGACTCCTCGCTCGTCCAGGCTTTCGGCGAGGCCGCAGGGGTCCCGCGCGTCGTCGAGGCCACCCGGGCCTCATGGGTCCGCGCGGCGAGGCGCGCGACGGGGTGGCCGCCGACGCGCTGGCTCGCGCGGTTCCGCGCCGACCCGCTGCGCCGTCTTCACCTCGGGTCACCCGGCGACCCCGTCGCGCGGTCCCGTCGCTCCTCGTCCGTCCCCGGCGGCGAGGTCCTCGTGAGCAGGACCTCGCTGCCACCGGCCGGCCCGGCACAGCTCGCCATCGCTCATACGGCCGCACGGCGCTGGACCGATCTGGCGACGGCCGGGCTGCCGGAGAGCTGGGTCGTCGAGACGCGCTCAGCGGTCGGTCCTCTCGACTCGCTCGCCGAGGACCTCGACCACGCCATCGCGGCGGCGCCTCCGGGGCAGACCCGACGCCCGCTGTGGTGGGCGGTGCTCGGGCTGCTGCAGTGGCTGCTCCTCGGGGCGCTCCTCGCGGGCGGTCTCTGGCTCGGCGGGCTCGCCGTGCTCCGGGCCCTGGCCATGACCGCGCCGGAGCCGCCGGCCTGGGGATCGGTCCCGGTGCCGACCGTCGCCCTCGTCGGAGGGGCGCTGGCCGGTCTGCTCGTGGCAGGGCTCGGTCGTCTCCTCGCAGCGATCGGCGGCCACCGCGCGGCCAGACGAGCCACGCTCGCGCTGCGGCGGGCCGTGGCCGAGGTCGCCGCACGGCGCGTCACCGATCCCGCCACCGCGGTGATCGATCGCCACCGGCGCTGCCGTGAGGCCGCGGTCCGAGCCGCCGGACGCCGCAGCCGCCGGCAGGTACGAGGAGAGCGATGACCCGCCTGTCCGTGCCCGTGCCGCTGAGGTGGGCCGATCTGGACGCCTACGGTCACGTGAACAACGTGGAGGTCCTGCGCCTGCTCGAGGAGGCCCGCATCGCGGCCTTCTGGCGACACCCGGAGGAGGAGGGCGGGTCCGCGCCGACGGCGGTGCTCGATGCCGGACCCACCGCGACGACCCATACCGTCGTCGCGCGCACGGAGGTCGAGTACCTGCGCCCGATCGCCTATCAGCGCGATCCGGTGGTCATCGAGATGTGGATCGGTCACCTGGGCGGGGCGAGCATCGACATCTGCTACCGGCTGCTCGTCGGCGCCACGACCGAGGTCCACGTGCAGGCGATCTCCACCCTCGTCGTGGTGGACGCCGCGACCGGCGCACCGCGACGGATCGCGCAGCACGAGCGTGCGGCGTGGGAGCCCTACGTCGAGGACCTGATCGAGCTGCGCCGTCCCCGGCGTTGAGCCGCCCGGCGGGCCGGATCGGCCCGGCAGTCAGCGCGCCGTGGCGGCGATCCGTTCGGCCTCTGCCCGCATCCCGCGCTGCATGCTGCCGAAGACGACGCCGTGGAACGGGGTGACCGACCACCAGTAGAGCTGACCGGCGAGCCCGTGCGGGTGGAAGAGCGCCACCTGGCGCAGCCGGCAGTGCTGCGCGTCGCGGCCAGGCTCGACGGTCAGCTCGAGCCAGGCAAGCCCAGGCAGGCGCATCTCGGCCCGCAGCCGCAGGAGCCGTTCGGGAACGACCTCCTCCACGCGCCAGAAGTCGACGGCGTCGTCCACCCAGAGCTGCCCCGGGTCCCGTCGGCCGCGCCGCAGACCCGGCCCGCCGGTCAGCCGGTCGATGAGACCCCGCACCTGCCACGCGAGCGGCCACGAGTACCAGCCGCGCTCTCCGCCGAGAGTCCTGAGCACCTGCCAGACGGCCGACGCGGGAGCGTCGACGTCGGTGACCCGCTCGTCGCGGTAGAGCGAGCCGCCCGCCCACTGGGGGTCGGAGGGCAACGGGTCGCTCGCGGCACCGCGCACCGAGGCCGAGGACCACCGGGTCGACACGTCCGCGTCGCGGATCCGCGCGAGCGCGAGCTGGACGGCCCGGTCGAAACCGACGAGCCCGTCCGGCGGGTCCGGCACCCATCGGGCGATGTCGTGCTCGCCGCACACGACCTCGTGGATGAGCGACTCCACCAGCGGCCGGGCGATCCCCGACGGGACCGGTGTGACCAGGGAGACCCAGAGGCTGGACAACCGCGGGGTGAGCACCCCGACGGGGACGATCACCCGCGGGCGCAGACCGGCGACGGCGGCGTAGCGCTGCATCATCTCCCGGTAGGTCAGGACGTCGGGCCCGCCGATGTCGAAGCCGCGGTTCACCTCCGGCGGCATCGCCGCGCTCCCGACGAGATAGCGCAGCACGTCGCGGATCGCGATCGGCTGGATCCGGTTGGACACCCAGCGCGGCGTCGTCATCGCCGGTAGCCGTTCGGTGAGGTAGCGCATCATCTCGAAGGAGGCCGAGCCGGAGCCGAGGATCACCGCGGCGCGCAGCACCGTCGTCGGGACGCCGGAGGCGAGCAGGATCTCGCCGACCTCCTTGCGGGACGCCATATGGGGCGAGAGGTCCTCGCCGTCGGGGTACAGACCGCCCAGGTAGACGATCCTGCCCACCCCGGCCTCGCGGGCGGCCCGGGCGAAGGTCAGGGCCGTCGTGCGGTCGGTCGCCTCGAAGCTGGGCCCGGTGCCGAGCGAGTGGATGAGGTAGTAGGCCACGTCGGCGCCGCGCAGGGCCGCACGGATCTGCTCGAGGTCGGCGGCATCGGCCTGGACCGCCTCGACGTCCTCGTACCAGGGGCGCCCGCGCAGCCGGCCGGGGTTCCGCGCCAGGGCCCGTACCTGGTGCCCGGCAGCAAGGAGCTCGGGGACCAGCCGACCGCCGACGTACCCGCTGACCCCTGTCACCGCGACCGTGAGAGGACGGGTCGGCGCGAGGCCGGCGTCGACCGCCGGCACCGGCGTGCGGGGAACGTCCGACTCGCGTCCTGGTCCTTCTGCGCTGGGCGATGACATCGCCCCAGTCTGCGGTGCCGACCCTGCTCGCGCGCGCCGACTCAGTCGGGCAGGCGGACCATGCCCTCCTGGGCGATGCTCGCCACGAGCGTCCCGTCCTGGCTGAAGACCTGCGCGATCCCGAGGCCACGGCCGCCCTGGGCGCTCGGCGCTGCCTGAACGAACAGGAGCCACTGGTCGACCCGGAGGTCGCGGTGCCACCACATCGCGTGGTCGAGGCTCGCGGCCGACAGCCCCGGCGTGGCCCAGGAGGCGCCGTGCCGGCGAAGGACGGGCTCGAGCATCACGTGGTCGCAGGCGTACGCGAGGAGCGCCCGGTGCAGCGACTGGTCGGCCGGCACCGGTCCGATCGCGCGCATCCAGACCCGTTGGCGGTCAGCGGCGAGCGAGGCGGGCTGCAGGTAGAGCGAACCGTCGACATGCCTCATGTCGAAGGGGCTGCTCCTGGTCCAGAACGCGGCGATGCGCGGGTCGACGCGTTCGAGCGAGTCGAGCACGCTCGGCACCTGCTCGGGGGCGGGGACGCCGGTGGGCATGGCGTCGGCGTGGTCGAAGCCCTCCTGCTCGAGCTGGAAGGAGGTGATCATCGACAGGATCGGGACGCCCCCCTGCACCGCATGAGTGCGCCGGGCGCTGAACGAGCGGCCGTCCCGCAGCCGCTCGACGGCGAAGGTGATCGGCTCCGCGACGTTGCCGGGACGCAGGAAGTAGCCGTGCACCGAGTGCGCCAGGCGCTCGGCCTCGACCGTCCGGGCGGCCGCGACGAGCGACTGGGCGAGCACCTGCCCGCCGAAGACCCGTTCGCCGACCTTCGGCAGGCTGGTGCCGACGAAGGTGTCCGCGCCCGTCTGCTCCAGGTCGAGGATGCCGAGCAGGGACCGCAGTGCCTCGGTCATCGCCCCTCCTCGACGGTGTTGACCATCGAGTGGGCTGCCCGCTCGAGGTAGTCCCAGAGGGTCGCGTGCTGCAGGGGTGCCAGCCCGAGCCCGTCGACGGCCGTCCGCATGTGGCTGAGCCACCGGTCGCGCGCGAGCGGCCCGACGGCGTAGGGCAGGTGGCGCATCCGCAGGCGCGGGTGACCCCGCTGGTCGCCATAGGTCGTCGGCCCGCCCCAGTACTGCTCGAGGAACATCCGGAGCCGCTCGGCTGCGGGGCCGAGGTCCTCCTCGGGGTACATCGGCCGGAGGAGCTCGTCGGAGGCGATACCGAGGTAGAACGCGTCGACGAGCCTGCGGAACGTGTCGGCGCCGCCGATCGCTGCGTAGAAGGAGTCGGGGTGGTCGGCAGTGCTCACGCGCCCAGTGTCCCAGGTGTGCGGACGACGGCGCTCACCCGCTGCGCACCGCGCGGGCCGGACTCCTCCAGCGCCGGCGCCGCAGAGCGCTTCCCTCAGCGGCAGTCGGTACGATGAGGGCGGGCGATCGTCGTCCGCGCACAGGGAGGCCTCATGTCGAAGGCACAGGACATACTCGCTGCCCTCGGGGGCGACGAGAACGTGGTCGACCTCGAGCCGTGCATCACCCGCCTGCGGGTGGAGCTGCAGGATCCGTCCCTCGTCGACGAGAGCGCCCTGAAGGCCACGGGTGCCTTCGGTGTCGTGCGCTCCGGCAAGGTCGTGCAGATCGTCGTCGGCCCCGAGGCCGACACCCTGGCCGCCGACATCGAGGACCTGCGCTGACGCTCGGCGCTCCCAGGCCCCCGGCTGCCGAGGGGGACCTCGTCGTCGTCGCCCCCGTCGCCGGGGTCCTCACTGCTCTGGCCGACGTCCCCGATCCCGTCTTCGCCGAGGAGATGGTCGGCCCGGGGTGGGCCGTCCTTCCCGACCATGGCAGGGCCGATCGCGGCTCCGTCGCCGTCGCCCCCGTGGCCGGCACCCTGGTCACCCTGCACCCGCACGCCTTCGTCGTGCTCACGGCGAGTGGGCGTGGTGTCCTCGTCCACCTCGGGATCGACACCGTCCAGCTGCGCGGTGCGGGTTTCACGGTGCATGCCGCCGTCGGCACCGTCCTGGCCGTCGGCGACCCGGTCGTCAGCTGGTCGCCCCACGATGTCGTCGCGGGCGGCCGCTCAGCAGTGGTCCCGGTCGTCGCTCTCGACGCGCAACGGTCGGCCCTGCGGGCCGCGGCAGTCGCCGGGACCAGGCTCGATGCGGGTCAGCCGCTCTTCGCCTGGTCCTGAGCAGGGAGCACCGGCCGCTCCAGGTAGACCTCGCGACGGGGCACCGCGAGCGGGATCCCGCCGGCCCCGAAGGCCCGCTGGATCTGCGCCCGCAGCGCGCGCTGGACCGCCCACTGCTGGGCCGGGACCGTCTTGACCATGGCGCGGAGCAGGATCGACTCCCCGGAGAGGTCCTCGAACGCCGTGACGTCAGGTTCACCGAGCAGCAGCGGGGAGAGGAGCGGGTCGGCCCCGAGCGCGTCGGCCGCATCCCGCAGGAGCCCGACGGCGACGTCCGGGTCCTCGTCGGGACCGATCCTGATCTCCACGAGGGCGCGCGACCAGCCCTGGGTCTTGTTGCCGACCCGCACGATCTCACCGTTGCGGACGTACCAGAGCGTGCCCTGGAGGTCGCGGACCTGCGTGACCCGCAGGCCGACCGCCTCGACGCTGCCCGAGACCTCGCCGACGTCGATGACGTCACCGACGCCGTACTGGTCCTCGATGAGCATGAAGATCCCCGAGAGGAGGTCCTTGACCAGCGTCTGCGCGCCGAAGCCGAGCGCGACGCCCGCCACGCCGGCCGAGGCCAGCACCGGGGCCAGGTCCCAGGAGTAGAGGTTCGCGACGACGGTCAGCACGATCACGCCGACCACGAGCGCTGCGGCCGAGCGCAGCACCGAGCCCATCGTCTCCGCGCGCTGGAACCGGCGTGCCACCGCGAGCGGGTCCGCCGGCCCGGTGGTGACGCCGCCGCGGAGCAGGAGACGGCGCGCCTGGCTGCGCACCTGTGAGCCTCCCTCCACGACGGAGCGCACGGTCCGGCCGATCATCCACCGCAGCAGCCAGAGCGCGAGGATGCCGACGACGACCGCCACGAGGCTCTGCAGGGGCGCGCCGAGGAGGCGCTGGGTCAAGGGGACCGGGTCCCCGGCGGCGAGCACTGGCATCCCAGGAGTTTAGGGCTCGGCGGCGGGCGCAGGGCCGGTGCCCCCCGAGGTCCGTCCCGCCCCCGACACCCCGGCCGGCCACCGACCCGGCCCCTCCCACTCTGGCAGGATGACCTCGTGTTCGACGACGACCGGCCCCATGACCTCACCGACTCCCTGCTGGCGCTCGCGGGCAGGTGTGGCGTCGTCCCGGACTTCTGGGGGTTCGACGGGAGCCATCGGTGGGTCGCGCCCGCCACCCTCGTCGCGGTCCTGGCAGCTCAAGGTGTCGACGCCTCGAGTCCCGAACGCGTCGAGCTCGCCCTCGCGCACGCCGAGGACGACCTCTGGCGCCATGCCGTCCCGCCCGTGCTCGTGCTGCGTGAGGGTGCGGCCGCCCAGGTCCCGGTGCATCTGCGTGACGGGGCGCAGGCCGGCGTCTGGCTCGAGCTCGAGAACGGTGGCACGCCGCGGGAGCTCGTCCAGGCCGACGTCTACGTCCCCCCGCGCGAGGTCGACGGGCGGCTCGTCGGCCGCGCGACCTTCGGCCTCCCGTCCGACCTCCCGCTCGGCTGGCACACGCTCGTCGCCGCGAGCGAGGGCAACGTCTCGCGCTGCACCGTCGTGGTCACGCCCCGTCGCCTCGAGCTCGGTCACGGGCTCGAGGAGCGCAGGGGCTGGGGCTTCATGGCCCAGCTCTACTCGGTGCGGTCCGACCGGTCATGGGGAGTCGGGGACCTCGCCGACCTGGGCGACATGGCCTGGACCCTCGGTCGGCTCGGCGCCGACTTCGTGCTGGTCAACCCGCTCCACGCCGGCGAGCCGATCGCGCCGTTGACGCCCTCGCCCTACCTGCCGACGACGCGGCGCTTCGTGCACCCCCTCTACATCAGGCCGGAGGACGTGCCGGAGACCGCCTACCTTCCCGTCGCGGAGCGTTCCCTCGTCGAGTGGCAGGCGGAGATCGCGCGGCCCTTGAGCGGCGACCCCGGACCCATCGACCGCGACACGGCGTGGGCGGCGAAGAAGGTCGCCCTCGAGGTCATCCACGCCGCCCCCCGCTCCGGGGTCCGGCAGGCCCAGTTCGAGGGATTCCGGGCCGATCACGGCCGCGGGCTGGAGGACTTCGCGGCCTGGTGCTCGATCGCCGAGCACTTCGGCAGCGCCCCGTGGCCAGCGGCAGCGCTCGACCGCTCCTCTGCCCTCGTGGCCCGGCTGCGCTCCGAGCTCGCTGACCGGATCACGTTCTACTGCTGGCTCCAGTGGGTGGCCGACGAGCAGCTGAGCGCTGCGCAGCGCGCGGCCGTCGAGGCAGGGATGCGGCTCGGCATCATGCACGACCTCGCGGTCGGCGTGCACGCGCAGGGCGCCGACGCGTGGGCCATGCCAGACGTCTTCGCCCAGCACGTCTCGGTCGGCGCCCCGCCGGACATGTACAACCAGCAGGGTCAGGACTGGTCCCAGCCGCCGTGGCGCCCCGATGCGCTCGCCCGGACCGCGTACCGCCCCTTCCGGGACCTGCTGCGCACGGTGCTCCAGCACGCCGGCGCGATCCGGATCGACCACGTCATCGGCCTGTTCCGGCTGTGGTGGATCCCGGAGGGCAACGGTGCGCACGACGGCGCCTACGTCCGCTACGACCACGAGGCACTCGTCGGCATCCTCTGCCTGGAGGCGCGGCGTGCCGGCGTCGTCGTCATCGGTGAGGACCTCGGCACCTTCGAGCCGTGGGTGCGGGACTATCTCGCCGACCGCGGGGTCCTCGGGACGTCGGTCATGTGGTTCGAGTACGAGGGTGGCACGTTCATGCCTCCGGAGCACTACCGTCGGCTCGCGCTCGCGACGGTGACCACCCACGACCTCCCGCCGACCGCCGGGTACCTGGCCGGGGAGCACGTCGAGCTGCGCGACCGCCTCGGCCTGCTCAACGAGCCGGTCCAGGTGGTGCGCGCCGAGGCCCACGCCGAACGGCAGCGGATGCTCGACCTGCTCGCCTCCCGTGGCCTCATCGGCGACGACCCGTCCGAGCGGCAGCTCGTGGAGGCCATGCACCGCCTGGTCATGGCGGCGCCGTCCGTCCTGGTCGGCCTCTCGCTCGCCGATGCCGTCGGCGAACGGCGCACGCAGAACCAGCCAGGGACCGACCAGGAGTACCCGAACTGGCGCGTGCCGCTCGCCGATGCGGCTCAGCGCCTCGTCCAGGTGGACGACCTCCCGAGCAGCCCGCGGCTGCGCTCGTTGATCACGGCGATCGAGAGCTGAACCGGGCGGCACCTGCCGCTGCCGCCCGTGCAGACCTCAGCCGAGGTCGCGCTCCTGCGCCGCGAGCGCCCGCCGGACGCCGTCGCGCGACTCCACGACCAGTCGCCGCAGCGCGGACGGCGCGTCGGGGTGCTCGGCGAGCCAGGTGTCCGTCAGGCCGAGCACGTCGACATCGGTCCCGGTGAGCTGCATCGGGAACAGGCCGACGGCGATCGTCTGGGCGGTCTCGTTGGTCCGCTCGGACCACACCCGTGCGATCGCGGCGAAGTACGGTCCGACGAGCGGGGCGAGCAGGGCGCGGTCGTGCACGCGGAGCAGGCCGGAGATGGTCGAGCCCTGCAGGGCGTTGGCCAGGGTGGTGTCCTCGACGGCCGCATGGAAAGCCGCCTGCTTGGCCTCGACGGTCGGGACGGCGGCACGCGCGGCCGCGGCGGCGCGCTCACCGGTGGCGGTGGCGTCCGACGTGAGCTGGGCGTCGATCTCCGAGCCGCCGACGCGAGCGCCGGCCACGAGTCCGGTCAGGAGCTCCCACCGCAGGTCGGTGTCGATCGTCAGCTCGTCCAGCGCCATCGACCCGCTCCACAGGTCGTGCAGCGTGCTGAGCTGTCCGGCCGTCGTGGCGTGCGAGGCGAAGGCCTTGACGAGCTGGAGCTGCAGGTCGCTCCCCGCCGCGGCCTCGACGGCGAGATCCCACAGCCGATCCGCCGCGACCGCTGCGATGGCGTCCCGGTCGCGGGGCGCGACGTACAGGCCGAGCGTCGTGGCGAGCTGGCGCAGCAGCACCTGGATGACCGAGGAGTCCGTCTCGTAGGCGATGTTGGACAGGACGAGCTCGGCGAAGTCGCGGGCAGCGACCTCGCCGTCGCGGGTCATGTCCCAGGCGGCGTTCCAGACGATCGTCCGGGCGAGCGAGTCCTCGAAGTCGCGCAGGTGCGTCGTCGCGAAGGCGAACGAGTCCGCGTCGAGGCGGGTCTTCGCGTAGGCGAGGTCCTCGTCGTTGACCAGGATCAGCGCCGGCCTCGAGGTACCGACGAGCGCGAGCACCGGAGTCACGGGACCGTCGACGTCCAGCTCGATCCGTGCGGTGCGCGCGAGGGTCGGGCCCTGGTCGCCGTCGACGAAGTCGTAGCCGCTGACCACGAGGCGGTGCGGACGCTGGACCGGGTGCTCGGCGGGGACCTCCTGCTTGACGGCGGCGTAGGTGATCACCCCGTGCGCGTCGACCTCGACGACGGGCCGCAGCAGCGTGACGCCGGCCCGCTCGAGCCACAGCGCCGACCACGCCGTCAGGTCACGGCCGCTCGTGGCCTCGAGCTCGACCAGCAGGTCGTGCAGCTCCGTGTTGCCCCAGGCGTGCTTGGCGAAGTAGGCCTGCACGCCGGCGAAGAACTTGTCCTCACCGACCCAGGCGACGAGCTGCTTGAGGACGGAGGCGCCCTTGGCGTAGGTGATCCCGTCGAAGTTGACCTCGACGTCCTCCAGGTCGCCGATGTCCGCGACGATCGGGTGGGTCGACGGCAGCTGGTCCTGGCGGTAGGCCCAGGACTTCTCCATCGAGCAGAACGTCGTCCACGACTGCGTCCAGCGGGTGGCCTCGGCGGCCGCGAGCGTCGAGGCGTACTCGGCGAAGGACTCGTTGAGCCACAGGTCGTCCCACCAGCGCATCGTGACGAGGTCGCCGAACCACATGTGAGCCATCTCGTGCAGGACGGTCTCGGCGCGGCGCTCGTAGGCGGCGTCGGTGACCTTGGAACGGAAGACGTAGTCCTCGAGGAAGGTCACGGCGCCGGCGTTCTCCATCGCGCCTGCGTTGAACTCGGGCACGAACAGCTGGTCGTACTTGCCGAACGGGTACCGGTAGCCGAAGACCCGGTGGTAGAAGTCGAACCCCTGC
>JBBRGX010000094.1:0-10615 GCA_038223605.1 Actinomycetales bacterium | reverse complement strand
GCCGTCACCAGCAGGTCGCGCAGCAGCGCACCGAGCGGGCGCCCCGTCTCCGCGGCTGCGAGCGGAAGCACCGAGGTCTCGGTGAGCCCTGGCGAGATCGCCGCCTCCAGGAACCACGGGGTCCCGGCCGCGTCCACGATGACGTCGGTCCGCGAGAGGTCACGCAGGCCGAGCACGGAGTGCACCGTCTCCGCCGTGCGCGAGACGGCGTCGAGCACCGGAACGGGAAGCGGCGCCGGGAGCACGATGCTGATGAGGTCAGCTCCGTAGCGCGCCTCGAAGGAGAACGGCGAGACATCCGGGTTGGCGAACTCGGCCGGCGGCAGCGCGGTGACCTTCCCGGCCTCCTCGACGACCACCGTCTCGATCGTCGACCCCGCGACGAACCGCTCGATGAGCGCCAGGTCGCCGAAGGTGAAGCAGCGCACGAGGGCTGCGGGCAGGTCGGCTGCGGACTCGACCAGGCTCATCCCGAGAGTCGACCCGCTCTTCGCCGGCTTGACCACGACGGGCAGCCCGAGGTCGTCGAGCACCGAGCGGACCAGCTGCGTGGTGGACAGCTCGCGGAAGGACCGGGCGGAGACGGCGGCCCAGGCGGGCGTCGCGAGGCCGGCGCGCGAGACGAGGACCTTGGCCACGACCTTGTCCCATGCCAGGTGGCAGGCGCCGGGGGTCGATCCGACATAGGGGATGCCGGCGAGGTCGAGCGCCGTCTGCAGGGAGCCGTCCTCACCGCTCGCTCCGTGCACCGCGAGGTAGGCCGCGCCGATCGCGTCGTCCTTCAGCCGGCTCAGGAGCTGCTCGTCGGCGTCGTAGAGGGTCGCGTCGATCCCCACCTCGGCGAGGGCGTACTGGGCGCGCCGGCCGGAGCGGAGCGAGACCTCACGCTCGTTGGAGAGCCCTCCGGCGATCACTGCCACACGTGCGAGATCGGTCGTCACGGCTCGTCCCTTCCTCATCCTGCTCGAACGCCCGACGGTCCTGGCGCCACCGATCCAATCACAGGCAGTGACGCGTCGGCTTCACCTGCTCGATGGCGGGGCCGAGCTCGAGGAGGAAGCTCGTCGACCGGGTCGAGGTGACGGAGGCAGGGACGACGACCTCGACGGCGGGGTCGCGTCCGTAGGTGGTGAAGGTCCACTCCGCCGCACCGTTCTCGTCGGTGGGGCCGGCGACGGCCACCCAGTCGACCGAGCTCCTGTCGTCGCTCGCGGTCAGGCACGTGTCCGTCGTCGGTGCGAGCGGCTCGACCCCGCAGCGCAGCACGACCGGGCCGGTCGGATCACCCCAGGCCGTCGTCGCCTGGCTGGTGGTCCGGAGCCGCTGGAGGTCGTCGAGCGCCGGGGGGAGCGCCAGCACGACGGAGGCGCAGAGCGGGTCGGCGGCGTGCGGGGCGACCTGGACGACGACGGCGGAGGAGCAGCCGGCCAACCCGCCGAGACCGAGGGCGAGGGCCGCCACCACGGCTCCGCGCCGGACGGGGCTGGCGGGCAGGACGGCGGGCACGGGTCAACGGTAGTCGCCCCGGTAGCGTTGCCCGGCGTGGACGGTATCGACGGGACGGACGGCGCAGGCGGGCGGGGCGGCGAGCCGACCCTCGCGGATCTCGGCGAGGACGGCGTCCTGGAGCAGATCCTGCCTCGGCTACCCCGCGGGGCGGCGACGCTCCTCGGTCCGGGGGACGATGCTGCCGTCGTCCAGGCTCCCGACGGGCGCACGGTGGTCTCGACCGACGTGCTCGTCGAGGGCAGGCACTTCCGCAGGCAGTGGTCGACGGCCGCCGACGTGGGCTGGCGCGCTGCCGTGCAGAATCTCGCGGACATCGCCGCGATGGGTGCGCGTCCGACGGCGCTCGTCGTGGCCATCGTCTGCCCGCTCGACCTGCCGGTCTCCTGGCTGACCGGGCTCGCTGACGGGCTCGCGGCGGCCTGCGGGCCGCAGATCGGCGTCGTCGGCGGTGACCTCTCCGCCGGGGACGAGCTCGTGGTCTCGGTCACGGTGCTCGGCGACCTCGCCGGGGCGGCACCGGTGCTGCGCAGCGGCGCCCGTCCGGGAGACGTCCTCGCCCATGCCGGGGTCCGCGGACGGTCGGCAGCGGGTCTCGCCGCGCTGGTCGCCGGTCTTGGGGACTCGCTCGGCGAGGTCGTGGCGGGCTACCTGCGCCCGGTGTGCCCGCTGGCCGCCGGCCCGGCCGCTGCGCTCGCGGGCGCGACGGCGATGCTCGACGTCTCCGACGGTCTGCTGCGGGACGCCGGACGGCTCGCCGGCGCCTCTGGCGTCACGCTGGACCTCGACGAGCCGGCGGTCGCCTTCGCTGCCGACCTGGCCGCGCTCGCTCCGGCCGCGCTGGCGACGGGCCTGGACGCCAGGGTCTGGGTGCTCGCCGGGGGAGAGGACCACGGTCTGCTCGCGACGTTCCCGCCGTCGGTCGAGCTCCCTGCGCCGTTCCGGCCGATCGGTCGGGTGCTGCCGGGCACCGAGGGGCCGCGCGTGCTCGTCGGCGGCCGGGTACCTCAGGGCATCGTCGGTTGGGACCACTTCCGCGCCTGAGGGGCGCGGTGCGGCTCTCCGGGGCTCGCTCAGTTCTTGCGGTACCGCACCTCGAGGTAGCTCTCGTCGCCGATCTGCTCGAGGCGTTCGATCCCGTCGGGGACGAACCCGTGGCGTCGGTAGAAGTGCCGTGCGCGCTCGTTCGCCTCGAGCACCCAGAGCGTGACGCTCGTCCCGTCCGCAGCCTCGGCGAGCACGGTGCGCATGAGCTCGCGGGCCACGCCGTGACCCCAGGCATCCGGCTCCAGGAAGATGAAGTAGATCTCCAGTCCGCCGAGCTCGGCGTCCTCGTCGCGGCTCGGACCGAGCATCGCGAAGCCGGTCAGCGCCCCGTCGACCGTCGCGACGAGGATCGTCGTGCGGGCCGGGTCGTCCTGGATCCGCGCGGACCAGGTGGCGGTGTAGGTCGCCTGGTCGAGCCCGGCGAGATGGGCCTCGTTCACGACGCCGGCGTAGGCGTGCCGGAGGGAGTCGATGTGGACCTCGGCGATCGCTCGTGCATCGCCGGCGGTCGCGGGCCGGATGGTCAGGTCGAGCAGTTCGTCCACCATGGAGACCACAGTGCCATCCGTCCGGCGCCGGTGCCAGGGCGGGTGCCACGCCCTGGACACCCCGCGCCCCGCCCCGATCGCGACCGGGCAGTACGACGCCCGCGGGCCGTGAGGCACGCGGGCGTCGAGAACGCTCAGAGCTGCTGGGGCTCAGGCGGCGCGCTGGACCTTGCCGGCCTTGAGGCACGAGGTGCGGGCGTTCACACGCTTGGGGGACCCGGCGACCACGGCGCGCACGCGCTGGATGTTGGGGTTCCAGCGACGCTTGGTCCGTCGGTGCGAGTGGGAGATGCTGTGCCCGAAGCTCGGGCCCTTGCCGCAGACGTCGCAGTTGGCAGCCACGTTCTTCTCCTGATCGTTCGAGCACGTCGTCGCCGACGCAGGGACTGGGGCGGGGCGGCCGGTCGGCCGGTCTCCCGGTGCGCCCGAGGAAACTGGGCAACCTGGATAGGGTAGCCGATCGCGGGCGCCGACCCAAACGAGGCGGTCACGGACGGAGGTGAGGCAGTGGATCCGGACGGGGTCGCGCCTGCCCGTCGCCTGGCCGAACCGCTGCGTCGGGTGCTCGGCGAGCGCACCGCCGCCGCGCTGGAGAAGCTCGGCCTGCACACGGTCGAGGACCTCGTGCGGCACTACCCGCGACGCTACGCGGAGCCCGGCCGGATGACCGACCTCACCGCCCTCCTCCCCGGCGAGCACGTCACCGTGATGGCCCAGGTGCGCCAGGCCACCGTCCGCGACCTGCGCTCGCGCGGCGGGGCGATGCTCTCCGCCGTTGTCACGGACGGCACGCGCGAGCTCTCCCTGACCTTCTTCGCCAAACGGCGAGGAGCCCTGCGGCCCCATGAGGACCGGCTGCGCCCCGGCCGCGTCGGCCTGTTCACCGGAACGGTCAGCGAGTACCGCGGCGCCCTGCAGCTCACGCACCCGGACTACCAGCTGATCGGGGACGGGGCGGACGAGGAGGCAGCAGCGCTCGCCGCGGCGAGCAGGCCGATCCCCGTGTACCCGGCCTCGGCCGCCGTGCCGACCTGGCGGATCCAGCGGGCGATCCGCACCGTGCTCGACCCGCTCACCGAGGCCGACGTCGCCGACCCGATCCCGCAGGAGGTGCTGGCACGGCACGGGCTGACCGGCCTGCTGGCCACACTTCGCGTCGTGCACGACCCGGCGACCGAGGCCGAGGCGTACCGAGGGCTGCACCGCCTGCGCTTCGAGGAGGCGTTCGTCCTGCAGTCGGCGCTGGCCAGGCGTCGGGCCGAGGCAGCTGCGCAGCCGGGTACCGCCCGGCCCGGCGCCGCCGACGGGAGGCCGAGCCTGCTCGCCGACTTCGATGCGCGCCTCCCGTTCGTCCTGACAGCCGGCCAGCGGGAGGTCGGGGAGCAGATCGCGGAGGACCTCCGGTCGACCAGCCCGATGCAGCGACTGCTCCAGGGCGAGGTCGGCTCTGGCAAGACCGTCGTCGCGCTGCGGGCGATGCTCCAGGTGGTGGACTCGGGCGGTCAGGCCGCGCTGCTGGCCCCCACCGAGGTGCTCGCCCAGCAGCACCTGCGCACGCTGCGCGCCCTGCTCGGCCCGCTCGCCGAGGAGGGGATGCTCGGCGGCGAGGAGCACGCGACCCGTGTGGTGCTGCTCACCGGCTCCCAGCCGATGGCCCATCGTCGTCAGTCCCTCCTCGATGCCGCCTCCGGCCGGGCCGGGATCGTCCTGGGCACCCACGCGCTGCTCGGCGACCAGGTCCAGTTCGCCGATCTCGGACTCCTGGTGGTCGACGAGCAGCACCGCTTCGGCGTCGAGCAGCGCGATGCCCTGCGCACGCGCGGCGACCGGTCACCGCACCTGCTCGTCATGACGGCGACGCCCATCCCGCGGACCGTCGCGATGACCGTCTTCGGGGACCTCGAGGTCTCCACGCTCGCCGAGGTCCCGGCCGGACGGGCCGGGGTCGTCACCCACATCGTCCCCGCGGACAACGCTGCGTGGACGGCGCGCACCTGGCTGCGCGTCCGCGAGGAGGTCGACGCCGGCCGTCGCGCGTACGTCGTCTGCCCCCGGATCGACGACAGCTCCGACCTCGACGGGACGGACGTGGTCGTGCTCGACGAGGCCGCCGACGGCGCCGCCGACCGGCCACCGCTGCGCGCCGTGCTCGAGGTCGCCGCTGAGCTCGCCGCGCTGCCGGCGCTGGCAGGTGTCGGCATCGGCATCCTGCACGGGCGGCTCGGGGCGGCGGAGAAGGACGAGGCGATGGCACGGTTCGCCGCAGGGAGCACCCCGGTGCTGGTCGCCACCACGGTGATCGAGGTCGGCGTCGACGTGCCGGAGGCCAGTGTCATGGTCGTGATGGACGCCGAACGCTTCGGGCTCTCCCAGCTCCACCAGCTGCGGGGCCGGGTCGGCCGCGGGGAGCACCCCGGGCTGTGCCTGCTGGTCTCGCGCGCCCGGGAGGGGACCCCGTCCGCGACCAGGGTCGCGACGCTCGCGTCCACCACCGACGGCTTCGCCCTCGCGACGGTCGACCTCGAGCTGCGTCGGGAGGGCGACGTCCTCGGTGCCTCGCAGTCCGGGCGATCGAGCTCGCTGCGGCTGCTGCGTGTCGTCAGGGACGCGGACCTGCTGGCGACGGCACGCGAGGAGGCACGGGCGCTGGTCGCCGACGACCCCACGCTCGCGACGTGGCCTGCGCTCGCCGCGGCCATCGAGGAGTGGCTCGACCCGCGTCGCGAGGAGTTCCTCGACCGGGCCTGACGGGCCCCGGCCTCGGTCCGCGGGGAAGCCCAGCCGCGCTGCGTAGGCTGTCGGCCGTGCCTCAGCCCGCTCGTGACCCGTCCGCCACCCCCGCCGGCCGCCCGCCCCGTTCGGGTGGGGCCACCAAGCGACCGCCGGTGGTGCGTGCCGTGGACCTGCGCGTCGGGTACTCCGGCACCCCGGTCTGCGCACCGGTCTCCTTCTCCCTGCCGGCCGGGCGCATCCTGGCGCTGGTCGGCCCTAACGGTGCCGGCAAGTCGACCGTCCTGCGGGCCGTGCTCGGCCTTCTCGAGCCGATCTCCGGCTCGGTCCAGGTCCTCGGCCGCGCGGTCGACGAGCGCACGGTGGCCTACCGCGCCCAGGTCGCCAGCGTGCTCGACGACGATGCCTGGTTCCCTGCGCTCACCGTCGCCGAGCACCTCTACCTCACCGCTCGCGGTCACGGCGTCGCCGACGCCGAGGCCGAGGTGGACGAGCTGCTGGCGGAGTTCGGCCTCGTCGACCACTCCGACGCGCTGCCGACGGCGCTCTCCTCCGGCCAGCGCCGACGTCTGCTGCTCGCCGCCGGTCTGGTGCGGCCCCGTTCGCTGCTCGTCCTCGACGAGCCGGAGCAGCGTCTTGACGTCGCGATGCGCGGCCACCTCGCCGACCGTCTCATCGCGGAGAAGAAGGCGGGCGGCTCGGTCCTCCTCGCCACGCACGACCCGCAGCTGCTCGCCGCCGTCGCCGACCGCGCCGTCCTCGTCGGGGACACCAGTGGGACGCTCAGCGTCGAGGCTGCCGTCGATGCGTTGCAGCCGGGCGTCCTGTGACACCCCCGGACGGCCTCGCGCCGCCGACCCCCGAGGACGACGCGTGGTGGGAGGTGAGCGCCGTCGACCTCGCCGGCCCCGCCGCCGACGACCTCGGTGACCCGCTCGAGCCGGCCGTCGGCCCGGCGGAGCTCACGGAGTTCCCTGCTGCCCGGTCGATCCGGCGCTACACCGTCGCGGTCGCCCGCCGGCGCTCGGGGGCCGGGATCGGCGAGGTCCTCGGCGACGTCTACTACGCGGTGATCATGATCGCGATCGGGTTCGGCCTGGCCCTCGGCGTGGCAGGTCGCCTCACCTCGACCGCACCGCCCGTCGCCGCCGCCGGCACGGGAGCCTCGCTCCCGACGGTCGTCGCGGTGGGCCTCGTCGCCCTGGCCGGAGTGGTCCTCACGCTTGCCGGCCGGCTCGGTCCGGTCGGGCTCGGTGGCGCCGAGGCGACGTGGTGGCTCGGGCTCCCGGTCGACCGTCGAGGGCTGGTTCGCCCCGCGTCGCTGCGCATCCCGCTGGTCGCGGCCGCCGCCGGCGCGCTGATGGCGGGCGTGCTCGACGGTGGCCTGCTCGCCGAGCCGGATCTCGGTCACGTGCTCCGCCTGGCGACGACGGCTGCGCTCGTCTGCGCAGGGATCGTGCTGCTCGCCGGGCTCGCGCAGTCCTGGCGCGGCAACCGCCTCGCGGTGATCGCCGGTGACGTCGTGGTCGCCGTCTCGCCCGTCGTGGCCGTGCTCGCCGTCGTCGGTGGCTGGCGGATGACCGGGCTGCCGGACGTGCCGGTCCTCGGCCTGGTCGGGGGAGTCGTGCTCGTCGTGCTCCTCGGGGTCGGGCTCGACCGTCGACTCGGGTCGATCCAGGGACGGAGCCTGCGCGAGAGCGGTTCGGTGGCAGCCCAGGCTGCCGGTGCGCTCGCCTCGATGGACTCCCGTGAGCTGGGTCGGGTGCTCACCGACCGGGTCGCCACGCAGCGCCGCCGACGCTCGCTGCGGATGCGCCTGGTCCGTGGCCCGCTCACTGCCGTGGTCGCCGCCGACCTCCTCGTGCTGAGCAGGTCCCCCCGCCACCTCGTGCAGGTCCTCGTCGCCGGGCTGATCCCCGCGCTCGTGGTCACCACCCCGCAGCTCGCCGGGACGATCGGGATCGTCCTCGCCGTGATCGGCGGGGGCTACGTCGCGATGCTCGCGACGGGGGAGGGCGCGCGACGGGCCGAGATGGCCCCCGTGCTGGACCGACTGCTCCCGCTCAGCGCCGAGACGGTCCGCCGCGCGCGGCTCATCGTCCCGGGCGCCGTGATGCTGCTCTGGGCGGTCCTCGCGTTCGGGACCGTCGGGCTCTGGCGCGGCGACCTCGGCCTGTGGATCGCTCTCGGTGTCCTCACCACTCCGGTGTGGGCGGGCGGGGCGCTGCGCACGGCCTACCGCCCGGCCCCCGACTGGGGCGGCGACCTCGTCTCGACCCCGATGGGCGCGCTGCCGACGGGAGTCGCTGCCGTCCTGGCCAGGGGGCCGGACGTCGTCGTCCTCGGCCTGGTGCCGGCGCTCATCGCCCTGGTCATCGGCTCCGTCCCGGCCCCCGTCCTCTCCGCCCAGGTGATCACCTCGTTGATCGCTGCCCGGGTCGGCTCGAGCGCCTCGACGAAGACCCTCATGCAACGCCTCACCGACGCGTCCGCCGCACCGGGTGAGGGAACCCGGCGGTGACGCGGATCGTCGCGGGGGCGGCGGGCGGACGGGCCCTCGTCGTGCCCTCGGCCGGCACCCGTCCGACGAGCGACCGCGTGCGCGAGGCGCTGTTCTCCCGGCTGGAGCACCTCGACGTCCTGGCCGGCGCGCAGGTGCTCGACCTCTTCGCCGGCTCCGGAGCCCTCGGTCTGGAGGCCGCCAGCCGTGGGGCGGCAGCCGTCGTGCTCGTCGACCACGCCAAGGCCGCCGTCGCCGCGTGCCGGCGCAACGTCGCCGCCGTCGACCTGCCCGGGCTGGAGGTCGTCGCCGAGCGTGCCCTGCCCTACCTCCAGCGTCGTCGTCCGCTCGCCGACCTCGACCTCGTCTTCCTCGACCCGCCCTACGACCTGGGCGAGGAGGACCTCGCGCTGGTCATGGTGGCGCTCGCCCCGCACCTGGCGCCGGACGCCCTCGTCGTGGTCGAGCGGTCCGCGCGCAGCCCGGAGCCGCGGTGGCCGGCCGGCGACGGGGCGCTGCACCGCGAGGACCAGCGCCGGTACGGCGAGACGGTGCTCTGGTTCGCCGCGCCCTAAGGTGGGGTCGTGAGCATCGCCGTGTGCCCAGGGTCGTTCGACCCGATCACGCTCGGCCACCTGGACGTCATCCGCCGAGGGGCGGCGCTGGTCGACGAGGTCGTGGTCGCCGTGGCGACGAACGCCGGAAAGCGCCCGCTGCTCGATCTCGACGAGCGGGTCGACCTCGCCCGCCGTGCCGTCGCCGGCCTGCCGACCGTCCGCGTCGAGGCCGTCAGCGGGCTCCTGGTCGAGTACTGCCGGCAGATCGGCGCGACGATCCTGCTCAAGGGCCTGCGCAACGGTGCCGACTATGACGGCGAGCTGCCGATGGCCCTGATGAACAGGCATCTGACGGGGATCGAGACGATCTTCCTCCCGGCCGACCGCTCGGTCGCTCACATCGCGTCCTCGCTGGTCAAGGACGTGGCGAGGCATGGCGGACGGATCGACGACCTGGTCCCGCCCGGCGTCGCCGACGTCGTGCTTGCTCGCTGGGCGCAGCGTGACGGAGGTGGTTCGGATGGATGAGGGACTGACAACGATCCTCGGTGAGATCGAGCGAGCGGTGCAGCAGGCGCGGGCGATGCCGATGTCCTCCTCGGTGCTCGTGAGCAAGGCGGAGCTGCTCGAGCTCGTCGAGCAGGCCCGGGAGGCGCTCCCCGACCAGCTGAGCCGTGCCGACGAGCTGCTGGCCGGTGCCGACCACGTGCTGGCCGACGCCAGGACGCAGGCCGAGCGGACCGTCGCCGCCGCACGCGAGCGTGCGGCTGACCTGGTGAGCACCGAGCAGGTGGTCGTGGCGGCGCGCGTGCGGGCCGAGGAGATCCTCGCCGAGGCCGAGGCGACGTCCCAGCAGCTGCGCCACGAGGCCGACGACTACTGCGACCGGCGCCTCGCCGACTTCGAGATCGACCTCGGCCGCGTCGTCGCCCAGGTCCAGGCCGGGCGCGCCAAGCTCGCGGGACGGCTCGACGCGGGTCTGTGAGCCGCACGCCCCGCTGCAGCGAGTTGGGCGACGGGGCCGGATGCCGTAACATCGTTCGTCGGCCCTGCCACTCGTGGCGTGGACCGAGACCCCTCGACATTGGACTCACGCTGTGGAGCGCCCGATCGACATCGATCCCCGTTCGCCGTACGCGCTCGACACACACGAGCTCGGCCGCCGACCGGGGACGATGCGCGTCGAGCACCGCACGGTGCCGGCGCCGGAGGATCTCGGTACCGCTGTGATCGGCATCCCTCCCGGAAGCGACCTCGAGCTCGATCTTCGACTCGAGGCCGTCATGGAAGGGGTCCTCGTCTCCGGATCCGTCCGGGGCCGGACCGTGGGGGAGTGCGTGCGTTGCCTAGACGAGGTCCTCGACGAGATCGAGGTCCCCATCCAGGAGCTGTACGTGTATCCCGAGCGTGCCCGGGTCGCTGTCGATGACGGCGACGACGATGAGGACCTCCGTGAGCTGGTAGGCGATCTGATCGACCTCGAGCCCGCGGTGCGTGACGCGGTGGTGCCTGCGCTACCGTTCCGTCCGGTCTGCTCTTCGCAGTGCCCCGGTCTGTGCCCGCAGTGCGGCGCACGGCTGGCGGACCCGGAGAACGCCGGTCACCAGCACGAGGTCGTCGACTCCCGGTGGGCCGACCTGACCAGCCTGTTCGACGAACCGAAAGAGAGCTAGCCGTGGCTGTTCCGAAGCGCAAGATGTCGCGCAGCAACACCCGTGCGCGTCGGT
>JBBRGX010000093.1:0-10615 GCA_038223605.1 Actinomycetales bacterium | reverse complement strand
TACACGTCGTCGAGGATCTGGCTGAGGTAGTCCTTCGAGGCGGGGTCGGTGTTGATCCGCGCCTTGAGCAACGCGACGGCGACGGCCTGGGCAGTCGGCTCGACGTAGTAGCCGGCGGCATTGAGCACCTTCGCAACCGGGAATCCGGACTTCTTGGCGTAGGAGTACTCGACGTAGGTGATCGCGCCCTCGCCGTAGTCCTGGGCGACGTAGCCGGACACCCCGTCGGAGCCCTTCTGCGCCTTCGCCGAGCCGAACACGGGGTACTGGGACGTCATGCCGCAGGTGCCCGCGCGCCCGACCTTCGCGCAGAAGGCCTGCCACAGTGTCGGGTACTGCTTGTCCAGCCATCGCGTGAACTGCGCTGTCGTGCCCGAACCGTCGGAGCGCACCACGGGGACGATCGCCCGGTCAGGCATCGCCAGGCCGGGGTTGTCCGCGACGATCACCGGGTCGTTCCACTTCGTGACGACCCCAGTGAAGATCTTCGCGATGGTGTCGCCCGACAAGCGAAGGTTCGTCACCCGTTTGCCACTGATCTTCAGGTTGTACATGAATGCCGTGCCGCCGGCGACGACCGGCATGTACGCGTAGCCGACGGAGGGGACCTCCGGGGCCGAGCCGTCCTCCGGGTTGGCCTGGAACGGGATCTCACTGATTGCGAAGTCGACAGTGCCCTGGATGAAGTCGCGGCGCCCCGACGTGGAGCCCGTGCCGGAGTAGTTGACCGTCATGCCGTAGTTCGCTGCCACGTTGCGTCGCCATTGGTCGAGCGCGTTCTGCGACCACGTCGATCCCGTCCCGGTGATCGGCACGTACCCATCGGCCGACGCCGAACTGGCGCCGATGGTCCCCAGAATGAGAAGGGCGAACGTCGCGACCAGGGCTCGGGTCGACAGCCGAGCGGTGCGGGTCATGGTGACTCCTCGAGACGAGTGGTGGGGTCCGCCGGGTGCAGGGACTGGATCTCAGCGAGTGCTCGTGCCGAGCGGGTGATCACACGCCGCCTCTGGCGCTCGGACAGCTCGCCTGGGCCGCGCCCGCCGATCACCCGAGCAATCGCGAAGAGGATCAGGACCAGTGCCAGCAACACGGCGGCGGTTCCGAAGCCACGCGCGATCATCGTCGGCTCGGGCGAGCGGACCAGATCGAAGACCTGCAACGGCATCGAGATCATCGGGCCGGAGAACGGATTGGTCTTCATCTCCGCCGTGACCCCCGACGTCAGCAGGACAGGGCTGGTCTCGCCGAGGCCGCGGGCGGCGCCGAGGATGACGGCTGTCGCCAGCCCGGAGCGCGAGGTGGGAAGCACCACGTGCCAGACGGTCCGCCATCGCGTCGAGCCCATGGCGTAGGACGCCTCTCGCAGGCCGTTCGGAACCAGCCGCAGCACCACGTCCGCGGATCGGATCACGATCGGCAGCATCATGACGGTGATCGCGAGCGCTGCCGCGAACCCGGACCGTTCGTGGGTGAACAGCTGGATGACCGAGGCGAAGATGAACAGGCCGGCGACCACGGACGGCAGTGCGGTCATCGCGTCGGACACGGTCCGAACGAACCGCGCGAACGGCCCGCCCACCTCGTTGAGGAACACCGCTGTAGCGATGCCGAGCGGGATCGTGATGGCCAGTGCGATGGAGATCTGGATAAGGGTGCCGACCAGGGCGTGCGCGATCCCACCGACCGTCAGAGGGTCGAGCGGACCGGCAAGCCGCATCGTCTGCACGTAGAAGTTGAGGTGCACCAGTGCAGGAGCACCCCGCACCACCGTGTACACCACGACGAAAGCCAGGGTGCCGAACAGAATCACACCCGCGGTGATGACCAGCGCGGTGGACAACCGATCGAAGACCTGTCGGCGGTCGGAGTGCAGCGACACCAGCAGGGCGTAGGTGCCGAAGAACGCGAGCAGGGCGACGACCACCCAGCCGATCCCGCCGTACATCGAAGTGAAGCGACCGAACAGCAGGGTCGCGATGGCCGCGCCGCCGAGCGCCGCACCCCCGAGGTCGAACGACTCCTGCACGGTCCAGGCGTGCAGCGCCCGCCGCGGACCGATCGGCTCGGTCGGCCGTGGAAGGACCGTGGCGCCTGTTGCCGTGCGCTCATCCGTGACAGTCATGGCTCAGCCCTCGCTCTGCGCGCCGGATCGGGACCGCGCGACGATGGACGACGCGGAGAAGTTGATCACCAGCGTCAGGAGGAACAGCACGAGGCCGGCGGCCATCAGCGCCGAGAGGCCGAAGTCGCTCGCCTCCCCGTACCGCAGCGCGATCAGGGCTGAGACCGAGTTCGTGCCTGTCTTGAGGACCTGCCAGTTGATGGCGAAGATAGGAGAGATGATCATGTAGACGGCGATCGTCTCGCCGAGCGCCCGTCCCAGGCCGAGCATCGTCCCGCCGATCACCCCGCCCTTGCCGAACGGCAGGACGACGGCGCGGATCATCCCCCAGCGGGTCGAGCCGAGCGCGTAGGCGCCCTCGCGCTCGCCGGACGGAGCCTGCGAGAACGCCTCGCGCATCACGGAGGTGGTGGTCGGCACCACCATCAAGCCCACCACGATGCCCGCGATGAAGGCCGACGAGGTGAAGAAGCTGGCGTCCGTCACGCTCGCTCCGGACTCGTCGGTGACCGCAAGGATCGGGATCAACCCGAAGGTCGAGGAGAGCCATCGCGAGACGGGGATGATCGCGCTCTGCAGGAAATACACCCCCCACAGGCCGAAGATGATGCTCGGTACGGCCGCCATGAGATCGACGAGTGAGACCAGGAGCCGGCGCACTGGGCCTGTCGCGACTTCCGAGAGCAGCAGGGCGGTGCTCAACGCGAGCGGGAAGGCCACAGCGAGCGCGATCACGGCGATCGTCACCGTGCCGAAGAGGACGGATGCCACGCCGAAGGTGCCGGTCTCCGGCGACCACTGCTGTTCGGTGAGGAAGCTCGTCCCAGACGCCGACAGGGCATCCTTCGCCCTGATGGAGAGGAAGAGCCCGACAGCGAGCATGATGCCGACCGTCGCGCCGCCCGCCGAGCGTGCCACGGCATGAAATGCCCGGTCGGAGCCCGTGGGTCGGGCACGGACCGTCCTTGGTCGCGCCGGCGCCTCGGGCGGCAGCATCGACTCGCTGAGCACTGTAGTCATCTCGTCGTGCTCCTCTCGAAAAGTGGCACCCAGCCACAGACGCCGACGACACGGACCGAAGGGATTCCAGACACCGTCCGAGAAGAACCCGCGAAGGTCGACGGGTTCTCCGTGCGCAGCAGCGTCATGAGATAGCCATCCGCGGGTAGCCGGCGTCGACGCGCCGGAAGGTGTGGACCACCGGGTCGACGAACCCGTCGGGAGCGGAGTCGACGAACCGCTGGCAGGCCGCCTCGCAGCGCACCCGGCGGTCCTGCGCGCCGGCACCGAGCACGAGCGGCTCTCCATCGAGATCGAGGCGCCAGCGCCAACGGTTGTCCGGCGTCGGCCGGACGATCACCGACGTGTCGGGGAGCACGGCGATCGCCTGGGAGAGCCCCGTCGACGCGTCATCGAGGGTCGGGTAGCCCTGGGGGCTGCGCGCGAGCCCGCGACCGTTCGGGCTGAGGAATCGCCACCAGACGCCGTCGATGCCTGCGGTCGCAAAGAACTGGAAGACGTGTACTGCGGGACGCATTCCACTCCTCGTTCTGCTCGCTCCCGGATCCGCTCGGCGCGCGTGATGATCGCCAGAGGAGACTTAACGGACACCGGATGACACGTGGGGATGAACGGGACGTCCAGGGGATGACCCCCGGGTGAACGATCCGTGCGACGCCTCATCTCGCCGCTGGCGATGCCGAGAGCGACCACAACCGCCCCGGACGACGGCTACGGAGCGGGTGTCGGCGACGGGCTGACGACGGGGCCGGCTGTGGCGCTCGGGGCAGGCGTGGCCTGGGCTGTCGGGCTCGGCGTCGGCGAGGTCGGGGCGCGCGGCGTGGGGCTCGTGCTGGGCATCGGGCTCAGGTCGGACGTCGAGGTCGGGCTCGGGGTCGGGGTGGGTCCTCCCGGGACCGCCGTGCTCACGACGAGGCCGACCGCCGCACCGAGCTCCATCACCTCGCCGCTCGCGGGATAGCTGCTCAGCACGCGGTCGACCTGCCCCTCGTCGGGCAGCTCGGACACCTCGCCGACCGTCAGCCCCAGCGACTCGAGCACGGAGCGCGCCTCCTGCACGCCGAGACCGATCAGATCGGGGCAGACGACCGTCTCCGGCGGCGCAGGCGCCGCCTCGACCGTCACGGGCGCCGGTGCTCGCACGGGCGTGCTGCTCGGACTCGGCACGGGGATGGAGCTGGGGGTCAGGACGATCAGCGCGGCGGCGGGCGGTCCCCCGCCGGGCGCGCCGAGGGCGACGGCGGCGACCACACCGGGCACGATCAGGAGGGCCGCGAGGGCGGCCGGAGCAATCCGGGCCGACGGACGGGCTCTCGGCCGGTCGGGCGCAGGCGCGGCGATCGCGAGCGCCTCGGTGCGCAGCGTCCCACTCGCCGGAGCGCGACGCTGGTGGGCCACGGCTCGCGGCAGCGGCAGCGGCAGATCGACACGTGCGAGGGCTCCAGAGACGGCCGCCGCCATCTCGTCGGCGTCGGTGTAGCGGCGAGAGGGATCCTTCTCCATGGCGCGCAGCACGAGACCGTCGAGCTCGGCGCCGAGCCCGGCGACCGTTGCCGAGGGCCGCGGCGCGGGCTCGTGCACCTGGGCCTCGAGCACGGCTCGTGGATCGTCCCGCTCGAACGGTGGTCGTCCCGTGAGGAGCAGGTGCAGCAGCGCGCCCGCTGAGTACAGGTCGGCTCTCGGTCCCGCCCGCATCCCGGTCGCGACCTCAGGCGAGGCGAAACCTGGACTGGCCCGCACGAGCCGGACCTTGTCGGCGGCGCCGTCCGTCGCGAGCGGCACCTCGGCGATGGGTCGCCCGCCGACGTCCAGCACCCGGGCGCTGGACCAGTCGGGCCCCGCCTCGCCGTAGTCAATCATCACGTTGTTCGCCGAGAGGTCCAGGTGCAGGCGACCCGCCGCATGCACGTACGCCAGCGCGTCCAGCACGGCTCGCAGCACGCGCAACGCGTCCCCCGGACCCAGCGCAGCGCCCGCGCCGACGAGCTCAGCTACCGTCGCCCCCTCGACGAGCTCGACGGCGAGCCACGCCACCGCTCCGTCGCGACCGGCGTCGAGCACCGGGACGATCCGCGGGTGGCTCAGCCCCGCCGCGATGCGGCCCTCGACCTCGAACCGCGCGAGATCCGCGGCCGACGCCGCGAGGTGCGGATGGAGCATCTTTAGGGCCACCGGGCGGGCCAGTCGGGTGTCGTAGGCCCGGAACACCGACGCGGTGCCGCCGAGCCCGAGCGGGCCCCGACCTCGTAGCGATCGCCGAGCAGTCGCCCCGCCGCCGTCATGGCATCGTCGACGCCGCCCTGGACGCCGTGGCGTAGGCGTCGGCCCGCGCGAGCACGGCCGTGACGTACTCCTCGTCGTGGTTGTACGAGAGCACGGCGCGGTGCCAGCCGTCTGCCGTCTCGAGATCACCGCTGCCGGCGCACAGATAGCGTCCAGCGGCGAGGGCCGCGTCGTCGATGTCCTGCGGGTCCTCGCGGCCGTCGACGTCGCCGTCCGCGCCCCAGCGCTCCCAGGTGTCGGGCAGGAACTGCATTGGGCCGACAGCATGCTGCCAGAGCGGGTCGCCGTCGAGGGCGACGGAGAGCTCACTGGCACGGATCGCGGCGAAGCCCACGCCGTCGAGCGCCGGCCCGATGATCGCGGGGAAGGCCCGGCCGTCCTCGTCGAGCGCCGATCCCCCGTGCGTGCCGTGGCCGGACTCGATCGCGCCGATCCCGGCGAGGGTGGTCCACCCGAGGCGACAACCGGGATCCTCTCGATCGAGAGTCAGCGTCGCGTCAGCGTAGCCCTGGAGGGCCGGGGCGGGGATGCCGGACGCCCGCGCGATGGCGTCGACCCACTCGGCGGCGGCGCGGGCCGGGGCCGGCGCCGCCACCTCGGCCGACGTGCGGGTGAGTCCGTCCATCGACACGGACGGCATCGCCGAGGCAGAGGGCTGCTCGGGGGCGAGGAGTGCCAGAGCCTGCGCCGCGGGTGATCCGTCGAGGAGGAGAGGTTCGGTGGGGTCGTCGCCTGCCGCGGCGATCCCCGTGAGGAGGAGCGCACCCGACGTCAGGAGCACCACGGCCGCGGCGAGCCGCCCGGAGGGCTCGTGTCGCATCAGCCGCATACTCCCGCACGCGGACCACGCAGCGGAGCATCGACGGTGAACAGGGGATGACATGACGGCGGGGTCGCGACGTCGAGTGACGTCCCGCCCCCGCCCGGACCTCAGTGCTGACCCGGGTACCGGCGCTCAGTGCGCGTGGTCGTGCTCGT
The DNA here is from genome assembly GCA_038223605.1 of Actinomycetales bacterium. Lineage (GTDB taxonomy): Bacteria > Actinomycetota > Actinomycetes > Actinomycetales > Cellulomonadaceae > Actinotalea. The sequence goes on along the minus strand of JBBRGX010000093.1, from coordinate 4,209 downwards.
GCTCGTGCGCGTGCTCGTCCTCGGCATGCTGGGCCGCGACCTGCGCGCGGACCTCGTCCATGTCGAGCGCCCTGACGGCCTGGACCACCTGCTCGAGCGACTCCTTCGGCAGGGCGCCGGGCTGCGCGAAGACGAGGATCCCCTCCCGGAACGCCATCAGCGTCGGGATCGAGGAGATGCCGGCTGCGGACGCGAGCGCCTGCTCGGCCTCGGTGTCCACCTTCGCGTGGACGATGTCGCTGTGCACGTCCGAGGAGGCCTCGAAGATCGGGCCGAACATGCGGCAAGGACCGCACCACGCGGCCCAGAAGTCGACGAGCACGATGTCGTTGCTCGTGATGGTGGCCTCGAAGGCGTCCTCGGTCAGCTGAAGCGTGGGCATGGCGGTTCTCTCCTGTCGCGGCGCGAAGCTGTTCTCAGGGGATGTCAACGTCGGCGCGTCCCCGGTATTCCCGTCGCGTGCTCCCGCCTAGGCTCTCGACATGACCGAGACCGTCGACTTTCCCGAGGACCCGCGCCCGGACGGGTGGCTCACCGATCGAGAGCTGGCCAGGGCGAGGCGCCACCTCCCGCTGGTGTACGTCGACGCGGTCCCGGTGCGGGTGGACGAGAGCGGGGACGTGATCGCTGTCGGGCTGCTGCTACGGGTCAGCAGCGCCGGAGTGATGACGCGGGCGGTCGTCTCCGGCCGGGTCCTCTACCACGAGCGGGTCAGGGACGCCCTGCTCCGGCACATCGAGAAGGACCTCGGGCCGATGGCGCTACCGCAGATCCCGTCCAGCCCGCAGCCCTTCACGGTGGCCGAGTACCTGCCCACGCACGGGGTGACGCCCTTCCACGACCCACGGCAGCATGCCGTCTCCCTGGCCTACGTCGTCCCGATGGCCGGCGACTGCCAGCCGCAGCAGGACGCGCTCGACCTCGCGTGGATCACCCCGGAGGAGGCCTGCGAGGGCCAGGTCCAGGCGGAGATGATCGGCGGCCACGGATACCTGGTGCGCCAGGCGATGGCCTGGGTCGGCCGGCAGCCGTGAGCGCGGTCGCGCGCGGTGGCTGCCTGGGCTGGGCGGGGAGCATGGGCCTCGCCGGACAGAGCTGACGGGCCGGGACGCGCAGCCCCAGGCCTTCACCCGAGCAGCGCCGCCAGGTGGGGGGCCAGTGCCCGGAAGGCCTGCCCGCGGTGCGAGATGCTGTTCTTCTCCGCCGCGGTGAGCTCGGCCGAGGTGAGGACCGTGCCCCGCGCGCGCCCCGGCTGCTCGTCCGGCTCCAGGACGGGGTCGTAGCCGAAACCGCCGGTGCCCCGCGGTGCCCGCGTCAGACGGCCGCGCAGGATCCCGCTCGCGACGTGCTCGACGCCCTGCGGGGTGACGAGCGCGGCGGCGCAGACGAACTGCGCTCCCCGGTGCTCGTCGCGGACATCGGCGAGCTGGTCGAGCAGCAGGGCGAGGTTCGCTGCGTCGTCACCGTGCCCGCCGGCCCAGCGCGCGGAGAAGATCCCCGGTGCACCACCGAGCACGTCGACCGCCAGCCCCGAGTCGTCGGCGAGGGCCGGCAGACCGGTGGCCGCAGCGGTGGCGCGAGCCTTGAGCAGGGCGTTCTCCGCGAAGGTCACCCCGTCCTCCACGGGCGACGGGGCGCCGAGCTCGCGAGCGCCGACGATCTCGAGGTCGCCGAGCCCCGGCAGGTCGGCGAGGATCGCGCGCAGCTCGCCGACCTTGTGCGCGTTGTGCGTCGCGAGGACGACCCGCCTCACGGCACCAGGCCGTCGGCCAGCGCCTCGGACTGGAGCGCCGCCAGGCGCGCCGTGCCACCGACCGCGAGGTCGAGGAGCACGTCGAGCTCTGCCCGGCTGAACGGTGTGCGCTCGGCCGTGCCCTGCACCTCGACGAAGCCGCCGGAGCCGGTCACGACGACGTTCATGTCGGTCTCGGCCCGCACGTCCTCCTCGTACGGCAGGTCGAGCATGGGCACCCCGTCGATGATGCCGACGCTGACGGCGGCGACGGAGTCGGTGAGCACGGGCTTGCTCCCGGCGATCGCCCCCGACCTGCGGCCCCAGGTGATCGCGTCGGCCAGAGCGACGTAGGCGCCGGTGATGGCCGCCGTGCGGGTGCCGCCATCGGCCTGGAGCACGTCGCAGTCCAGCACGATCGTGTTCTCGCCGAGTGCGGAGACGTCGATCACCGCGCGGAGGGAACGGCCGATCAGGCGCGAGATCTCGTGCGTCCGCCCGCCGATGCGTCCCTTGACCGACTCGCGGTCGCTGCGTGTGGAGGTGGCGCGCGGCAGCATCGCGTACTCGGCGGTGACCCAGCCCGAGCCGGAGCCCTTGCGCCAGCGCGGGACGCCGGCGGTGAACGAGGCCACGCACAGCACGCGGGTGCGACCGAACTCGACCAGCACGCTGCCCTCGGCCTCGTCGAGCCAGCCGCGGGTCAGCCGCACCGGGCGCAGCTCGTCGGGGCGGCGGCCGTCGGCGCGCACGGGCGTGGGGTTCGTCGATGTCATGCCGCCGAGGTTACGGCAGGAAGACCGCCGGCCGATGGTGCGGTCGTCGGCTCACAGGACGACGACCAGCCCGGGGACGGCCGTGCCGATCGGCCCGCGGTAGACCTCCGCTGCCTCCGTCGCGGCAGCTCCTGGGGGGTTCCAGGCGGGCACATGGGTGAGCAGGAGACGCCCCGAGGCGCCACTCGCGGCTGCCTGCCCTGCCCGACGACCGGTGAGGTGGATCCCGCGCACGGCGTCGTCGCGCTCCTCGAGGAACGCCGCCTCGGCGAGGAGCAGGTCGGCACCGGTGGCCAGCGCGTCGAGCCCGGCGCAGGCGTCGGTGTCGCCCGTGTACGCCAGTGTCACGGTCCGGGACGGGTCCTCGTCCGATGGTCCGGTCACCCGGATCCCGTACGCCGGGACGGGGTGCTCGACGGGGACGGCCGTCAGCGTGAGCGGACCGACCCGGACGGGCTGCCCCGCCTGCCAGGTGTGCACCGAGAGCTCGTCGCCCATCGTCTCGGTCGGCCCGAGCCCGTACGCCTGGGCCAGCCGCGACGCCGTACCGAAGGGTCCATGGACAGGGATGGGCACCGGGCCGGCTCCCCTGCCGGCGGGCCGGTGGGCTGACGGGCGGTAGCACAGGTAGACGTAGAGCCCGCAGAGGTCCGCCATGTGGTCGGGGTGCAGGTGGGACAGCGCGACCGCGTCCACGTCGGCGGGGTCGAGATAGCGCTGCAGCGGACCGAGCGCCCCGCTGCCCAGGTCGAGCAGGGCGCTCCACGTGCGACCGTCGGCGTCATCGGCCTGCACCAGGTAGCAGCTGGCTGCCGACTCCGGCCCGGGGAAGGATCCGGCGCAGCCGACCACCGTGAGCCTCATCGCAGGCTCCCCGGCTGCTCGACCGCTGCCACCTCCGGGCCGAGGAAGCGCCGCGCCAGGGCCAGGAACGAAGCCGAGTCCCCGGTCGCCAGGAAGCGGTGCTGGGGCGGGCCGAGGCTCGGGTCACGCTCGAGCCCGTGCGCGACGAGTGAGCGGAAGACGTCCTTCGCCGTCTCCTCGGCCGAGGAGACGAGGGTGACCTGGTCCCCCATGACGTAGGAGATGACCCCGGTGAGCAGCGGGTAGTGGGTGCAGCCGAGGACGAGGGTGTCGACGTCGGCCGCCTGCACCGGGGCAAGGGATCGACGGGCGATCGCCAGGACCTCCGGTCCCGAGGTCCGGCCGCTCTCGACGAGCTCGACGAACTCCGGGCAGGCCTGAGTGGTCAGCGTGATGCCCGCGGCGACGGCGAAGGCGTCGTCGTAGGCGCGCGAGGCGATGGTGGCGCGGGTGCCGATCACGCCCACGCGCCCGGTCCTGGTGGCGGCGGCCGCGCGGCGCGCAGCAGGAAGGATCACCTCGACGACGGGCAGCCCGCGCCGCTGGGTGTACCGCTCCCTGGCGTCCCGGAGCACCGCGGCCGACGCCGTGTTGCAGGCGATGACCAGCATCTTCACGCCGGCGTCGACGAGGTCGTCCATCACCTCCAGGGCGTGCGCGCGGACCGCGGCGAGCGGCTTGGGACCGTACGGACCGTTCGCCGTGTCCCCGAGGTAGAGCACGGACTCGTGGGGCAGCTGGTCCAGGACGGCGCGGGCGACCGTCAGCCCGCCGACACCGGAGTCGAAGATTCCGATCGGGGCGTCGTTCACGGAGCCAGCGTAGTGCCGGATCCTC